>CAYUAH010000535.1:0-1501 GCA_964442375.1 uncultured Hydrogenophaga sp. | reverse complement strand
CGCATCCGCCAGGAAGCCGGCATCCCCACCATCGCGGTGGGCGCCATCAGCGAGGCCGACCACGCCAACTCCATCCTGGCGGCCGGCCGCGCCGACCTCTGCGCCGTCGCCCGCCCGCACCTGGCCAACCCGGCCTGGACGCTGACCGAGGCGGCCAAGATCGGCTTCACCCCGGTGAGCTGGCCCAAGCAGTACCGCTCGGCCAAGGGCCAGATGGAATCCATCTTCGCCCGCGAGAAGGCGATGGCAGCAACCGGGAGCAAGTGAACATGAGCCAACGTCACGCCCTCGTCACCGGCGGCGGCCAGGGCATTGGCGCGGCCATCGCGCAAGCCCTGGTGGCGCGCGGCCTGAACGTCACCGTGCTGGGCCGCCGGCTGGCCGTGGTCCAGGCCCTGGCCGACACCGACCCCGAGCACCTGTTGGCGGTCAGCGCCGACGTGGCTGACCCGGCCCAGGTGGCGGCAGCCGTGGCGCAAGCCGAGGCCCGCTTCGGCCCGGTGGACGTGCTGGTCAACAACGCCGGCCAGGCCCAGACCGCACCCTTCCTCAAGATGGACCTGGCGCTGTGGCACCAGATGCTCAGTGTCAACCTCACCGGCACCCTGGTCTGCACCCAGGCCGTGCTGCCGGGCATGGTGGCGCGCGGGTGGGGCCGCGTGGTCAACGTGGCCAGCACCGCCGGCCAGGTGGGCTACGCCTATGTGTCGGCCTATTGCGCGGCCAAACACGGCGTGGTGGGGCTGACCAAATCGCTGGCGCTGGAGATGGCGAAAAAAGGCGTCACCGTCAACGCCGTCTGCCCCGGCTACACCGAGACCGACATCGTGCGCGAAAGCATTGAGCGCGTGGTCGCCAAAACCGGCCGCACGGCAGAAGAAGCCCGCGCCGAATTCGTCAAGTCCAACCCACAGGGTCAGCTGGTCCAGCCCGAGCAGGTGGCCGACGCGGTGGCCTGGCTGTGCGGCGACGGCGCCAGTGCCGTGACAGGTCAATCGATTTCGGTGGCCGGTGGCGAAGTGATGTGAACACAAAGAAGGAAGACAAGATGAACAAGCCCCTCGATCCCGCGCTGCAGGCCGGCAACCACAAGCCCCTGGCTGGCTACCAGGCCCAACACTTCCTGTGGGAAGTGAACGAAGGCGTCGGTACCATCACGCTCAACCGCCCCGAGCGCAAGAACCCGCTGACCTTCGACAGCTACGCCGAGCTGCGCGACCTGTTCCACAAGCTCAAGTGGGCGACCGACGTCAAGACCGTGGTGGTCACCGGCGCGGGCGGCAACTTCTGCTCCGGCGGTGACGTGCACGAAATCATCGGCCCACTGATCGACCTCAAAGCGCCCGAGCTGCTGATGTTCACCCGCATGACGGGCGAGCTGGTCAAGATGATGCGCGTGTGCCCACAGCCCATCATCGCCGCCATCGACGGCGTGTGTGCCGGCGCCGGCGCCATCATCGCCATGGCCTCCGACCTGCGCCTGGGCACGGCCCGCAGCAAG
>CAYUAH010000534.1:0-1519 GCA_964442375.1 uncultured Hydrogenophaga sp. | reverse complement strand
TGCGCGGCACGGAAGGCGTTGAGTTGCTCGCGCAGGGCGGGGTTGCCGTTGGCCAGCATGGCCACCGCAAACAGGGCGGCGTTGGCCGCGCCGGCCGCGCCGATGGCGAAGGTGGCCACCGGCACGCCCTTGGGCATTTGCACGATGCTGTGCAGCGAATCGACGCCTTGCAGGTGTTTGCTGGCCACCGGCACGCCCAGCACGGGCACCGGGGTTTTGGCCGCCAGCATGCCGGGCAGGTGGGCGGCGCCGCCGGCACCGGCGATGATGGCCGTGAGGCCACGCGCGGTGGCGGCTTCGGCGTAGGCGAACATGTCGTCGGGCATGCGGTGGGCCGAGACCACGCGGGCCTCGAAGGCGACGCCAAACTGCTCCAGAATCTGAACCGCGTGTTGCATGGTGTCCCAGTCGCTGCTGGAACCCATCACCACCCCGACTTGAACGTCCGCCATGCTTGCTCCGTTAAAGTTGGGATTTTACGGTTCGGCCCCACCTTGGCCGCTTTCCCACCGCTTGCAGGCCCATAGCCCATGATCGACGTCACCATCCAAAACTTTGAAGCCGAGGTCATCGAGGCCTCCATGACCACGCCGGTGCTGGTCGATTTCTGGGCGCCCTGGTGCGGGCCCTGCAAATCGCTCGGACCCATCCTGGAAAAGGTGGAAGAAGCCTACGCCGGCCGCTTCAAGCTGGTCAAGATCAACTCCGACGACGAGCAGCAACTCGCCGCCGCTTTCGGCATCCGCAGCATCCCCACCTGTGTGTTGTTGATGGGCGGTCAGCCCGTCGATGGCTTCATGGGCGCCTTGCCGGAGAGCCAGGTGAAGGCTTTCCTGGACAAGCATTTGCCGCCGGCCGAAGAACCCGAACCCGAGGTGGTCGAGCCCGAACCCGCCGCCCCGCCCGCCGGCAGCGAAGACGCCCTGGCCGCGCTGGCCCAGGCCGTGGCCGACAAGCCGGACGACGACAACGCCCGCTTCGACTTCATCAAGGCCTTGCTGTTGCTGGGCCGCACCGACGACGCCAAGGTGGCGTTTGCGCCCGTGATCGCCAAAGCCCTGGCCGTGCGCAAGCTCGAAGCCCTGCAGCACTGGATGAACGCGCTGGACGTGGTGGACAACGCCTACGAGCCGGCCGACGCCGCCCTGGCCGCGCGCATTGCCGCCAACAAGCGCGACTTCGACGCCCGCTACGAGCTGGCCCAGCACCACATGGCCGCCCAGCGCTGGACGGCGGCCATGGACGAGTTGCTGGAGATCCTGATGCGTGACAAGGCCTGGAACAGCGACCTGGCGCGCAAGACTTACGTCGCCATCCTCGAAATCATCGACGTGCCCAAGCCCAAGGTGGCCGAAGGCCAGATCCCGCCCGAAGACCCCACCGTGGCCACCTACCGGCGCCGGTTGAGCAGCGTTGTTTTGAGCTGAGCCTCAGGTCGCGAAACCCGGGTTCTCCCTGTCGAGTTTGCGCAGCAGCGCCGGCCAGGCCAGGTGGGCGCCCTGGCCAGCGGTGGCGGTTT
>CAYUAH010000533.1:0-1534 GCA_964442375.1 uncultured Hydrogenophaga sp. | reverse complement strand
TACGCCAAGCGCAAGCCGCACCAGCTCTCGGGTGGTCAGCAGCAGCGTGTGGCGCTGGCGCGCAGTCTGGCCAAGAAGCCCCAGTTGCTGCTGCTGGACGAGCCGCTGGGTGCATTGGACAAAAAACTGCGCGAGCGCACCCAGCTCGAACTGGTGGACATCATCCACCAGGTGGGTGTGACCTGCGTGATGGTGACGCACGACCAGGAAGAGGCCATGACCATGGCTTCGCGCATCGGCGTGATGAGCCAGGGCCAGATTCTGCAGGTGGGCCGCCCCGGCGACATTTACGAAACCCCCAACTGCAAGTTCGTCGCCGACTTCATCGGCAGCGTCAACCTGTTCAAGGGCCAGTTGTCGGTGGACGAACCCGATCACGTGGTGATCGACTCACCCGAGTGCCGCCACTACGTGAGCCACGGCATCACCGGCACCCTGGGCATGGACGCCTTTATCGCCGTGCGGCCTGAAAAAATCGGCATCCAGGTCGAGGCGCCCACCGTGGCCGACTACGACAACGCTGCCGAGCTGGGCTTCAACTGCGCGCGCGGCACCATACGCGGCCTGGCCTACCTGGGCAGTTCCACCACCTACCACGTGGCGCTGGCCTCTGGCATGGTGGTCAAGATCACCAAGGCCAACGACGCCCGCCACGACCAGGTGCGCCTGGCGCAGGGCGATGCGGTGCACGTCTGGTGGTGGGGCAGCGATGTGGTCGTCTTGACGCAATGACGCCATGAGTGCCGATACCCGCACCCTTCCCAGCACCCAGTGGCTCGATGCACTGGTGGCCCGCCTGGGCCGCAAGTTCGTCATCGGCGTGCCCATGCTGTTCCTGCTCGCGGTGTTTGCGCTGCCTTTCCTGGTGGTGTTCAAGATCAGCGTGTCGGAAAGCGACGGCGTGCGCTTCGTCGATCTGCTGACCTGGTCCGAAGGCATCCTGCAGCTCAAGGTCCGTTTCAGCAATTACCTCTACATCCTGTTCGAGGACGCGCTCTACCTCGAGGCCTACCTGTCCTCGATCAAATACGCGGCACTGACCACCGCCATCTGCCTGGTCATCGGCTACCCGTTTGCCTACTTTCTGGCCCGCAGCGCGCCCGAGATTCGCCCCGGCCTGTTGATGCTGGTGATGCTGCCGTTCTGGACCTCTTTCCTGCTGCGTGTCTACGCCTGGAAGATGTTGCTGGCCGACAGCGGCGTGTTCAACAACATCGCGCTGGCCATCGGGCTCATCGATGAGCCCATCAAGATGATGAACACGCCCTTCTCGCTCACCCTGGGCATGGTCTACACCTACCTGCCCTTCATGGTGCTGCCGCTGTACGCCAACCTGGTCAAGATGGACATCCGCCTGCTCGAAGCCGCGCGCGACCTCGGCGCCACGCCCTGGCAGGCCTTCTGGCGCATCACCGTGCCGCTGTCCAAGGGCGGCATCGTGGCCGGTGCGCTGCTGGTCTTCATTCCCTGTGTGGGCGAGTTCGTGATTCCCGAGCTGCTGGGCGGCCCGCAGACGCTCATGATCGGCCGCGTG
>CAYUAH010000532.1:0-1549 GCA_964442375.1 uncultured Hydrogenophaga sp. | reverse complement strand
AGGCGCTTGTACTTGCCGCACAGGCACTCGTAGTCCTTGATGGGGCCAAAGATCTTGGCGCAGAACAGACCGTCACGCTCAGGCTTGAACGTGCGGTAGTTGATGGTCTCGGGCTTCTTGACTTCACCGAAGGACCAGGAGCGGATTTTTTCCGGCGAAGCCAGGCCGATGCGGATGGCATCGAAGTGCTCGTCGGGCGTGAACTGCTTGAACAGGTCGAGCAAGGATTTCATTTGTCGGTTTCCTTTTCTTCAGTGAATCACGAACGCTCGAGCTCGATGTCGATACCGAGCGAACGGATTTCCTTGACCAGCACGTTGAACGACTCGGGCATGCCCGCTTCGATCGAGTGCTCGCCCTTGACGATGGACTCGTACACCTTGGTGCGGCCCTGCACGTCGTCGGACTTGACGGTGAGCATTTCCTGCAGGATGTAGGAGGCGCCGTAGGCCTCCAGCGCCCACACTTCCATTTCGCCGAAACGCTGGCCGCCGAACTGCGCCTTGCCGCCCAGCGGCTGCTGCGTGACCAGGGAGTACGGGCCGGTGGAACGGGCATGCATCTTGTCGTCCACCAGGTGGTGCAGCTTGAGGTAGTGCATGTAGCCGATGGTGGTCTTGCGCTCGAAAGCGTCCCCACTGCGGCCATCAAACAACTGCGCCTGAGTGCGGGTCGCGGTCAGGCCCTTGGCCTTGGCAATGTCGTCGGGGTAGGCGAGCTGGAGCATGTCCATGATCTCTTTTTCCGACGCACCGTCGAACACGGGCGAAGCAAACGGCACCCCGGTGGTCAGCTCCTGCGCCATGGCGCGCACTTCGGCGTCGCTCAGGCCCGCCAGGTCTTCCTTGCGGCCGGTGGTGTTGTAGATCTTTTCCATGAAACCGCGCAATTCGGCGACCGCCGCTTCGCGCTGCAGCATGTCGCCGATGCGTTGGCCCAGGCCCTTGCCGGCCCAGCCCAGGTGGACTTCCAGCACCTGACCGATGTTCATGCGCGAAGGCACGCCCAGCGGGTTCAGCACGATGTCAACCGGCGTGCCGTCGGCCAGGTGGGGCATGTCTTCCACCGGGGTGATCTTGGAGACCACACCCTTGTTGCCGTGGCGGCCGGCCATCTTGTCGCCAGGCTGCAGGCGGCGTTTGACAGCCAGGTAGACCTTGACCATCTTGAGCACGCCAGCGGGCAGCTCATCGCCTTGCGTGAGCTTCTTGCGCTTCTCTTCAAAAGCCAGGTCGAAGCTGTGACGGGTCTGCTCCATGGAGTTCTTGATCGACTCCAGCTGGGCGGCCACGTCGTCCTCGGACGGACGGATGTCGAACCAGTGGTACTTCTCGACTTCGGTCAGGTAGGCCTTGTCGATCTTGGTGCCCTTGGCCAGCTTCTTGGGGCCGCCGTTGGCAACCTTGCCCAGCAACAGCTTTTCGATGCGGTCGAAGGCGTCGGCTTCCACGATGCGCAGCTGGTCGTTCAGGTCCAGGCGGAAGCGCTTGAGTTCGTCGTCGATGATCTGCTGGGCGCGCTTGTCGCGCTGGATGCCTTCGCGGGTGAA
>CAYUAH010000531.1:0-1557 GCA_964442375.1 uncultured Hydrogenophaga sp. | reverse complement strand
CAGGGCAAGCCCGACCTGGGCAAGAGCCTGCTGGCCGCCGCCTACGGCGACGACAAGGCCGACATCGCCGTGGGCCCCACCGCCTCGCCAGTGGCCCTGGCCATGCTGCCGGTGGCCGAGGAGTACCGCAAGATCCTGCTGGTCGAGCCCGCCGTGGCCGACTCCATCACCGGCGACAAGTGGAACAAGTACATCTTCCGCACGGGCCGCAACAGCTCGCAGGACGCCATTTCCAACGCCGTGGCGCTGGACAAGCCCGAGAACACCATCGTCACCCTGGCGCAGGACAACGCCTTCGGCCGCGACGGCGTGAAGGCCTTCCGCGAAGCCGTGAAGAAGGGCAAGCTGGTGCACGAGGAGTACCTGCCCGCCGCCACCACCGACTTCACCGCGGGCCTGCAGCGCGTGGTGGACAAGCTCAAGGACGTGCCCGGTCGCAAATTTGTGTGGGTGGTGTGGGCCGGTGCCAATTCGCCTTTCAGCAAGTTTGCTGAGCTTGAGTTGAAGAAGCGCTACAACATCGAGCTGGCCACCGGCGGCAACATCCTGCCCGCCATGACCGCCTACAAGCAGTTCCCCGGCATGGAAGGCGCGGCCTACTACTACTTCGGTATCCCCAAGAACCCGGTGAACGAGGCCATGGTGGCCCGCCACTACAAGGAGTTCAAGAGCCCGCCGGACTTCTTCACCGCCGGTGGCTTCAGCGCCGCCATGGCCCTGGTGACCGCGCTCAAGAAGACCAACGGCGACGCCAAGGCCACGGCCCTGATCCCCGCCATGGAAGGCATGAGCTTTGACACGCCCAAGGGCAAGATGACCTTCCGCAAGGAAGACCACCAGGCCATGCAGAGCATGTACCACTTCAAGATCAAGGTGGATCCGGCCTTCGCCTGGGGCGTGCCGGAGCTGGTGCGCGAGATCAAACCTGAAGAGATGGACGTGCCGATCAGGAACAAGCGCTGAACCTGTGGTGCCGCCAGCGGCGGCACCACAGGTTCAGCGATCCGCGTTGAGCGTTGAGCGAGCAGTCCGTGCGCCACGCTCAACGCCCAACCCTCAACGCTCAACCCACGTGCGCCGCAGGCGCACGCCACCCATGCTTGAAACACGCGATCTCACGGTCCGCTTTGGCGGCCACGTGGCGGTGAATGCTGTGTCCTGCGCGTTTGCGCCGGGCACGCTGACCGCCATCGTTGGCCCCAATGGCGCGGGCAAGACGACCTACTTCAACCTGATCTCCGGGCAGATCAAGGCGTCTGCCGGTACGGTGGCGCTGAACGGTCAGGACCTCACGCCCTTGGGCGCGGCGGCCCGGGCGCAGGCGGGCCTGGGGCGTGCGTTCCAGCTCACCAACCTGTTCCCGCAACTGAGCGTGCGCGAGAACGTGCGCCTGGCGGTGCAGGCCCGCGCCGGTGCCGGCCTCAACCTCTGGCGCATCTGGAGCGACCGGCGCGACCTGCTGGAAAAAACCGACCGCGTGCTCGAAGCCGTGGCCCTGGCCGACAAGCGCGATGCCCTGGCCGCCAGCCTGCCGCACGGCGACCAGCGCAAGCTGGA
>CAYUAH010000530.1:0-1570 GCA_964442375.1 uncultured Hydrogenophaga sp. | reverse complement strand
TGATGCGGCCGGGCCGGGCGCTGAACACCGCCACGCGGTTGGCCATGAAGATGGCTTCGTCGATGTCGTGGGTGACGAAGAGCACCGTCTTCTGCGCCGATTCCCAGATGCCCAGCAGCAGTTCCTGCATCAGCACGCGGGTCTGGTTGTCCAGCGCGCCGAAGGGCTCGTCCAGCAGCAGGATCTTGGGGTCGTTGGCCAGGGCGCGCGCAATGGCCGTGCGCTGCTGCATGCCGCCCGAGAGCTGCTTGGGAAAGTGGTGCTCAAAACCGCGCAAGCCCACCTTGGCGATGAAGTAGTCGGCCCGTTCCTTTTGCTGCGCCTCGGGCATACCGCGTTCGCGCAGGCCAAAGCGGATGTTCTGCTCGATGGTGAGCCAGGGAAACAGCGTGTAGCTCTGGAACACCATGCCGCGGTCGGCGCCCGGACCTTCGACCGGCTGGCCGTCCAGCAGCACGCGGCCGGTGGTCGGGTGGTCGAGGCCGGCGACGATGCGCAGCATGGTGGACTTGCCACAGCCCGAGGGGCCGAGGATGGTGACGAAGTCGTTCTCGCGCACCTCAAAATCGACCGGCGTGAGCGCCTGGGTCTTGGCGCCCTTGGGGCTGGTGAAGACGCGCGAGACGCCCTGTATCGAAAGCTTCGTGCTCACAGCGAACTCCAGGCAAACAGGCGGCGGTTCAGCGCCTTGAAGGCGAAATCCGAGATCAGGCCGATGAGGCCGATGACGATGATGCCGAAGATGATTTGGCCGGTGTTGAGCAGGGCCTGGCTGTCGGTGATCATGTGGCCGATGCCCGAGGACGAGCCGATCAGCTCGGCCACGATGACGTAGGTCCAGGCCCAGCCCAGCACCAGGCGCAGGGTCTCGGCGATCTCGGGCGCGGCGCCCGGGATGAGCACGCGGCGCACGATGCCGGTGTTGTTGGCGCCCAGGGTGTAAGCGGCCTCCACCAAATCCTTGCGGGCAGCGCCTACCGTGACGGCCACCATCAGCACGATCTGGAACACCGAGCCGATGAAGATGACCAGCAGCTTCTGCAACTCGCCCAGGCCGGCCCACAGGATGAGCAGCGGGATGAAGGCCGAGGCCGGCAGGTATCGGCAGAAGGAGACGAAGGGTTCGAAGAAAGCCTCGACGCCCTTGTGGGCGCCCATGGCGATGCCCAGCGGCACGGCCACGATGGCGGCGAGGATGAAGCCGCCGAACACCCGCCACACCGTCATGCCGATGTCGTGGATGAAGTTGTATTCGGTGAACAGCAACCAGCCTTCCTGCGCCATGGTGATGGGGCTGGCCAGGAAGGTGGGCGACACATAGCCGCCCAGCGTGGCAACCGCCCAAACGGCGAAGAAGACGATGAAAAAGCCCAGGCCCAGCACCCACTTGGACGTGGCGCTGACGGGCTCCAGCGGGGCCAGGCCACGCCGCCGGCGCGTGGCCGGGGCGGGCGGTGGCACCGCCACGGAGGTGGTGGTGGCGCTCACGGTATTCACTTGATGAAGCTGGTGTCGAGCATGGCGTCGAAGTTGTCCGGCATCTTGCGGATGACACCGGCTTCGAGCAGGA
>CAYUAH010000529.1:0-1575 GCA_964442375.1 uncultured Hydrogenophaga sp. | reverse complement strand
TGCATGGCCTCGCGCATGGTGATGCCGTCGGCATCCTTCTGGTCCAGCCACTCGGGCTTGAAGTCACCGATCAGCGCGCCCGAGCCCAGGAAGGTGGCCTTGTAGCGTTGGCCTTCTTCTTCGGCAAAACCCACCACCTCGAAGCCGAAGGGCAGGCGGCGTTGGGTGCGGTGCAGTTCGCGCACGCAGGCCATGGGCACGAAGATGCCGAGGCGGCCATCGTACTTGCCGCCGTTGCGCACGGTGTCGTAATGCGAGCCGGTCAAAAGGTACTTGGCGTCGGGGGTGGCGCCGTGGTAGCGGCCGACCACGTTGCCCACGGCGTCAATCTCGACCTCGTCGAAGCCGCAGTCACGCATCCAGTGGCTGATGCGCTGGGCGCAGGCGCGGTGGGCGTCGGTCAGGTAGGTGACGGTGAGCTGGCCCTTCTCGGCAAAACCGGGGTCGCTGTGTGCGCTGAGTTTTTCCTGCCAGTCCCACACGTCGTTGCCAAGGGTGGGCTCGACGCCGAACTTGTCGTTCAGGCGGATCTCGGCGATGCGGTGGATGTTGCGCAGGGCCTCGGCCAGTTCGAAGTCGGGGTGGTTGAAGACCCGACGCTCAAAGGTCTCGATGATTTGTGCCTTGTTCAGGCCCAGGCCGCGTGCACCGCGCACCGCTAGGATGAAGGGAAAGCCGAAACGGGCGTTGTAGTCGGCATTGAGCTGCTGGATGCGGGCGAATTCCTCGGGTGTGCAGGCGGTCAGGCCGGCTTTCCCCTGTTCGTTGGTCGATTCGGCGGTGAGTGTCTTGGCCACCATGGCCTTGCCGGCCAGCTCCGGGTGGGCGCGGACCAGGGCCAGTTGCGCTTCGCGCCCCGCCGTTTCCACCGCTTGCACCAGGGCGTGTTTGAAGTGGGCCAGCGACACAAACGGGCGGCTTTTCAGCGCCGTTTCCACGAACCAGGGCGAGTGCTCGTACAAGCCACCCAGCTCAGCCAGCAGGTCGGCTGGCGGCGCGGTGTTGAGTTGTTCCAGTGTCAATGCCATGTCATGTCTCCGCTGTGTTCTTGTAGGGGTGGGTCGCCTTCCAGTGCCGCGCGATGTCCAGGCGGCGGCACACCCACACCCGGTCGTGCTGCTGGATGTGGTCGAGGAAACGCTGCAGCGCGGTGATGCGGCCCGGGCGGCCCAGCAGGCGGCAGTGCATGCCTATGCTCATCATCTTGGGCGCGTTGTCGCCGCTGGGGTCGCCTTCGGCGTAGAGCGCGTCGAACGTGTCCTTGAGGTACTGGAAAAAAGGATCGGCGTGCGAATAACCCTGCGGCAGGGCAAAACGCATGTCGTTGCAGTCCAGCGTGTAGGGCACGATGAGTTGGGGCACCACGCTGCCGTCGGTCTTCTGGACCTTCATCCAGAAGGGCAGGTCGTCGCCGTAGTAGTCGCTGTCGTATTCAAAGCCCCCGTGGTCGGCGACCAGGCGGCGGGTGTTGGGGCTGTCGCGGCCGGTGTACCAGCCCAAGGGTCGGCTGCCCGTCATCTGCTCGATGATCTCCATGCCTCGGCGCATGTGCTCGCGCTCGGTGGCCTCGTCCAG
>CAYUAH010000528.1:0-1581 GCA_964442375.1 uncultured Hydrogenophaga sp. | reverse complement strand
AAATCGTCAACGAAGACGACACCACCATGACCAAAAACGGCGTCACCTTGCTGATCGACGCCATGAGCTACCAATACCTCACCGGCGCCGAGATCGACTACAAGGAAGACCTCGAAGGCGCTCAGTTCGTGATCAAGAACCCCAACGCCACGACCACCTGTGGTTGTGGTTCCAGCTTCAGCGTCTGAGCTGATGGCGCTTCAGAAACAACAAAGGGGCCTGGGGCCCCTTTGTTGTTTCTGGTGATGGTTGTGTCTTGCTTATTGCGCGCTGGCTTGCGTGAGGGTGGCGGCAGATGCCAGTTGCGCGCGCATGCCCTGAACCAGCTGGTCAAACTGGGTGCGTGAGGCCGTGGAGACCGGGATGGTTTCGCCGTTGCGCGCGATGGTCAGCGGGTCGATGTGCTGGCCCTTGTCGCGGAACTCGAAATGCAGGTGCGGGCCGGTGGAGGCGCCGGTGGAGCCGACGGCACCGATGAAGTCGCCTTGCGAGACCTTCTGGCCCTTGCGCACGTCGATGCGGCTCAGGTGGGCGTAGGCGGTGGTCTGGTTGTTGCTGTGCTGGACGATGATGAAATTGCCGTAGCCGTTCTGCCAGCCGGCAAACTGCACCACGCCATCGCCCACCGTGCGCACCGGCGTGCCGGTGGGGGCGGCGAAGTCCACGCCCAAATGCGCACGTTGGCCACCGTGAATCGGGTGGAAACGCATGCCGTAGCCACTGCTCACGCGCGAAAACTCCAGTGGCGAGCTCAGGTAAGTGGAGCGCTGGCTCTTGCCATCAAAGCCGTAGTAGCCCCCCTTTTGGCCGGGTTCCTGGAACCACAGCGTCTGCAGCTGCTTGCCGTCGTTGACGAACTCGGCACTCAGGATGCGGCCGGCACGCAGCACCTCGCCATCGGCCTCCAGCGATTCGTAGACGATGCTGAAGCGGTCGCCCTTGCGCAGGTCGCGGCGGAAGTCGATGTCGCTGGAGAAGATGTCGGCCAACTGGCTGGCCACGCTGTCGGGCAGGCGCACCGCGTCGGTGGCGGCGAACAGCGAGCTCTGGATGGTACCGCTGGCCAACTGAGCCGATGCGACCAGATCGGCCGTTTCCAGGCGGGCCATAAACCCATCGCCCTGGCGCTCCAGCACCAGGCGCTGGAACTGGCGGTCGTCGGGCTTGCTCAGCCAGCGCGCACTGAGACGGATGATTTCATTGCGGTCGGTGGTTTCCACCGTCACCAGCTTGCCGGGGCGCCCGGTCAGCAGTTCGCGGGCGCGCGGGTCGCTGCGCAAAAAAGCGGCGGCAGCGCTGTCGCTCACGCCCAGGCGTTGCAGCAGGCTCTGGGCGCTGTCGTCGCGGCGGGTCACGTCGCTGCGGAACAGCACAAAGGGAACGGTGGCTTCGCCAGCGCCTTGGGTCACGCGCAACGCGGGTTCAATGGCTTCGCTGATGGAGCGCACCGGCAGGTCGGCTGCGTCGGGCGCCAGCGGGGCCACGCCAAAGGCGGTGACACCCGTGCCCAAGAGCAGCGCGCCGAGGCTGCCCATCACCCGCTTGGGGTGGCGGCGCAACACGTCGGCGACGGTGTGCAGA
>CAYUAH010000527.1:0-1584 GCA_964442375.1 uncultured Hydrogenophaga sp. | reverse complement strand
GTGTAGTGTTTCCAGGCCCGGTGCAGGCCGGCCGACATCAGGTCGTTCATCACGTCGTAACGCGATGCGACCGCGTCGAAAACGCCGCGCACATGCCGCGCCTTGTCGCGTTCATCGACGGTCTTGAAGCCGAAATGGGTGGTGGACATAGGTGTTGATGTTAGAGCACCACGCCGGTGCGAACATCAAAGACAGCGTGGCGCAACGGGACAATCGCCCCAAAAAAGCCCAACAAACATGCGGCCATGCGCCCCAAAACGGGCCGCAGCACGCGTGTTCAGTGGTGCGAGCCGCAGGCGTGACCGGCTTTGTCGGGCATGGGTGCGTCGCGGTCCACGCCGGCGGCGGTGAGTCGGGCGTTGTAATCGGCCCACAACTCAGCCTCCTTGGAACCCAGCAAGTACAGGTAGTCCCACGAAAAAATCCCGCTGTCGTGGCCGTCGCTGAAGGTGGGCTGCACGGCGTAATTGCCCACCGGCTCCAGCGCCACCACGGCCACCTCGCGTTTGCCGGTCTGCAGCACTTCCTGGCCCGGGCCGTGGCCCTGGACCTCGGCCGAAGGCGAGTACACCCGCATCAGCTCGAAGGGGATGCGAAAGGTCTTTCCGTCCGAAAAACCCACTTCCAGCACCCGCGACTTGTTGTGCAGCGTGATGGATTCGGGACTGGGGGTGTTCTGCGTCAGGCCGGCCATGGGGGGTGTCTTTCGTGTTCAGTGGAATGCGGCCACCAGCGCCTGGTCCAGCGCCGGCAGCTTGTCGTTCAGCGCGGCGAGCGGACCGGGCACCGGCTCACGCTGCGCCGCCGCCCAGATGGGGGCAGGGAAATGGCTGTCGTCCGCGAAGCGGGCGATCAGGTGCCAGTGCAGATGCGGCACCACGTTGCCCAGGGCGGCGAGGTTGATCTTGGTGGGCGCGAGGTGGGCACGCATCAGGCGCTCCACCTGGGTCACCACGTCCAGGCATTCGTGGCGCTCGGCATCGCTCAGGTCGGACAACTCGGCCACATGGGTGTTCCACACCACACGGTAAAAGGCGGGATAGGCCGGTGTGTCGGTGGCGCGGATCAGGCGCCAGTTCGGCGCCCGGTGCAGCAGCAGGCCCCCATCGGTGTCGCACAGCACACAGGCGGCCATGGTCAGACCAGCACCCGTTCGATGCCGCCGGCGTTGGCGCGGGCCACGTACTCGGGCATCCAGTTCTCGCCCAGGATCTTGCGCGCCATCTCGACCACGATGTAGTCGGCCTCCAGCAGGCCGTTCTGCAGGTCGTCGCCGTAGCGGCTCAGGCCTTGCAGGCAGCTGGGGCAGCTGGTGAGGATCTTGAGATCGGCCTTGGCGTTCAGGCCGGCCTGCTGGCGCAGCGCGGTTTCATTCTTGCGCAGCTCCTCTTCCTTGCGGAAGCGCACCTGGGTGGAGATGTCGGGGCGGGTCACACCCAGCGTGCCCGACTCGCCGCAGCAGCGCGCGCTCTGCAGCACGTCGGGACCCAACAGCGCCTTCACCGTCTTGAGCGGCTCCTGCAGCTTCATGGGCGTGTGGCAGGGGTCGTGGTAAAGGTAGGCGCCCTTGTTGTCGAGAACAAT
>CAYUAH010000526.1:0-1593 GCA_964442375.1 uncultured Hydrogenophaga sp. | reverse complement strand
AGATCCAGCCGCTGGTGCCGGCGCTGCAGAGCTGGTGGATGAAGCTGCACGTGCCCGCCAACTTCATCGGCTACGGCACCTTTGCCATCGCCGCCATGCTGGCCTTCGCCTACCTCATCAAGCAGAGCGCCGGCGAAACGCGCTGGTACAAGCTCGCGCCGCTGTGGGTGCTGGGCGTGGTGCTGTGCCTGGAGCCGCTGGTGTTCCGCCAGGCCTCGCTGGAAAAAGGCGGCAGCTACTGGTTTGTGTATTTCGGCATCTCGGCCCTGATCGTGGCCGCCATCATGCTGGGTCGCCAGCGCATTGCCGAGCGACTGCCGAGCTTCGAGGTGCTGGACGACGTGATGTACAAGGCCATCGCCGTGGGCTTTGCCTTCTTCACCATCGCCACCGTGCTGGGTGCCCTGTGGGCGGCCGAAGCGTGGGGTGGTTACTGGAGCTGGGACCCCAAGGAAACCTGGGCCCTGATCGTTTGGCTCAACTACGCCGCCTGGCTGCACATGCGCCTCATGAAAGGCCTGCGTGGCACCGTGGCCGCCTGGTGGGCACTGGCCGGCCTGGCCGTCACCACCTTCGCCTTCCTGGGTGTCAACATGTTCCTGAGCGGCCTGCACAGCTACGGTGAACTCTGAGCTCCGTTCGCGGAACTTGTGCGAAAGTTGGGCACTCCATGCCCGAACACACCACAGGAACCGCCATGCTGATCCGCACCCGAGACAAGGGCTTCCAGCACCCCATTGCCAGTGAGATCACGCCACCCGAAGCCTATCTGCGGCGGCGCGAGTGGTTGCAGCAGGTGGCGGTGGGTGCGGGTGCCGTGGGCATGGCATCCTGGGCCACGCGCGACGCGCATGCGCAGACGGCGCGCCCAGGCAAGCTGGCGCCGCTGCCCGGCACCAAGTCGGCTGTGAGCGGGGCATCGACCATGGAAGCGGTGAGCGCCTACGACGACGCGGCGCTCTACAACAACTTCTACGAATTCGGCACCGACAAGTCCGACCCGGCAGCCTACGCCAAGCAGTTCAAAACGCGCCCCTGGACCGTGCAGGTCGAAGGGCTGGTCAAGACGCCCAAGACCTACGGCATCGACGAATTGCTCAAGCTCAGCGCCATGGAAGAGCGCATCTACCGCCTGCGTTGTGTCGAAGGCTGGTCCATGGTCATTCCCTGGGTCGGCTATTCGATGGCCGAGCTGATCAAGAAGGTGGAGCCGCTGGGCAGCGCCAAGTACGTGGAGTTCGTGACCCTGGCCGACAAGGCGCAGATGCCGGGCCTGCGCTCCAGTGTGCTCGACTGGCCTTATGTGGAGGGCCTGCGCCTGGACGAGGCCATGCACCCGCTTACCCTGCTGGCCTTTGGCATGTACGGCGAGGTGCTGCCCAACCAGAACGGCGCGCCGCTGCGCCTGGTGGTGCCCTGGAAGTACGGCTTCAAGAGCATCAAGTCGATCGTCGGCATCCGCCTGACCCAGGTGCAGCCGCCGACCAGCTGGAACATGCAGGCGCCGGACGAGTACGGCTTCTACGCCAACGTGAATCCCGACGTGGACCACCCGCGCTGGAGCCAGGCGCGCGAGCGCCGCATCGGCGAGTT
>CAYUAH010000525.1:0-1596 GCA_964442375.1 uncultured Hydrogenophaga sp. | reverse complement strand
GCCCATCTGCTCGGCGATGTTCATGAACAGGTTGTTGAACACCTCCAGCAGCACCGGATCGGCCGTGGTGCCCACGGCGTAGGTCTGGGCACGCGCCTGGCGGCGCTCCAGCAGCAGGTGGTCGCGTTCGGTCAGGCGCGCGGCCCAACCGGGCTCGACCACGGTGGTGGCGTTCTTCTCCGCGATGATGGCCGGGCCGGCGATCTCGTCGCCAGGGCGCAGGTCCTCGCGAACCACCAGGGCGGCGTCGAACCAGGCGCCTTCGGTGTAAAGGCGCACGGTGTCACGCCTCGGAAATTCGCGCGCCGGGTGCAGCGGCAACACCGGCTCGGCCGGCGCATCGCCGGGCAACACGGCCTCCACCGACACCGCTTCCACCACCAGCGGCTTGCCGGTCATGAGGAAGGCGAAGCGCTGGCGGTAGGCGGCTTCGAAGGCCGACTGGATGTCGCTGGCCTGCGCTGAAAACGGCACCACCATGGCCGCGTCGCTGCCGGCGTAGCGCACGTGCACGCGCCGGTGCACCGCGATGGCGCCGCCACCGCTGGCCTGCTGCTGCAGTTCGGTGCGGGCCTCTGCAGCCAAGGCATCGAGCTGGGCAGCGATGGCAGGCAAGACGTCGGCGCTCAGGCCTGCTTCCACCGCCTGTTCACGCATCACGGTCTGGTCGGCCAAGCCCATGCCGTAGGCGGAGAGCACACCGGCCAGCGGGTGCACCAGCACGCGGGTCATGCCCAGGGCGTCGGCCACCAGGCAGGCGTGCTGGCCGCCGGCGCCACCAAAACACTGCAGGGTGTAGCGCGTCACGTCGTAGCCACGCGCCACCGAGATCTTCTTGATGGCGTTGGCCATCTGCTGCACGGCGATGCGGATGAAGCCGTCGGCCACGTCTTCCGGTGCGCGGCCGGTCTGCGCCGCCAGTTCGCCAAAACGCGCACGCACCACCTCCGCGTCCAGGGCTTCGTTGGCACCGCGCCCGAACACCTGGGGAAACCACGCGGGCTGCACCTTGCCCACCATCACGTTGGCATCCGTCACGGCCAGCGGACCACCGCGCCGGTAGCTGGCCGGGCCGGGGTTGGCGCCGGCGCTCTCGGGGCCGACGCGGAAACGCGCGCCATCAAAGCTGAGGATGGAGCCGCCACCGGCCGCCACGGTGTGGATGCTCATCATGGGCGCACGCATGCGCACACCCGCCACCTGGGTTTCGAACTCGCGCTCGAAGGCACCTGCGTAGTGGCTCACGTCGGTGCTGGTACCGCCCATGTCGAAACCGATGACCTTGGGCTGGCCGGCGATTTCTGCGGTCCGTGCCATGCCCACGATGCCGCCGGCCGGGCCACTCAGGATGGCGTCCTTGCCCTGGAAACGGTGGGCGTCGGTGAGGCCACCGGAGGACTGCATGAAATACAGCGGCACACCCGTCATCTCGGCCGCCACCTGGTCCACGTAACGGCGCAGGATGGGCGACAGGTAGGCGTCCACGACGGTGGTGTCGCCTCGGCTGACGAACTTCATCAGCGGACCACTCTCAATGAGCAGGGAAATATCGTCGGTAGCTTTGCAGAACAAACACCATATCTTGAATGGAAGAAT
>CAYUAH010000524.1:0-1603 GCA_964442375.1 uncultured Hydrogenophaga sp. | reverse complement strand
GTGTCGTCACGGGTGGGCGCCCATTATCGGGCGCCCGCCCTCGCCCGCTGGCCTTCAGGGCGCGTTGGATTCAAAGCGCGACAACACCCGCCCGCGCCCAGCCACCAAGTAACTTGACAGGTAGGCCACGTACCCCAGCACCCCCCAGGCCAAACGCCCCAGGGCCACGGTGGTGCATTGCAATGCGTGTCCCAGTTCGCGCCCCGGAACGCCCACCTCGGCCTGCCAGCGCGAAGGCGCCTGCACCGGCGCCTCGGCATGCACCACCCAGTCAAAGCGCACCGGGGTGTCGCCCCAGGCTTCCACCACCAGGCGCTCGCCCGGCAGCACCGCCAGCGACTCACCCGCGCCCAACACGTGGTCACCCAGGCGGCGGGCGCTGCGGTCGAGCGGCGCATCGGTGGTGGCCCAGACGCGGCCACACACCACCTTGAGGGTGCTGGCCTCGCGGGGCCGCATTTGCACGGTGCGCCCGGCAGCCAGGCTCCACAATCCGCTGCATGCGGGGCTGACGGCCACATGAGAAGGTGTTTGAAGGTGTGACATGCTGGGCTCCTTGGATGGCGAATTCAATTGCGATTCGGGAATGAATGATCCCGCTTCATCGCTTGGCAGTCCAATGAAATGGCGTTAGGCTATTGATTCGATAAACGCATCAATGTCAGCCCCATGCAACTCACCAGCAGCCACCCCCGCACCCGCCCGATTGGCGTGGGCCACCTGCGTGCCTTCGAAGCGGTGGCGCGCCACCTCAATTTCCGCGCCGCCGCCGAAGAGCTGTCGCTGACCCAGAGCGCGGTCAGCCGCCAGATCCAGGCGCTGGAAGACGAAGTGGGCACCCCGCTCTTCCTGCGCCACACCCGCGCGGTGGACCTCACCGGCGCGGGCGCCCAGTTGCTGCGTGCGACCGCGCAGTCGCTGGAACAGATCGACGCCGCCGTGCGCCACATCCGCCAGAGCATGGGCCGCAAAAGCGTGGCCATCACCACCTGGGCCTCGTTCGCGTCCATGTGGTTGATTCCCCGGCTGGAAGCCTTCCAGACCGAACACCCGGACATCGACATCCGCATCGACGCCACCGACAGCTCGGTGGACCTGGGCACGGCGGACGTGGACCTGGCGCTGCGCTACTCGGTGCCACAAAACATCCCGCCCGGCGCCACGCGCCTGTTCGGCGAACAACTCACGCCGGTGGTCAGCCCCTGGCTGCTCAGGCAGACCGGCATTGGCAAGGTGGAAGACCTGGCGCGCTTCACCCTCATCGAGGCCGGCGACGCCCACCGCAGCCGCCACCTGGAATGGCTGACCTGGCAACGCTGGCTGGACCACCAGCTGCAAGCCGGCAAACCCGGGCGCAAACCGCCCAAGTTCGCACCCAAGCGCTGGCTCTATTTCAACTACGCCAACCAGATCGTGCAGGCCGCACTCACCGGCCAAGGCGTGGCGCTGGCCCGCATGCCCCTGGTGGCCGAACACCTGGCCAACGGCGACCTGGTGGAGCCCCTGCCGCAAACCCGCCTCGACTCGCCCCTGGCCTACTGGCTGATGGTGGCGCCGCGCAGCGTCCAGCGGCCCGAGGTGAAGGCCTTTTGCGACTGGATCC
>CAYUAH010000523.1:0-1607 GCA_964442375.1 uncultured Hydrogenophaga sp. | reverse complement strand
GCATGGAGACCCAACTGGGCGCGCGCCTCTTGCACCGTTCCACGCGGGGTGTGACGCCCACCGAAATCGGGCTCCTCTACTGCGAGAAGTGCAAGCTCATCCTGCACCACGTGGACGAGGCGGCGTCGGTGGCCGCGCTGCTGCAAACCCAGGTGCAAGGGGCCTTGCGCATCAGCACCTCGGTGGCCTTTGGCCGGCGCGTGATGGCGCCACTGGTGATGCAGTTCATGCGCCTGAACCCGGGCCTGCAGGTGGACTTGAGCTGCGACGACCGCTATGTGGACCTGGTGGAGCAGGGCGTGGACGTGGCGATCCGCATGGGCCGCCTGGCCGATTCCACCCTGGGCTCTCGCCACCTGGGCCTCAACCCCTGGGTGGTGGTGGCGTCACACGATTACCTGCGCCAGCACGGCACACCGCGCACGCCCAAAGACCTGGCTTCCCACGACGCTCTGATCTACAGCACGGTGCAAGGCGATGCGCGCTGGCATTTCAGCGGGCCGCAGGGCCGGTCGGCCTCGGTGGCGGTGCGCGGGCGCCTGCGCTCCAACAACCTGTCCATGCTGCTGTTGGCGGCGCGCGCGGGCTTCGGGGTGGCGGCGCTGCCGCGCTACGTGGCGCAGGATTCGGTGGACAGTGGCGCCCTGCAGACGGTGCTGGACGCCTGGCAGCTGCCGCAGCAGGAAATCCACGCCGTTTACCCCTCGCCCAAGCTGGTGCCGGCCAAGGTGAGCCAGTTCATCGAGTGGTTGCAGGGGCAGTTCGGCCCCGATTGGTGGGCGCGCCCGGCATCGCCGCAAAAATGAACCACAATGGGCGCGGGTTTGTTTTTCCGGTCCCCGCACATGACTTCTCGCCAAGGCTCACCGACTCCCGATCCCGCCGACAAGGCGGCCACCAAGGCCGCCTGGCGCAAGGACCTCATCGACAGGCGCCAGCGCATGGACGACCGCATCTGGCGCGGCGAACAACTGCAGCGGGTGATGCGGGTGTGGCTGATCTCCCGGCCCGACACGGTGATCGGTGCCTACTGGCCCATCAAGGGTGAGTTCGATCCGCTGCCGGCGCTGTTCCGTTGGCAGGAAGCCGGGCGCGAGGAAGATGCCAAAAGCGCCGCCCGCCACCGCCGCATTGGCCTGCCGGTGGTCAACAAGGTGGACAAGACACTCACCTTCTACACCTGGTACCCCGGCTGCCCGATGGAAGAAGACGCCTACGGCATCCCCAAGCCCAAGGACACCGAGATCATCCAGCCCACCCTGCTGTTCGTGCCCTGCGTGGGCTACGGGCCGGGCGGCTACCGCCTGGGTTACGGCGGTGGTTTCTACGACCGCACGCTGGCCGCCCTGCAGCCCAAACCGTTCACGGTGGGGCTGGGGTTCACGGACGGTTTCCTGTCCGATCTCGAGCCGGAACCACACGATGTTCCGCTGGACGCCATTCTCAACGACAACGGCGTCGTCTGGCCGCTGGCCTGATCAGTCCGCATCCACCAGCGTTTCCGGGTCGGGCACGTCGCCGATCGCATGGCGGGTGGTTTCGGCCTGGCGCAGGATCCAGTCGCAAAAGGCCTTCACCTCGGGCCGCTGGACGCTGCGCGGCGCCAC
>CAYUAH010000522.1:0-1611 GCA_964442375.1 uncultured Hydrogenophaga sp. | reverse complement strand
CGGTGCATGGGGTTGAGCATGTCGAGCAGGCTCAGGTAGCGGTCCAGCGGCAGGCCATCCCAGGTGGGTGTGCCCACGTCTTCAAACGGGATGTCGGGCTCGGTGAGGTTCACGTACTGCACGGCGCCGCTGTCGTTGCGCACAAAGCTGCGCTGCAGGCGTTGGCGCCCGCGCTGGCCTTGCAGGTGCTCCACCAGCGACAACACCGGCCGCTCGCCCGCGTCCAGCGTCACGAAGTCCACGAAGTCGAACACGCGCGGGTCGCTCAGCTCGCGCAGTTCGGTGTTGACGAAGCCGCCGCCCAGGGCGATGGTGATGGATGGGTCGTGCGCCTTGATGGCCTGCGCGATGCGAAAGGCCGCGTACACCGAGCCGGGAAAGGGCACCGAGAGCAACACCAGCCGGGGTTGGTGCCGCGCGATGGCGGCCAGCGTCAATTCGCGCAGCAGCTCGTCCACCAGCGTAGGCGGTGCCGCCAGGGCTTGCGCCAGCGGGTCGAAGCGGGGCTGGCTGGCGGCCAGCGATTCGGCGTAGCGCACGAACTCGAAACGCCCGTCCACCGCGTCGCGCAACACGTCGGCCAGGTCGTTGAGGAACAGGGTGCACAGATGGCGGGCCTTGTCCTGCACGCCCAGGGCGCCAAAGGCCCAGGCCAGCGGGTCGCCGCTGCCGTCATCGACGTAGGCGTCCAGCGCTGCGAAGCGCGGGCCTTCGGGCAGCAGGCCCCGCGCGGCGATGCGGTGGGCCAGGGTCGGGTCGCGTCCTTGCAGAAAGGCGATGACTGGCGTGATGGTGCTGCGGTACAGCGCGAACTGGTCCAGAAAGGCGTGCACGCTGGCCGAGCGTTCGGCTTGCGGCAGCGCCTGGGCGCGCGCGTGGATGCGGTCCAGCCCAGCCGGCGTGAACAGCTGCAGCACCAGGGCCAGGGCCAGGTCTTCCTGCACCGCGTTGACGCCGCGCGAACGAAGGAAGCCGGTGAGGTAGGCGGTGGAGGGGTAGGGCGTGTTGAGCTGCGTCATCGGTGGGATGAGGCTCAACACGCGGAAATCGGAGGCCATGGGCGTGCGCGGTGACAACAAAGGCTGCGAGCTTAGCCCAGGTCGCAGGGGCTCAACACTCGACGATGTTGACCGCCAGGCCGCCGCGCGCCGTTTCCTTGTATTTCGTCTTCATGTCGGCGCCCGTTTCGCGCATGGTCTTGATGACCTTGTCGAGGCTGACGAAGTGGGAGCCATCGCCGCGCAGCGCCATGCGCGCGGCGTTGATGGCCTTGACCGAGGCGATGGCGTTGCGCTCGATGCAGGGGATTTGCACCAGCCCGCCCACCGGGTCGCAGGTCAGGCCCAGGTGGTGTTCCATGCCGATTTCGGCGGCGTTTTCCACCTGTTCGGGTGTGCCGCCCAGCACCGCACACAAGGCCCCGGCGGCCATGGAGCAGGCCACGCCCACCTCGCCTTGGCAGCCCACCTCGGCGCCGCTGATGCTGGCGTTTTCCTTGTAGAGGATGCCAATGGCGGCCGCCGTGAGCAGGAAATCGACCACGCCCTCGTCGGTGGCGCCGGGCACAAAACGGCGGTAGTAGTGCAGCACCGCCGGCACGATGCCGGCCGC
>CAYUAH010000521.1:0-1611 GCA_964442375.1 uncultured Hydrogenophaga sp. | reverse complement strand
CGTTACGTTCGTTGCGCGAGTACTGGCTCATGCCGTTGGTGACCACGCGCTCGGGTTCGGACGTGGCGGCCACGACGGTGCCACCCGGGCACATGCAAAAGCTGTAGACCGCGCGCCCGTTGGCGGCGTGGTGCACCAGGCGGTATTCGGCTGCGCCCAGCAGCGGGTGACCGGCGTGGCGACCCCAGCGGGCGCGGTCGATCACGCCCTGCGGGTGCTCGACCCGGAAGCCGATGGAGAAGGGTTTGGCCGCTATGTCCACCCCGCGCGCATGCAACATTTCGAAGGTGTCGCGCGAGCTGTGGCCCAGGGCCAGCACCGCGTGGTCGCAGCGCAGTTCCTGCGTCTGGCCGCTGGCCAGGTCGCGCACCACCAGGCCGCGCAGGGCGCCGTTTTCGATCAGCAGGTCGCTCACGTGCTGCTCGAAGCGGATCTCGCCGCCCAGGCGCACGATCTCGTCGCGCATGTGCTCCACCACCTTGACCAGCTTGAAGGTGCCGATGTGAGGGTGGGCTTCGTACAGAATTTCGATGGGAGCGCCCGCGTTGACGAACTCCTGCATGACCTTGCGGCCGAGGAAGCGCGGGTCCTTGATCTGGCTGTAGAGCTTGCCGTCGGAGAACAGGCCGGCGCCGCCTTCGCCAAACTGCACGTTGCTTTCGGGCGTGAGCACACGTTTGCGCCACAGGCCCCAGGTGTCCTTGGTGCGCTGGCGCACGCTGCGGCCTCGCTCCAGCACGATGGGTTTGAAGCCCATTTGTGCCAGGGTCAGCGCGGCAAAAATCCCGCACGGCCCAAAACCCACCACCACCGGGCGCAAGGCCAGCGAGGCCGGCGCGTGTGCGTGGGGCACCCAAGCCATGTCGGGCGTGGCGGTGATGTGCGGGTGCCCGGCGTGGCGTGCCAGCAGCGCGGGTTCGGCCGCTGGGTCGGTGAGCGTGAGGTCCACGATGTAGACCGCCAGCAGCTCCGCCTTGCGGGCATCGAAGCTGCGCTTGAACACCTGCAACTGGGCAATGTCCCGCTCGGCCACACCCAGGGCCTGGGCGGCCAGGCGGGTCAGCGCGGCGATGGGGTGGGGCGGCGGGGCGCGGTCGGCCTCGGTTTCAGAGGGGGCATCGGCGGCGCGGCGGTGTTCCACCGGCACATCGGCCAGGGACAACTTGAGTTCGGTCAGTCGGATCATGGGAGGGCTCGTGTTGATCAAGCAAGCCCCCATTTTAGTTTTTCCGTTGCCTCACGCTGGGAGGAAGCCCTCGATCGACAGGTAACGCTCGCCGGTGTCGTAATTGAAGCCCAGCACCACGGCGTTGGGCGCCAGCTCGGGCAGCTTCTGGGCGATGGCGGCCAGCGTGGCACCCGAGGAAATGCCCACCAGCATGCCTTCTTCGCGGGCGCAGCGGCGGGCCATCTCGCGGGCTGGTTCGGCATCGACCTGGATCACGCCGTCGAGCACGGTGGTGTCGAGGTTGTTGGGGATGAAGCCCGCGCCAATGCCCTGGATGGGGTGGGGCGAAGGCTGGCCACCGGAGATCACCGGCGAAGCCGTGGGTTCCACCGCGTACACCTTGAGTTGCGGCCAGCGGGCCTTGAGCACACGGGCGCAGCCGG
>CAYUAH010000520.1:0-1628 GCA_964442375.1 uncultured Hydrogenophaga sp. | reverse complement strand
GAAGCGGTGCGCCGCAACCTCAACCTGACCGAAGCCGCCAAGGCGCTGCACACCTCGCAACCCGGGGTGTCCAAGGCCATCATCGAGCTGGAGGATGAGTTGGGCGTGGAGATCTTTGCCCGCCACGGCAAACGCATCAAGCGCGTGACCGAACCCGGCCAGCACGTGCTGCAAAGCATAGAAATCATCCTGCGCGAGGTGCAAAACCTCAAGCGCATCGGCGAGCAGTTCTCCAAGCAGGACAGCGGCAAGCTCAGCATCGCCACCACGCACACCCAGGCCCGCTACGTGCTGCCGCAACCGGTGGCCAAGTTGCGCCAGATTTACCCCAAGGTGGGCATTGAGCTGCACCAGGGCTCGCCTGACCAGGTCGCGCAGATGCTGATGACCGACGTGGCCGAAATCGGCATTGCCACCGAATCGCTGTCGCAGTACGAGGACCTGGTCACCCTGCCCTGCTACGAATGGCAGCACGTGCTGGTGCTGCCGTTTGGCCATCCGCTGCTGGACAAGGAACGCGTCCACCTCGAAGACCTGGCCAAGGTGCCGCTGATCACCTACCACCCGTCCTTCACCGGCCGCACGCGCATCGACCGGGCCTTCGCCTCGCGCCAGCTCACGCCCAACATCGTGCTCGAGGCCATCGACTCGGACGTGATCAAGACCTACGTGAAGCTGGGCATGGGTGTGGGCATCGTGGCCGAGATGGCCATGGCCGGCGAGGAAAAATCGCCCGAACTGGTGGCGCGCCCGGCCGGGGAGCTGTTCGGCCAGAACATCGCCCGCGTGGCCTTCAAGCGCGGCATCTACCTGCGTCACTTCGTGCTGCGTTTTGCCGAATTGCTGAGCGACCGTCTCTCACGCGAACTCATCCAGAAAGCCATGTCGGGCACACCCGACGACTACAACCTGTGACATCCTGTTTCGTCTCATGAACGCAACGACCACTCCCGCCATTGCATCCCGCCTGCCCAACGTGGGCACCACCATCTTCACCGTCATGTCGGCCCTGGCCACGGAAACCGGCGCCGTCAACCTCGGCCAGGGTTTCCCTGATTTCAACTGCGACCCGGCCCTGGTGGACGCGGTGACGGGTGCCATGCAGGCCGGCCTCAACCAGTACCCACCCATGCCGGGCGTGCCGGTGCTGCGCGAAGCCATCTCGAAAAAAATCGAGACGCTTTATGGCCGCCACTACGACGCGGGCAGCGAGATCACCGTCACCGCCGGGGCGACCCAGGCCATCATCACCTGCATCCTGTCCATCGTTCACCCGGGCGACGAGGTCATCGTGCTGGAGCCCTGCTACGACAGCTACGTGCCCAATATCGAGCTCGCCGGTGGCGTGGTGGTGCGCGTGCCGCTCACGCCCGGCACCTTCCGCCCCGACTTCGACAAGATCGCCGCCGCCCTGAGCCCCAGGACGCGCGCCATCATCGTCAACACGCCGCACAACCCCAGCGCCACGGTGTGGAAACGCGAGGACATGCTCAAGTTGCAAGAGCTGCTGGCGCCCACCGAGGTGCTGCTCATCAGCGACGAGGTGTACGAGCACATGGTGTTCGATGGACAGCCGCACGAAAGTGCCGCGCGCTACCCCGGCCTGGCCGCACGCGCCTTCATCGTCA
>CAYUAH010000519.1:0-1636 GCA_964442375.1 uncultured Hydrogenophaga sp. | reverse complement strand
AGTCCGATCAGCGAGGGCATGGAGAAGCTCTTGTTGGTCAGCAGCAGCGCCACGAAGGCGCCGCCCAGCGACAGCGGCAGCGCCGCCAGGATGGTGAAGGGGTGCAAAAAGGCCTTGAACAGCAGCACCAGCACGATGTAGATGCACAGCACCCCGGTCAGCATGGCCAGGCCGAAGCTGGCGAACAGCTCGCCCTGCACCTCGGCGTCCCCGATCTCGATCACCTGCACGCCGGCCGGCAGGCTGTTGACGCTGGGCAGCTTTTCCACGGCCGCCTTCATGTCACCCAGGGCGATGCCGGCGAGTTCGACCACGAAGTTGATGTTGCGCGAGCGGTCGTAGCGGTCGATCACGGCCGGGCCGCCGCCAAAGCTCAGGCTGGCCACCTGATCCAGCATCACGGGCCCCTTGGCACCGGGCACGGCCAAGCGCCCCAAGGTGGCGAGGTCGTGCCGGGCGGTCTCATCAAGCTTGACGACGATGGGGATCTGCCGCTGCGGCAGGTTGAGCTTGGGCAGCGCGCTGTCGTAATCGCCCACGGTGGCGATGCGCAGGGTCTCGGCGATGGCGCTGCTGGTCACGCCCAGGTCGGCCGCTCGGGCCAGGTCGGGGGTGACGATGATTTCAGTGCGCACCAGCGCGGCGGTGGACTGTATGCTGCCCACGCCGGGGATGGTGCGCAGGTCGCGCTCGATGGCGCGGGCCGCCTCCTGCATGACCCGACCGTCGTTGCCGGTGAGCGTGAGGATGTATTTCTCGCCCGAGCCGCCCAGGCCCACCTTGCTGCGCACACCAGGCAGCGCGGCCATGGCCTCGCGGATCTGGTTCTCGATCACCTGCTTGCGCGGGCGCTGGCCGCGCGGGTCCAGCTGTATGGTCAGCGCCGCCTTGCGCGACTCGGCCGCGCCCTGCGGCGCAAACGGATCGCTGCCGGCCGAGCCAGAGCCTATGGTGGTGTAGACCGACTTCACGTGCGGCACGGCCGCCACCAACAGGCGCGCCTTTTCCGAGGTGGCGACCGTCTGCGCCAAGGCGGTGCCGGGCGCCAGCTCCAGATAGACCTGCGTCTGCGAGTTGTCGTCGGCCGGGATGAAGCCCTGCGGCAGCAACGGGATCAGCATGAGCGAACCGACAAAAAACAGGCCGGCACCGATCATGGTGATCCAGCGGTGGCGTATGCACCAGGCGGCCCAATGGCGGTAGTGGTCCAGCCAGGCCGGCTCCTTCTGGTTGTGCAGCCAGTTCCAGGCCCAGCCCAGCACGCGGTGGCGCTGGGCCCAGCCGGGGCGCTGTGTGGCGTCCAGCACGGGCTTCATCAGGTAGGCCGCCATCATGGGCGTGAGCGCACGCGCCACCACCAGCGAGGCAAACACCGCAAACGAGGCCGTCCAGCCAAACTGCTTGAAGAACTTGCCCGGAATGCCCGACATGAAGGCCGTGGGCAGGAACACCGCGATCAGTGTGAAGGTGGTGGCGATCACGGCCAGGCCGATCTCGTCGGCCGCTTCCATCGCCGCCTGGTAGGGCGTCTTGCCCAGCGCCAAGTGGCGCACGATGTTCTCCACCTCGACGATGGCGTCGTCCACCAGGATGCCGATCACCAGCGACAGCGCCAGCAGCGTCACCACGTTGATGG
>CAYUAH010000518.1:0-1642 GCA_964442375.1 uncultured Hydrogenophaga sp. | reverse complement strand
GTGGTCGCGGCCGGCCTGGGCCACCAGGTCCACCGTGGTGCCGGCGCCGCGCTCGGCCTTGGCCAGTTCCTGCTGCGCGTTGGCCACGGTCAGGGCCAGCTGACGCAAGGCGGGGTGCTGCGTGCGTGCGCGTTCCAGCCAGGTGTCGAGCTTGTCGGCCATGGGCGCGGGCGTGGTCTCGGGCAGCGCGATGTCGCCCAGCTGCGCGTCGCTCCAGCCGGTGCTGTCGGCCAGGGCGCGGCGTGCGGTTTGCAGGTCCACCTCGGCGGCCAGCACCTGGGCGCGCAGGCCTTCGGCGCGGGCGCGGGCCTCATGGCTGTCGGTGATGGGCTGGTCGCCGAGCTGGAAGCGGTCCTGCGCTTCCACCAGCGCCTTGTCCACCGACGCCTGCTGCTTCTGGAGCAACAACAGTTGCGCGCCGGCCAGGGCGACGGCGTGGTACCGCTCGGCGGTCTTGAGCATGAGTTGCTGTTCTGTGGCCGCCCATTGCAGATCGCCGGCCTCGCCCGCGAGTTCGAGCTGGCGGCTTTGCGCTGTGCGTTCGGGGCTGTAGAGCGGCAGGCGAGCGCCCAGGCTCCAGCGGTAGCCGGCGCCGGCGTCCACCGCGCTGCGGAAGGACGCGCCGTCCACCTGGCCGAAGCCGGGGGCGGAAAAGCTGGCGCCGCCCATGCGGTTGTCGGCGCCCATCAGGCCGGCGCTGGCGCTGGCACCCACGGTGGGGCTCCACAGTGTGCGGGCCTGCTGGCGGCGCGCGTCCCCGGTCTGGCGCGCGGCCTGTGCCACGGCCATGTCGGGGTCGTGCTGGCGCGCGGCCTGCCAGGCCTGCGGCAGTGTGCCTGCCGTGGCCAGGCCGGTCCAGGCCAGCAGCAACGCGGCGCCAAGTGGCTTGATGTGCATGGTTCGACCTCGGTCAGTCGGCGCGGCGAAGGCCGAGTTTGGCCAGGATGGATTCCATCAGGCACCACTTGGTCAGGCCGCTTTGCAGCAGGTTGATGCCGACAAAGGCGGTGAAGGCCAGGAACCACTGGTTCACGAAGATGGGGCTGCCAGGAATCCCCAAGGCCAGGGACAAGAGGATGAAGGCGCCGGCGACGACACGAACGGTTTGCCAGGTGGTCATGAGAGTGCTCCTAAAAAAGCAGGTTGAAAAATCAGGCCTGGGCGTAGGCTTTGCGGTACGCCGCGTAGTAGAGGGTCGGAATCACCACCAGGGTGAGCACGGTGGAGACGAAGATGCCGAAGATCAGCGAGATCGCCAGGCCGTTGAAGATGGGGTCGTCGAGGATGAAGAAGGCGCCGGCCATGGCGGCCAGGCCGGTCAGCATGATGGGCTGGGCGCGGGTGATGGCCGACTGCACGATGGCGGTTTTGAAGGGCACACCTTCGCGCACCTGCAGGTGGATGAAGTCCACCAGCAGGATGGAGTTGCGCACGATGATGCCGGCCAGCGCGATCATGCCGATCATGCTGGTGGCGGTGAACTGCGAGGACAGCAGCGCGTGGCCCGGCATCACGCCGATCACCGTGAGCGGGATCGGCGCCATGATGATGAGCGGCGTGAGGTACGAGCCGAACTGCGCCACCACGAGCAGGTAGATCAGGATCAGGCCGACCGCGTAGGCCGCCCCCATGTCGCGAAACG
>CAYUAH010000517.1:0-1648 GCA_964442375.1 uncultured Hydrogenophaga sp. | reverse complement strand
AGGCTGGAGAGGAACGACGGGGCGGTGGCGGTGGTCATGGCGGGCTCCTGTGATGGGAGTCCACTGTCGCGCGGCCGCCTGTTTTGCGACAGACACAACGGCCGGCTTTCTGTGCCGCCGCACCGGCACACAGCCGGCATCTGTGCTGCACCGGTTGGGGCCGGTCTGTGCCGCTCGACCACCACAAAACCACCTGGCCCCACGACCCGGCGCGCTACGATGTTCACACCATGGCCGCCCCGCCCTCGCCCGCCCTCATCGCCACTGAGCAGCCCCTGCCCGAAACCAAGGCCGAGCCGCCGCGCCTGTACGCCCAGCTCGCACAGCGCCTGGCCCGGCTGATCGACAGCGGCGCGCTCAAGGCGGGTTCGCGCCTGCCGTCGATACGCGAGCTGGCGGCCAACGAAGGCGTGTCCATCTCCACGGTCAACCGGGCGCTGCGCCAGCTCGAAGAACAGGGCCTGGTGCTGGCCAAGCCCAAGGCCGGCTACTTTGTGCGCCGCGGGCGGCGCGCCACCAGCACGCTGGTGACCACCACGCCGCCGCTGCGCAGCTTCACGCTGGAGGCGCAGCGCCGCTCCGAATCCTTCGCCACGCTGGAGCAGCCGGGCGACCGCTCCTGCTTCGGCGGCTACCTGCCGCAGGAAAGCGACCTGTTCGACGAGGAGCGCCTGCGCATCGCCATGGGCCGCGCCTCGCGCCAACACCGCCAGAGCCTCACCCGCTACAACAACGCCGACATGGGCACCCACGCCCTGCGCCAGGCCGTGGCCCGGCGCGCCCTGCACATGGGCTGCACGCTGGCGGCCGAGCACATCATCACCACCGCCAGTTGTACCCAGGGCGTGAGCCTGTGCCTGCAGGCCGTGACGCAGCCGGGTGACGTGGTGGCGCTGGAATCGCCCACCTACTTCGGCTACATCGATTTGCTCGAAGCCCTGGGCCTGCGCGCGCTGGAGATCCCCACCCACCCGCGCAACGGCATCTCCTTGCCCGCGCTGGAACTGGCGCTGGACACCCAGCCGGTGAAGGCCGTGCTGCTGGCGCCCACGCTGTCCAACCCGCTGGGCTCCGTGATGCCGCTGGCAAACAAGCAGGCCCTGGTGCGGCTGCTCACGGCGCGTGGCCTGCCGCTGATCGAGGACGTGGTGTTCAACGACCTGCTGGCCAGCGACGAACGCCGCAAAGCGGCCAAGGCGTATGACACCGACGGCTTCGTGATGGTGTGTGGCTCCTTCGCCAAAACCCTCTCGCCCGGCTTGCGGCTGGGCTGGGTGGAGGCCGGCCGCTGGCGCGACACCGTGGCCAACCGCAAACGCCTGCAAGGCGCGGCCACCAACGTCATCCTCGAAGAGGCCCTGGCCGACCTGCTCACCCAGGGCTTTTACGAGGCCAACCTGCGCCGCATCAACCTGGCCACCCGCCACCGCCTGAAAGAGGCGCGGCACATCGTGACCGAACACTTCCCGCGTGGCACCCGCGTGAGCAACCCGCCCGCCGGCTACGCCCTGTGGGTGGAACTGCCCGAAGGCACCGACTGCATGGCCCTGTTCCGCCTGTGTGCTGCCCAGGGCATCACCTTCGGCCCCGGCCCCCTGTTCACCGCCACCGACCGCTACCGCAACTGCCTGCGCCTGAGTTTTTCGGG
>CAYUAH010000516.1:0-1651 GCA_964442375.1 uncultured Hydrogenophaga sp. | reverse complement strand
GGCAGCTTTTTCAAGAACCCCACCGTCACGCCCGAGCAGTGCGCCGACATCATCGCGCGCGATCCCAAGGTGGTGCACTACCCCATGGCCGATGGCAGCATCAAGCTCGCGGCGGGTTGGCTGATCGATGCCTGCGGCTGGAAGGGCAAGACCGTGGGCCACGCGGGTGTGTACGAGAAGCAGGCCCTGGTGCTGGTCAACCGGGGGGACGAGGAACATCCCTGCACGGGGGGTGAGGTCATGACCCTGGCCAGGGCCATACAAACCAGTGTGTACGAGCGGTTCGGCATCCGGCTGGAGCCGGAGCCGGTGGTGATCTGAGGGATCAGAGGCCGGCGGGTTCGTTCAAGGCCTCCAGCCTATAGCCCTGGCGGTAGACCGACACCAGCTTGAAGCCGCGTTCGGGCCGCAGGCCCAGCAGCGAGCGCAGCTTGGAGATGTGGGTGTCCAGCGTGCGGCTGGGCAGGGCCTGGGCATCGGTGTGCTCGGGCGACCAGACCGATTCGAGCAGGTGGGCGCGCGACAACAGCCGCCCGGTGTTGCGGAACATGAACAGCGCCAGCTCGAATTCTTTTTTGGTGAGCGTGACCGGCTCGCCGTCGATGTCCACCGCGCATTGGTCGGCCAAAAAGCGGTAGGGGCCCCAGCTCAGTTCGTCGGTGGTCTGCGCGGCATAACAACGCCGCAGCAGCGCCGTGACGCGAGCGCTGAGTTCGCCCACCCGCACCGGCTTGACCATGAAATCGTCGGCGCCTGCGTTCAGCCCTTCGATGATGGCCGCCTCGTCGTGGCGGCTGGTCAGGAACAGGATGGGCACCGCTTCCTTGACGTGCTCGCGCACCCAGCGCACCACCTCCGGTCCGGTGCAGTCTGGCAGGGCCCAGTCCACCATCAGGAGGTCGAAGCTCTCGCGCAGGAGCATCTTCTGAAACTGCTTGGCGCTCAGAAAGGTGTGGCACTCGTGACCCATGGTCTTGAGCGCAAACCGGGTCTGCTCCAACTGCCCCTCGTCGTCGTCCAGGCTGGCGATTCGCATTTTTTTCTCCCTTGCTGTCTCCGCGCTTTTGAGCCGGTGCTTGAGCTTGCAGGTGTAGCACAAAGGTCAAAAAATGTAAATTTCACACCGCCATGCCCAGACCGGCCTCGCGCATGCACAAAAAAAGGACGCCGCGGCGTCCTTTCTTTTGGCAAGGCAGAAAGCCTCACTTCTTCTTGTCGCCTTCCAGCCGCAGCATGCTGGCGCCTTCGCCCAGCGACAGCAGGCCGCTGTGCGCGTAGATGCCCAGCTTGGCGCGGGTGTCGGTGATGTCGAGGTTGCGCATGGTGAGCTGGCCGATGCGGTCCAGCGGGGTGAAGGGTGCGTCTTCCACCTTTTCCATGCTCAGGCGCTCGGGCGCGTAGGTCAGGTTGGGGCTGTCGGTGTTGAGGATGCTGTAGTCGTTGCCACGGCGCAGCTCCAGCGTCACTTCGCCGGTCACGGCGCGGGCCACCCAGCGCTGGGCGGTTTCGCGCAGCATGATGGCCTGCGGGTCGAACCAGCGGCCCTGGTACAGCAGGCGGCCCAGCCGCAGGCCGTTGATGCGGTACTGCTCGATGGTGTCTTCGTTGTGGATGCCGGTGACCAGGCGCTCGTAGGCGATGTGCAGCAGCG
>CAYUAH010000515.1:0-1666 GCA_964442375.1 uncultured Hydrogenophaga sp. | reverse complement strand
AAGCGCGTGCCGCGCATGTTCTACGACTACGCCGACTCGGGCAGCTGGACCGAAGGCACCTACCGTGCCAACGAAGGTGACTTCCAGCCCATCAAGCTGCGCCAACGGGTGGCGGTGAACATGGAGAACCGCAGCACGGCGGTGAAGATGGTGGGCGTGGACGCCAAGATGCCGGTGTCCATCGCCCCCGTGGGCCTGACGGGCATGCAGCACGCCGACGGCGAAATCCACGCGGCACGTGCGGCCGAGAAGTTCGGCATCCCGTTCACGCTGTCCACCATGAGCATCTGCTCCATCGAGGACATCGCGACCCACACCTCGTCACCCTTCTGGTTCCAGCTCTACATGATGCGCGACCGCGATGCCATGGCGCGCATGATCCAGCGCTGCAAGGACGCCAAGTGCTCGGCCCTGGTGCTCACGCTGGATTTGCAGGTGATCGGGCAACGCCACAAGGACTTGAAGAACGGCCTCACCGCCCCGCCCCGCCCCACCCTAGCCAACATCATCAACCTGATGACCAAGCCGCGCTGGTGCCTCGGGATGGCCGGCACACGCCGCCACACCTTCGGCAACCTGGTGGGCCATGTGAAAGGTGTGAGCGACATGAACTCGCTGGCCTCGTGGACCAACGAGCAGTTCGACCCGCGCCTGAGCTGGGCCGACGTGGAATGGGTGAAAAAGCAGTGGGGTGGCAAGCTCATCCTCAAGGGCATCATGGAGGTGGAGGACGCGGTGCTGGCGGCCCAGCACGGTGCCGATGCCATCGTGGTGAGCAACCACGGCGGACGCCAGCTCGACGGCGCACCCAGCAGCATCCATGCCCTGCCGGCCATCGTCGATGCAGTGGGCGACAAGCTCGAAGTGTGGATGGACGGCGGCATACGCAGCGGGCAGGACGTGCTCAAGGCCTGGGCCCTGGGCGCGCGCGGCACCATGATCGGCCGCGCCATGGTCTATGGCCTGGGTGCCATGGGCGAGGCTGGCGTGACCAAGGCCCTGCAAATCATCCACAAGGAGCTGGACGTGAGCATGGCCTTCTGCGGCCACACCCAGCTGCGCAACGTGGACAGGTCCATCCTGGTGCCCGGCTCCTACCCTGTGCCACGCTGAGCTCCAACGCCCCATAAAAAAACCCCGCAGGTCCTCAAGACCTGCGGGGTTTTTATTGCCGTCCTGAAAAGGCTCAGGCCTTCACGGAAGCCAGCGCCGCGTTGAACGTGGCGCTGGGGCGCATCACCGCGTCGAGCTTGCTGAAGTCGGGCATGTAGTAACCGCCGATGTCCACCGGCTGGCCCTGCACCGCGGCGAGCTCGGCCACGATGGTGGTTTCGTTCTCGGTCAGGGCCTTGGCCAGGGGCGCGAACTGGGCCGCCATGGCGGCATCCTCGGTCTGCTCTGCCAGTGCCTGGGCCCAGTACATGGCCAGGTAGAACTGGCTGCCACGGTTGTCGAGCTGGCCGGTCTTGGGGCTGGGGTTCTTGTTGTTGTCCAGCAGCTTGCCGGTGGCGCTGTCCAGCGTCTTGGCCAGCAGCTTGGCCTTGGAGTTGTTGTTCTTAATCCCAAGATCTTCGAGCGACACGGCCAGGGCCAGGAACTCACCCAGCGAATCCCAGCGCAGGTGGTTTTCTTCCACCAGTTGCTGCACGTGCTTGGGCGCCGAGCC
>CAYUAH010000514.1:0-1676 GCA_964442375.1 uncultured Hydrogenophaga sp. | reverse complement strand
AGCAGCAGCAGGTCGCTCGGGCACATCAGCGCGCGGGCCAGCTGCAGGCGCATGCGCCAGCCGCCCGAGAAGCTGTTCACCGGGCGCTCCAGCTCGGCGTTGTTGAAGCCCAGGCCCATCAGCAGCGCCTGGGCGCGCGCCACCGAATCGTGCGCGCCCGCATCGTGCAGCGCCATGTAGGCGTGCGCCATGCGCTCGCCGTCGCCACTTTCTTCGGCCGCAGCCACTTCCTGTTCGGCCGCCAGCAAAGTGGTGTCGCCCTCCACCACAAAACGCGTGGCGGGCTGCTCGGTCTCGGGCATGTCCTGCGCCACCTGCGCCATGCGCCACTGGGTGGGGATGCTGAAGTCCCCGCTGTCCTCGTGCAGCACGTGGGTGAGCAGGGCAAACAGGCTGGACTTGCCCGCGCCATTGCGCCCCACCAGGCCCACTTTTTCGCCCGGGTTGAGGGTGGCCGAGGCGCTGTCGAGTACGACCTTGGTGCCACGGCGCAGCGTGACGTTTTTGAGTTGGATCATCTAAAAGCGAAAACCCGCCGAGGCGGCGGGGTGTCGGTGAAACGGTATGGAATGGTGCAATTGTGCCGCAGTGGGCGGCGTCAGCGCGGCTCAAAAGGGTTGAGGACCTGCAAGCCCAACGCATGAAAGTCCGCCACATTGCGCGTCACCACCGTCAGGCCATGAATTTTGGCGGTGGCCGCGATCATCGCGTCTTCGTACAAAGTATCGGATTGCCGGTGCATGAGGCGTGCCCACTGCCGAAACACCGCACCGTCCATCGCCAGCACGTTGTAGGCGCTGGCCACCAATTCCAGCCAGGCTTCGATCTCGGCTGCTTTTGCCGCGTCCTGCTCCCGAGTGAGTTCAATGCCGGCCTGAATCTCGCCCAAGGTCACTGACGAGAGAAACAGGTGGCTGTCGTCCACCGCCTGCAACCAAGCCACCACACCACCGTGGGCCTTGGGCTTGCGCAACTCGGAAACGACGTTGGTGTCGAGCAGGTACATCTGTCAACCCAGTGCTTTCGGCTCTCGGCGCTTGGCCTTGCCTCGGGCCGGCACCACCCACTCGACGCGGGCCTCGTCCGACAGCAGCAATTGCTTGAGGCTGGGCCGCGCCGCCGACTGCAGCCGCCGCCACTCTTGCACCGGCACCAGCACCGCCGCTTCGCTGCCCCGTTTGGTCACCATTTGCGGCCCTTCGGACAGGCAGGCATCCAGAAACTCGCTGAAACGGGCTTTGGCATCTTGTACAGGCCACCTGTGCATGGTGTTTTCTCCATCAAACCAGTCAGATGACTAGTTTGATGAAGATGTCTGCGGATGTCAACCGTGTTGGCTGGCACTGGCTTCGATGGACGCGTGCCCTCAGCCCCGCAACCCCTCAGCGGTCAACAACAGCACCTGATCATCCCCCGCTGTGGTGCTCAGCCACACCGGCTGCAGGTGGGGGAAGGCGGCGTCGAAATACGCGCGTTCGTGGCCGATTTCCAGCACCAGCACGCCGTGGAGTGACAGCCGAGACGGCGCATCGCGCAGCAGGGTGCGCACGAAGTCCATGCCATCGCTGCCGCCGGCCAGGGCCAGCTCGGGTTCGGCGCGGAATTCGGCGGGCAACTCGCTCATGCTCTGCGCGTTGACGTAGGGCGGGTTGCAGAGGATGAGGTCGTAGGGGCCG
>CAYUAH010000513.1:0-1679 GCA_964442375.1 uncultured Hydrogenophaga sp. | reverse complement strand
ACAACGGCGAGCCCGAGAAGCGTGGGCCCGAGTTCCGCAACCACCAGATGTACCTCGACCGCGTGGCCGAACTCAAGGCCGGCGTGACACGTGCGCAAAGCGATGTGGACGGCATCAAGCGCGAACTTGCGCGCCTGGGGCCCGCCTCGGCAGCCGCACGTTGAAATGGCCATGTTGAAGCGGCCATGATTGGACTGAAAAAAAAGACCGCCACGCCAGCACAGCGCTTTCAGTCGCTGGACCTCCTGGCCACCCTGGTGGCGGTGGTCGACGGCCAGGGGCAGGTGTTGTTTGCCAACGCGGCGTTGGAAGATGCCTTGGGCATGTCCCGGCGCAGCATCACCGGCACCCACTTTCCCGACTGCTTCACCGAGCCGCATCTGCTGAAGAACGCGTTGGCCGGTGCGCGTGGCAACGAGTTCGCGGCCTTGCGCTACGACGCCCGCCTCAAGCGCCTGGCGCACGAGGTGTTGCCGGTGCACGTGGTGGTGGCACAAACCGACGTCGCCGGCGAGGTGGTGGTGGAGCTGCTGCCGCAGGAACAGCAGGCGCGCCAGGAGCGCGAGGAACGCCTGATCGATCAGGCGCAGGCCAACAAGGAACTGATACGCAACCTGGCGCACGAGATCAAGAACCCGCTGGGGGGCATTCGCGGTGCGGCCCAGTTGCTGCAGATGGATTTGGAATCCAAGGACCTGATCGAGTACACCCAGGTCATCATCCACGAGGCCGATCGCCTGCAGTCGCTGGTGGACCGCCTGCTGGCGCCGCACCGACGCCCGCATGTGGTGGGCGACGTGAACATCCACGAGGTCTGCGAGCGCGTGCGCTCGCTCATCCTGGCCGAGTTCCCCAAGGGTCTGCGGGTGGTGCGCGACTACGACACCTCCATCCCCGAGTTCCGGGGCGACCGCGAGCAGCTCATCCAGGCCGTGCTCAACATCGCGCACAACGCGGCGCAGGCGCTGGCCTCGCGCATCGCGGCGGGCGACGCGCAGATCGTTTTCAAGACCCGCGTGGGCCGCCAGGTGACCTTTGGCAAACAACGCTATCGCCTGGCACTGGAATTGCATGTGATTGACAACGGGCCCGGCGTGCCGGACTCGATCAAGGACCGCATCTTCTTTCCCCTGGTGTCAGGGCGGGATGGCGGCTCCGGCCTGGGGCTGACGCTGGCTCAAACCTTCGTGCAGCAACACCACGGCCTGATCGAGTGCGACAGCCAGCCGGGCCAGACCGACTTCAAGCTGCTCATCCCATTGCCTTGAAGCCGGTGTTGATCAACACAATGAGGCGACTCGAAAGGCAGGGCACACGCGCATGAAACCCATCTGGATCGTGGATGACGACCAATCCATCCGGTTTGTGCTGGAGAAGGCGCTGGCGCGCGAGGAACTGCCCACCCGCAGCTTCACTCATCCACAAGAGGTGCTGACGGCCCTCGACGAAGCCGGCGAAGGCGACGGTCCACAAATCCTGGTGAGCGACATCCGCATGCCCGGTGGCTCCGGCCTTGACCTGCTGGAGCAGGTGAAGAAGCGCCTGCCCGGCTTGCCGGTCATCATCATGACCGCCTTCTCCGACCTGGACAGCGCGGTGTCGGCGTTTCAGGGCGGTGCTTTCGAGTACCTGCCCAAACCCTTCGATCTGCCCAAGGCGGTGGAGCTGATCCGCCGCGC
>CAYUAH010000512.1:0-1703 GCA_964442375.1 uncultured Hydrogenophaga sp. | reverse complement strand
CCTTGCCGCCCGCGCTGGCCCAGCGCATCCGCACCGACATCCAGTCCATGGCCGCCTACGCGGTGCAGGACGCCACCGGCCTGCTCAAGCTCGACGCGATGGAAAACCCCCACCGGCTGTCACCCGAGTTGCAGGCGGAGTTGGGCGCACGCCTGGGTGCCGTGGCCATCAACCGCTACCCCGGCGCACGGGTGGACGACCTGAAGGCCGCGCTGGCGCAGCACATCGGGCTGCCGGTTGGTCACGCCTTGATGCTGGGCAACGGCTCCGATGAGCTGATTTCCCTGCTGGCCATGGCCTGCGACGTGCCGGGGGCCGCCATCGTGGCGCCGCTGCCTGGCTTCGTCATGTACGCCATGAGTGCGCAGTTGCAGGGTCTGGCCTTCCATGGTGTGGACCTCACGCCCGATTTCGAGCTGGATGAGGCGGCCATGACCGCCGCCATCCGCGCCCACCGTCCCGCCATCACCTACCTGGCCTACCCCAACAACCCCACGGCCAACCTGTGGGACGCGGGCGTGATGCGCCGCCTGATCGCAGAGGCCGCCGCCATCGGCGGCCTGGTGGTCATCGACGAGGCCTACCAGCCCTTCTCCAGCGCCAGCTGGCTGGACGAGATCAAGCGCGACCCGGCGGCCAACGCCCACGTGCTGCTCATGCGCACCCTGTCCAAGTTTGGCCTCGCCGGCGTGCGCCTGGGCTACATGGTGGGGCCGCAGGCCCTGGTGTTCGAGATCGACAAGGTGCGCCCGCCTTACAACATCAGCGTGCTCAACGCCGAATGCGCGTTGTTCGCGCTCGAACACGCCGAGGTGTTTGCGGCCCAGGCCGCCGACATCCGCCAACAGCGCCAGCGCCTGCTCGACGAACTGGCCACCTTGCCCGGCACCCGCGTCTTCCCCAGCCAGGCCAACATGGTCTTGTTGCGCGTGCCCGATGCACAGCGCGCCTTCGACGGTCTCAAGGCCGCTGGTGTGCTGGTCAAGAATGTTTCTAAAATGCATCCGTTGCTGGCCAACTGCCTGCGTCTGACCGTGGGCACCGCCGACGACAACACGCAGATGCTGTCTGCCCTGCGCCTAGCTTTATGACATCCAACCTCATCGTCCCCCAACCCGATCGCAGCGCGACCGTCGATCGCCAGACCAGCGAGACCCGCATCCGCGTGGCCATCAACCTCGACGGCAGCGGTGCCGCGCGCCTGGCCACCGGCATCGGCTTCTTCGACCACATGCTGGACCAGATCGCCCGCCACGGCTTGATCGACCTCGACGTGGCCTGCGAAGGCGACCTGCACATCGATGGCCACCACACGGTGGAGGACGTGGGCATCACCATCGGCCAGGCCTTTGCGCGTGCCGTGGGCGACAAGAAAGGCATACGCCGCTACGGCCATGCCTACGTGCCGCTGGACGAGGCCTTGAGCCGCGTGGTGGTCGATTTTTCGGGCCGCCCGGGTTTGCACATGGACGTGGCCTTCACCAGCGGCATGATCGGCCAGCTCGACACCCAGCTGGTGTTCGAGTTCTTCCAGGGCTTCGTCAACCACGCGGGCGTGACCCTGCACATCGACAACCTCAAGGGCGTCAACGCCCACCACCAGTGCGAAACCATCTTCAAGGCGTTCGCGCGTGCCCTGCGCATGGCCCTGGAGCGCGACCCGCGCCTGGGCGATGTGATCCCCTCCACCAAAGGTTCCCTGT
>CAYUAH010000511.1:0-1712 GCA_964442375.1 uncultured Hydrogenophaga sp. | reverse complement strand
TCATGAAGAAGAAGATCAGGGTGCCGATGCCGCTCATGAGCACCGCCACGTTGGGGTCGAAGCCCATGAGGATGGGTGCCAGCACCGTGGCACCGAACATGGCGATCAGGTGTTGCACGCCCATCACGGCGGTCTGCGGCCAGGGCAGGCGCTCGTCGGGGCCAATCACCCCGCCGGCCTGCAGGGAGGCATCGCTTTTTTCTTTCCAGTTGAACATGCCCATCGCTCCATCCTCGGGTTGTTGAAGTGGGGCGATGCTAATTCAAATGTCAAGTAACGTGTGCCACCACGGCGTCCAGCACGGCCGGGGCTTTGAGCAGGCGCACGTGGCCCAGGCCGCTGGTTTCCAGCCAGTTCGCCTGCGGGATGGACTGCGCAAACGCCAGGCCGTCGGCAAAGGGGTTGATGCGGTCCTCGCGGTCGTGCACCACCAGGGTGGCCGCCGCCACGCGGGGGCCAGACGCCGACGGTTCGAACTGGCGCATCAGCACCGCCTCGCGGGTTTCCACGCGGTGCTGCAGCGCGGCGCGCGTCGTTTCGCTGAGCCCGAACACGTGGGCGAACAAGCGGGTGTAGTCGTGTGGCGAGGCCGGCGGCGCCAGCAGCACCAGGCGTGGCACATCGAGCCCGCGCCCGGCCGCGTAGGCCAGGGCGTTGGCCGCCAGCGAATGGGCCACCACCGCCCGCACCTCGTGCCCTTGCTGGCGCAGGCGGGCCGTCACGTAGCCGATGGCGCGCGCGAATTGCGGCAGGTTGCTGGTGACACCCTGGCTGCGGCCGTGGGCGGGCAGCTCCAGCAGCACCGGGCGCAAGCCACGGGCCGACACGGCGGCCGCGAGTTCGCGCATTTGCCCGGCGTGCCCACCCCAGCCATGCACCAGCAGCACCAGCGGCCCGTGGGGGGCGGCCGGACGGCTGTAGAGCGTGAGGTTGGCCGCCTCAAAGTCCCAGTGTTCCACCTGCCACTGCGCGGCCCAGGGGTGGCGGCGTTGCAGCCACTTGGGTGGCAGTGGCGTGAGGAAGAGGCGCGTGGCCGCACGTTCTGCCAGGGTGGGCGACAGGCGCTGGGCGGCACCCAGCGCCCAGCGGAACCAGCGTGTGCCGGGGCTGGCGTTGTAGTAGCTGGCGGCGGTTTCCAGGGCAATGGGGGTCATGGTCTTCTCCGGTTATATTTCGCACGATCGTGCGAAATGAGGACAAAAAAAGAGATCAGGCTTGGTAGCTGCGGATCAGCCGCTCCCAGCTGGCCTGGGCGCGGTCGGCCGCGCGCGGGTCGCGCAGGAAGCGGGCGTCGTGGATCAGCCCGATGGCCAGGCTGTAGATTTCCCCGACCAGTTGCTCTGGGTCGGTGTCGGGCTGGAGGTGGCCGGCCTCCACCGCCTGCAACACGGTGCGCCGCAGGGCCGCGCGCCAGCGCGTCACTTCGTTGAGCAGGTGCTCGCGCAGCTCGCCCTCGCGGTCGTCCAGCTCGAAAGCACCAGCGGTGAACAGGCAGCCGGTGTGGGTCTCCACCTCGCGCATGCGGATGAACCAGCGCCGCACAATGTCGTTCAACCGGGGCAGGCCCTTGGGTGACTGCATGGCGGGCACAAAGACGTCGGCCAGGAAGCGCCGGCCAAACTCGTCGATCACGGCTTTTTGCAGCGCCTCGCGCGAGCCCACGCGGGAGAAGACGCCGCTTTTGGACAGGCCGATGCGGTCGGCCACCACCT
>CAYUAH010000510.1:0-1723 GCA_964442375.1 uncultured Hydrogenophaga sp. | reverse complement strand
CCCCTCTCCCTCCGGGAGAGGGTTGGGGTGAGGGCTCTGCGAGAATTCGACCATGCAACAACGACAACTCGGCCCCTTCACCGTCAGCGCCATTGGTCTGGGCTGCATGAATATCTGCCACGCTTACGGCCCACCGGTGCCTGAGGCCGATGCCGAACGCTTGCTGCTGACCGCGCTGGACGCGGGCGTGACCCACTTCGACACCGCCGCGCTGTATGGCTTTGGCGCCAGCGAGAACTTGGTGGGCAAGGTGCTCGCACCACACCGCAGCCGGTTCACGCTGGCCAGCAAGTGTGGCCTGTTCGGTGCCGATCTCAAGGGCGATGGCCAACTGGTGCGTGTCATCGACGGCCGCCCCGCCACGCTCAAGGCCAACTGCGAGGCAGCGCTCCAACGCCTGCGCACCGACATCATCGACCTCTATTACCTGCACCGCTGGGACAAGCAGGTGCCCGTGGAAGACAGCGTGGGCGCCCTGGCCGATCTGGTGCGCGACGGCAAGATCCGCAGCATAGGCTTGAGCGAGGTGTCGGCCGCCACCTTGCGCCGCGCGCACGCGGTGCACCCCATCGCAGCGGTGCAGACCGAGTACTCGCTGTGGACACGCAACCCCGAGATCGCGGTGCTCGACGCCTGCCGCGAGCTGGGCACCGCCTTCGTGGCCTTCAGCCCGGTGGCGCGCGGCTTCTTGTGTGGGCCGCTGGACACCAGCGCCTTCGATGCCAAAGACATCCGCCGCAGCATGCCGCGTTTTGCGCCCGACAACTTCGCCGCCAACCAGCGCCTGCTGCCGCCCTATCTGGCCATCGCGCAGGAGGTCGGCTGCTCGCCCGCGCAGTTGGCGATTGCCTGGCTGCTGCACAAGGCGCCCCACATCCTGCCCATTCCCGGCACGTCCCGGGTGGCGCATTTGCTGGACGACCTTGGCGCCGACGATGTTCGCCTGTCGGCGGACGTGATGGCGAGGCTGGAGGCGTTGATCAACGAGACAACCGTGGCGGGCAACCGCTACAACGACCAGGCCAACCGCGAAGTAGACACCGAGGTGTTTGCATGAGCCGCTGAGCGGCAACGCTGATACAAACCGAAAAAAACCGAAACCGCCGCGAGACGACGCCACGCGGAACAGTCGGCACCATCGGATTCATGTTCAACCCCGGTCGGAAAGGACCTCGACATGAAACCCTGGCTCAAGAAAACCCTCATCACCGTGTTCGGTGCTTCCATCGTTGTGGGCGGCTTGACCGCTTGTGGATCGCGTGGCGAGCACGCCCGTGGCTGGAGCGACGAACGTGTGACCGAGATGCGCGGCAAGGCCATGGAGCGCATCAGCAGCAAACTCGAACTCAACGAGGCGCAGAAACAGAAACTGGGCGTGCTGGCCGACGAGCTGATCGCACAGCGCAAGGCCTGGCGCGCCCAGGGCGGCGAGCCACGTGCCGAGATCAAGGCCTTGATCGCCGGCGAGAAGTTTGACCGCAGCGCCGCGCAAGGCCTGCTGGAGCGCAAGACCCAGCAGGTGCAGGGCGCCGGCCCCAAGGTGATCGCCGCCTTCGGCGACTTCTACGACAGCCTCACCCCGGCCCAGCAACAACAGGTGCGCGAGCGCCTGGACAAGCGTGGCCACGGCGGCTGGGGCCGGGGCTGAGCATGTCGCCGCTGACCCAAGACCTGCGCGCCTGTGGCGCCAGCTTGCTGGCCGGCACCGACGACCCCCACGCCG
>CAYUAH010000509.1:0-1725 GCA_964442375.1 uncultured Hydrogenophaga sp. | reverse complement strand
CGCTACCTCTGGGTGTTCCGCCACATCGTGGGCCAGATGCAGCACGACCTGTTCCACGTCTACACCGTGGACCAGCACATCCTGATGGTGCTGCGCAACGTGCGCCGGTTCTTCATCGCCGAACACTCGCACGAATACCCTTTCTGCTCGCAACTGGCCGCCGGCTGGGACAAGCCCTGGATCCTCTACATCGCGGCGCTGTTCCACGACATCGCCAAGGGCCGTGGCGGCGACCACTCCGACCTCGGCGCCAAAGACGTGCGCGTGTTCTGCCGCCAGCACGCCATCCCGAAGGAAGACGCCGAGCTGGTGGCCTTTCTGGTGCAGGAGCACCTGAGCATGAGCCAGATCGCGCAGAAGGCCGACCTCAGCGACCCCGAAGTCATTGCCGCTTTTGCGCGGCGCGTGGGCACCGAGCGACGCCTGACCGCGCTTTACCTGCTCACCGTGGCCGACATCCGTGGCACCTCACCCAAGGTCTGGAACGCCTGGAAAGCCCGGCTGCTGGAAGACCTGTACCGCTACACCCTGCGGGCCCTGGGTGGGCGCGCGCCCGACCCCGACGCGGTGATCGAGGCGCGCAAACGCGATGCCCTCACGCTGTTGGCCCTGCACGCCCTGCCCTACATGGCGCACAAGGCCTTGTGGGACCAGCTGGACGTGAGTTACTTCATGCGCCACGACGCCAGCGACATCGCCTGGCACACGCGGCAGGTGTCGCGTGAACTCGCGCGCGCACCCGACCAGCCCTTCACCCACACCATCGTGCGCGCCCGCATATCCCCGGATGGTGAAGGACTTCAGGTGCTGGTCTATGCCCGGGACCAGAACGACTTGTTCGTGCGCATCTGCGGCTACTTCGACCAGGCCGGCTTCAGCATCCTGGACGCCAAGGTACACACCACCCGCGACGGCCATGCGCTGGACACCTTCCAGGTGGTGGCGCCCACCCTGTCCGAGCACTACCGCGAGCTCATCAGCATGGTGGAGTCGGGACTGTGCCAAGCCATCGAGGCCAAAGGCGATCTGCCCGCACCCAGCCGTGGCCGCCTGTCGCGCCGGGTCAAGAGCTTCCCCGTGATTCCTCGCGTGGATTTGCGCCCGGACGAAAAAGCCCAGCGCTGGCTGCTCAGCGTGTCGGCCAGCGACCGCACCGGCCTGCTCTACTGCATCGCACGTGTGCTGGCCCGCCACGGCATCAGCCTGCAGTTGGCCAAGATCACCACCCTGGGTGAGCGGGTGGAGGACACCTTTCTCATCAGCGGCCTGCACCTGCAGCACAACCGCACACAAATCGAAATCGAGACCGAGTTGCTGGACGTGCTCAAGCAGGGCGCCTGAGCAGGCGGCCAAAGAACAGGGCGATGTCATCCACCAGGGTGAACACCGCCGGGATGACCAGCAGGCTCAGAAAGGTGGAGGTGATGAGCCCGCCGATCACGGCCACCGCCATGGGTGAACGGAAGCTGCTGTCGGCCGCGCCCCAACCCACCGCGATGGGCAGCATGCCCGCGCCCATGGCGATGGTGGTCATGACGATGGGCCGGGCGCGCTTGTGGCAGGCGTCCAGGATGGCGTCGAGCCGGCTCATGCCGTGTTCGCGCCGCGCCTCGATGGCGTACTCCACCAGCAGGATGGAGTTCTTGGTCGCCACACCCATCAACATGATCAGTCCGATCAGCGAGGGCATGGAGAAGCTCTTGTTGGTCAGCAGCAGCGCCACGA
>CAYUAH010000508.1:0-1726 GCA_964442375.1 uncultured Hydrogenophaga sp. | reverse complement strand
AGACCTCAGCTCAGCGGGCGCGACGCGCCTTCACCGACTGCGACAAGCCGTCCAGCAGCGACACCGACTGGTCCCAGTCTATGCAGGCATCGGTGATGCTCTGGCCATAGGCCAGCTTGCTCACGTCGTCCTTGCCCGGGGTGAACTTCTGCGCGCCGGGGTTGATGTGGCTTTCCACCATCACGCCAAACACGCTGCGCGAACCACCCGCAAGCTGGGCGCCGATGTCGCGCGCCACGTCCATCTGCTTCTCATGCTGCTTGCTGCTGTTGGCATGGCTGCAGTCCACCATCAGGGTGGCGGGCAGCTTGGCCGCCTCCAGCTCCTTACACGCTGCGGCCACGCTGGCAGCGTCGTAGTTGGGCGCCTTGCCGCCGCGCAGGATGACGTGGCAGTCCTTGTTGCCATTGGTCTGCACGATGGCGACCTGGCCGTTTTTGTGCACCGACAGAAAGTGGTGGCCACGTGCCGCAGCCTGGATGGCGTCGGTGGCGATCTTGATGTTGCCGTCGGTGCCGTTCTTGAAACCGATGGGCGCCGACAGACCCGAGGCCAGTTCGCGGTGCACCTGGCTTTCGGTGGTGCGCGCACCGATGGCGCCCCAGGCAATCAGGTCACCGATGTACTGCGGCGAGATGACATCCAGGAACTCGCTGCCCGCCGGTAGGCCCAGTCGGTTGATCTCGATCAGCAGCTGGCGCGCAATGCGCAAGCCTTCGTCGATGCGGAAGCTCTCGTCGAGGTAGGGGTCGTTGATCAGGCCTTTCCAGCCCACGGTGGTGCGCGGCTTCTCGAAGTACACCCGCATCACGATTTCGAGCGAGTCGGCGTATTTGTCGCGCAGGGGCTTGAGGCGGCGCGCGTAGTCCAGCGCGGCGGCGGGATCGTGGATGGAGCAAGGGCCGATCACCACCAGCAGGCGGTCGTCCTTGCCATGGATGATGTTGTGGATGGACTTGCGGGTCTGGGTGATCAGCGACTCCACGGCGGTGCCGCGGATGGGGAAGAAGCGGATCAGGTGTTCGGGAGGCGGCAGCACGGTGATGTCCTTGATGCGTTTGTCGTCGGTTTCGCTGGTTTTCTCGACCGCCGCATACCAGGACTCGGGGCTGGGGCTGTGGGCTTTGGCATTCATGGCTGACTCCTCGAACAGATGGTGGACAAATGGGGTGAAGGGTGGGGTGCGCGACGGGGCAAAAAAAAACCGCCGGGGAGGGTCCCGACGGTTTTTCAGATTCTGCTGGCCTTCGCGTTTTTTGCTTACGCCTGAGCCTCTCTGCCGTCGGTGACGCGTGAGAACCAAAAGTAAGCAAAATAAAAGCGAGCGGCTTTCATGGGTTTGAAATGTAGCACAGCCTTTGTGACAGCCGGCTTACAGCCCGATGCTCAAGCCGTGCCGCCGACGGTCAAGCCATCGATGCGCAAGGTGGGCTGGCCCACGCCCACTGGCACACTCTGACCTTCCTTGCCGCAGGTGCCCACACCGCTGTCCAGCGCGAGGTCGTTGCCGATCATGCTGACCTTTTTCATGGCTTCGGGGCCGTTGCCGATCAGCGTGGCACCTTTCACCGGGTACTGGATCTGGCCGTTTTCCACCCAGTAGGCCTGGCTGGCAGAGAACACGAACTTGCCGCTGGTGATGTCCACCTGGCCGCCGCCGAAGTTGGTGGCGTAGAGGCCACGCTTGATGCTGGCGATGATTTCCTTGGGGTCGCGGTCGCCACCC
>CAYUAH010000507.1:0-1732 GCA_964442375.1 uncultured Hydrogenophaga sp. | reverse complement strand
CACGCCCCACCACCACGGCACCGGCTGCACCTTCGCCAGCGCGCTGGCCGCCGCCATGGCCCTGGGCTGGGTCGCGGCCGACGCCGCCGTGCTGGCCAAGATGGCCACCACCCACGCCCTGCGCCACGCGCGCGCCGTGGGCCGGGGCGCGGGGCCGGTGGCGGCGCGCGCCGGCTTCGACACCGACCCCACACTGCTGCCCCGCCTGTCGCTGGATGAGCACCTGTTCGAGTGGCGCGAAGCGCGCGCAAGCCGCGACCCCGGCCTCTACGCCATCGTCGACAGTGCCGAACGCGCCGAGGCCGTGCTGCGCGCCCGGCCCACGGTGGACACGCTGCAACTGCGCATGAAACGCCCGGCCGGCCTGGCCGACGCCGCGTGGAACGGCCAACTGCACGAAGCCATCACCCGCAGCCAGCGCGCGGCCGACGCGGCCGGCGTCACCCTGGTCGTCAACGACCACTGGCGCACCGGGCTGCAAGCCGGCGCCCGCGCCCTGCACCTGGGCCAGGAAGACCTGCTGGCCCTCACATCCGAAGACCATGCCGTGCTGCAGGCCGCGCGCGAGCAAGGCGTACAACTGGGCCTGAGTTCGCACAGCCTGTGGGAGCTGTGCCGCGCCGCCGCCCTGGCGCCCGAGCTCATCGCCTGCGGCCCGGTCTGGCCCACCACCACCAAGGCCATGCCCTGGCGGCCTCAGGGCCTGGACAACCTGGCCTGGTGGGCCCACATGGCCCCCGCGCCGGTGGTGGGCATAGGCGGCGTGCTGGCGCCCGGGCAACTGGCCGACATCGCGGCCACGGGCGCGGCCGGCGGCTGCGTGGTGCGTGGCCTGGGTGCGGACCCGGCACTCACGCTGCCGGCCTGGCGGGCGGCTTGGGTGGACGGCAGCACGCGGGCCGCAGCGGGTCCGCCGGCCCTGCCCCATCCAACGCTGGCTTGATGGGTGGGCATGGGCCACCTACCATCTCGCCATGAACACCACGCAACCTGGCCCCGACGAACTCCCGCGCTGCCGCTGGTGCGCCTCGGCCCCTGAATTTCCGGCCTACCACGACAACGAATGGGGTTTCCCCGTGGCCGACGACCGCCGCCTGTTCGAGAAACTGTGCCTGGAGGCCTTCCAGTCGGGCCTGTCGTGGCGCACCATCCTGAGCAAGCGCGAGCACTTCCGCCGTGCCTTCCTCGGTTTTGATTTCGAACGCATTGCCGCCTTTGGCCCTGCCGACGTCGAACGCCTGCTGCAGGCCATGGGCCTGATCAACGACCACGAAACCACCTGCCACGCCCGGGCCAAGGCGGCTGCAGCGCGCGCGCGTTTCAAGCCGCCGGTGGTGTGAACCACCGGTGGCGCACACACCTCACTCCCTGAGGATGCCCAGCACCTCGGAATGGAATTCGCGGCGGTAAAGAATGAGCACCACCAGCAAGGTACCACCCACCATGGCCAGCGGTGAAAAGAACCAGGCCAGGGCTGCAAACGAAAAGTAGTAGGCGCGCAGCCCGTCGTTGAAGGTTTCGGCGGCGGCGCCCACCATGTCGGCGGCGCGTTGGGCAAAACGTTCGCGCTCGAACTTGCCGGACTCGAAATCCTTGGGGTCGGGCAAGCCGCCGATCAGCAGGGACACGAAGGTGTACTGCCGCATGGACCACGAAAAACGGAAAAAGGCGTAGACAAACACCGCCAGCAGCACCAGCACCTTGAGTTCGAGCACCGCCAGCGAGGTGGCCT
>CAYUAH010000506.1:0-1739 GCA_964442375.1 uncultured Hydrogenophaga sp. | reverse complement strand
AGATCGAAGTCAAGCGCCGTGGTGACGTGCGCCGCGCCAAGCTGTACTACCTGCGTGACCGCAGCGGCAAGTCGGCCCGCATCAAAGAGAAGCTGGGCGCTTGATCTGCCCTGCCTCGATAAAACCGCTGCTCCGCAGCGGTTTTTTTTCGCCTGTCAGAGTTCTTCCACCCGGCGTGTGGGGTAGCTGTCCCAGTTCTGGCAGCCAGGGCACTGCCAGAAGTACTGTTTGGCCTCGAAACCGCAGGCGGCGCAGCGGTAACGTTTGAGGGGTTGGGTGGCCTGGTCGAGCGCACGTTGCACCAAGGCTTGCTGTTGGGTGCCGCCCAGCGCCTCACCCGCCAACCAGCGGGCGGCCATCACCAAGGAAGCTTCGCTTTCCAGGTGGCGCAGGTAGGTGGCACGGGCAGCTTGGGCGTCGGCGCTGAGACTGGCAATGGCCTCGGTGACGTCAAGCGAGGGTGGTGTCGGCTGCAGTTGCAGCAGGCGTGCCCGCACCGCCTCGCTGCGCCCGGTTTGCTGCGCCAGCTGGGCCATGGGGTGGGCCACCAGGGGCAGTGTCTGCGGGTGGTCGGCGCACAGCGCCAGCAAGGTGTCCAGCGCCGCATCGGGCTGCCGCTGCCGTTGCTGCAGCGCGGCGATTTCCACGCCTGGGCGCGGGGCATCGGGTGCGCACGCCTGGGCCCGGCGCAGCAGTTGCAGGGCTTCTTCCGTGGCCTCTCGCTTGCTGGCCGCGGCAGCCAGTTCGCAATAGAAGTGGGCCAGACGGGTCTGGTAGGCGCCGGCGTGCTCCTTGTCGAGCTGTTCGGCCATGGCGATGGCCTGCGGCCAGTCGCGCGCGCGTTCGAAGATGCCGAGCAGCGCCTGGCGTGCCTCGTCGGCAAAGGCCGAATGCTCCAGTTGCCGCAGCGCGGCTTCGGCGCGGTCGAGCAGACCGGCTTTGAGAAAGTCCAGCGCCAGCGCGTGTTGGGCGCGGTCGCGGTCCTTTTGGCTCAAATCGCCGCGCGCGAGCAGGTGTTCGTGCACCCGCACGGCGCGGTCGTAATCGCCTCGGCGTCGGAACAGGTTGCCCAGCGCAAAGTGCAGCTCCGAGGTGTCGGGGTCGTTCTGCACCGCCTCAATGAAGGAGTCGATGGCGCGGTCCTGCTGCTCATTGAGCAACTGGTTGAGGCCACGGAACACGGCCTTGGGCGCGCGCCGGCCTTCGAGTCGCCACTGGTGCAGGTCAAAGCGCGAGGCCAGCCAGCCGGCTGCAAACGCCAGGGGCAGGCCCCACAGGAGCCAGGTCAGGTCAAGATCCATGAATCGGCTGCTTGGTGGCGGGATGTGTCGGTGTGGTCCGTGCGCGGCGCGCCTGCAGCCACACCGGCAGCATCACCAGCACGCCCAGGGCCACACCCAGCGCCAACGCAATCAACAGCACCAGCACCAGCGGCGCCTGCCAATAGGCGCCAAAAAACAGGTGCACGTGCACCGGCGCCTGGTTGTTCAGTGCGAAGGCGAAGAGGGCAAAAAAAATGGCTGCCTTGAGCAGCCACATGAGGTATTTCAAATCATCCCTTTCGTGGCGGGACGATTGTAGTCGTCAGGCGTCGATCAATGCCCTGTCGGCGGCGTTGAGCATGGCCGACGTCCGCGCATCGACCTGCTCGCGCAGGGCCTTGCCGGGCTTGAAATGGGGCACGCGCTTTTCGGGGATGGCCACCTTCTCGCCCGAACGCGGGTTGCGGCCCATGCGGG
>CAYUAH010000505.1:0-1744 GCA_964442375.1 uncultured Hydrogenophaga sp. | reverse complement strand
TCGATGGCGGTTTCCACGCCCCGCACAAAACGCTCGCCCACCACCGAGCCCATGGAGCCGCCCATGAAGTCGAACTCGAAGCAGGCCACCACCACGGACAGCGAGTGCACCGCACCGCCCATGACGACCAGCGCGTCGGTTTCGCCGGTGGCTTCCAGCGCCTCTTTCAGGCGCTCGGGGTATTTGCGGCTGTCCTTGAACTTGAGCGCGTCCACCGGAATGACTTCCTGCCCCACCTCATAACGGCCTTCGGCGTCCAGAAAGGCGTCCAGGCGCGCGCGCGCGCCGATGCGGTGGTGGTGGCTGCAATGCGGGCAGACGTTCTGGTTTTTCTCCAGGTCGGTCTTGTAGAGCACGGCCTCACAGCTGGGGCACTTGATCCACAGGCCTTCGGGCACGCTGCGGCGCTCAGACGGATCGGACGGGGATATCTTCGGGGGGAGCAGCTTTTCAAGCCAGGACATGGGGTCTCCTTGCTAAAGGCGAGGGCGGCACGCCGGCCGCCCAAAACGGGGATTATGCGTTGTCCAGCGCCTGCCGGATGCCACGCAGGAAATCCGCCGCCACGATGCCCACGCGTTCGTGCGGCTGGTCCTCGATGAGCTGGATGATCTTGCTGCCGATCACCACCGCGTCGGCAGAGCGGCCCACGGCACGCGCGGTCTCTGCGTCGCGGATGCCAAAGCCCACACCCACCGGCACGCTCACCTGGGCGCGGATGCGTGGCAGCATGGCTTCGACCGCGTCGGTGTCGAGGTGGCCGGCACCGGTCACGCCCTTGAGCGAGACGTAGTAGACGTAGCCACTGGCGATGCGGCCCACCTGGGCCATGCGTTCGTTGGTGCTGGTGGGCGCGAGCAGGAAGATGAGGTCCAGACCTGCGGCCTTGAGCGCGGCGGCAAAGTCTTCGCATTCCTCGGGCGGGTAGTCCACGACCAGCACCCCATCCACGCCGGCCGCCGCCGCGTCATGGATGAAGGCACCGGCGCCGTGTTTGAGGTCGTAGCGCTCCACCGGGTTGGCGTAGCCCATCAGCACCACCGGCGTGCTGTCGTCCTTTTTGCGGAAGTCGCGCACCATGGCCAGCACCTGGGCCGTGCCAATGCCCAGGGTCAGCGCCTTTTCGCCGGCTTTCTGGATCACCGGGCCGTCGGCCATGGGGTCGGAAAAAGGGACGCCCAGCTCGATGATGTCGGCACCCGCGCCCACCATGGCGTGCATCAGCGCGGGCGTGATGTCGGCGTAGGGGAAGCCGGCCGTCACGTAGGGAATCAGCGCCTTGCGACCCTGGTCTTTCAGTTTCTGGAGTGTCGGTTCGATGCGGCTCATTTCGTCACCTTGATGGCTTGTTCGCCGCCTTTGACCGACTGCCCGCGGCAGCTCGGCCGGCAGTAGAAGTCGGCGTTGGAGAGGTCGGCCACGGTGCCGATGTCCTTGTCGCCCCGGCCCGAGAGGTTGACCAGGATGGACTGCTGGGGCGTCATGGTTTTGGCCAGCTTCATGGCGTGGGCCACGGCATGGCTGGACTCCAGCGCGGGGATGATGCCTTCGGTGCGGCACAGGAAGTGAAAGGCCTCCAGCGCCTCGGCGTCGGTGATGCCCACGTACTCGGCGCGGCCGATGTCCTTGAGCCAGGCGTGTTCGGGGCCCACGCCGGGGTAGTCCAGGCCGGCGCTCACGCTGTGGGTCTCGGTGATCTGGCCGTTGTCGTCCTGCAGGATGTAGGTGCGGTTGCCGTGCAGCA
>CAYUAH010000504.1:0-1746 GCA_964442375.1 uncultured Hydrogenophaga sp. | reverse complement strand
GATGGGGGGCAAGGTGTTCATGCGATGACTCCAAAGGTGATGCCACTGTCGCGCAAAAAGCGGCGGTAGGCCAGCGACACGCGGTCGGCCGTGGTGTGTTGCTCGGCACGCGGGTCCAGCGGCAAGCGCTTGGGGGTTTGCGATTCCAACACCGGCTGGTCCTGCGTGAAGATGGTGTACTGGAAGGCGCGCAACTGCTCGTCGCTGGACGCGAAATCGGCTACCGCCAGGCGGAACCACACGCGGCTGGTCTCGGGCGTGAGCGGGCAGATGAACAGGCCGATGGCCTCGCGGTAGTCGCCCAGGGCGGGGTCGTCCGGGCGTTTGGTGAGCACAGCGCTGAAGGGGCCGGTCACCTCGTAGGTGTAGTCCACCATGGCCCCACCGCTGGACAGGCGGTTGGACTGCGGCTGCCAGGCCTGGCAGCCGGTAGCGATCAAGCCGGTGGGCGTGCGCTCCACCGGGTGGTCATGGTGGGCGGCGTGGCCCCGCTCGCCCAGCCAGCCCTCGTGCACAAACGCAAAGTGTGTCATGTCGAGAAAGTTCTCGACGATGCGTGGGGCGCTGGTGGCCACGTCGTACGGACCGCAGTTGAGCTTGCGCAAGCGGGTATCGGACTCGGCGCCGAAGGCAGGCAGCTCGCCGCCCTCGCCGTCCAGCCGCACCCAGACCAGGCCATGGGCTTCATGCACGCCCACGGTCTCCAGGCGTTGGCCGGCGGCGGGCACAAAGTCGGGCAATGCCGGCACGTGGCGACAAGGGCCATCGGCGTCAAATCGCCAGCCGTGGTAAGGGCATTCCAGCAGGCCGTCGCACACGCGGCCCAACGACAGGCGTGCGCCCCGGTGCGGGCAGCGGTCGTGGGCGCCGGCGAGGCGCCCCTGGCGGTCCCGCCAAAGCACCAGCGCCTGCCCCAGCAGTTGCACCGCGTGCGGCGCCGCATCCATGTCGGCGCTCAGCGCCACAGGCAGCCAATGGGTGTGTTCGTTCATCGCAGTCTGGAACAAAAAGGGCCACCCGGGGGTGGCCCATTCGCGCGTGGCGCATCGACCCGCTTATTGCGGCACCTTGCCTTCCACGCCCTTGACATAGAACTTCACGCCGCCGAGGAACTTGTCGTCAGCGACCACGTCTTTGGCCAACACTTCCTTGCCGTCCTGACCGACGATGGGGCCCTTCCAGATCGCGAAGGAGCCGTCCTTCAGGCCAGCCTTGATGGTGTCAACCTTGGCCTTGGCTTCGGCGGGCACGTCGGCGGCAATCGACACCATGTCGATGGCGCCTTCTTTCACACCCCACCACACCGCACCGGTGGACCAGGTACCGTTGAGCGCATCACCCACGGCCTTCTTGTAGTAAGGCCCCCAGTTGATGACGGCCGAACCCAGGTGGGCCTTGGGGCCGTAAGCGGTCATGTCGGAGTCCCAGCCAAAGGCGCGCTTGCCCATCTTCTCGGCGGTCTGCAGCACGGCCGACGAATCGGTGTTCTGGAACAGCACGTCCGCGCCGCCGTTAATCAGCGAGGTGGCTGCTTCGGTTTCCTTCGGTGGGTCGAACCAGCCGTTGACCCAGACCACCTTGGTCTTGATCTTGGGGTTGACCGACTGGGCACCCAGGGTGAAGCTGTTGATGTTGCGGATCACCTCGGGGATGGGGATGGAGCCCACCACACCCAGCGTGTTGCTCTTGGTCATGCCGCCGGCGATGACGCCGGCCATGTACGCGCCCTCGTAGGTGCGGCTGTCG
>CAYUAH010000503.1:0-1750 GCA_964442375.1 uncultured Hydrogenophaga sp. | reverse complement strand
AGCTGGAGCAGAACTACCGCTCCACCAGCGCCATCCTGCGCGCGGCCAACAACGTGATTGGTCCCAACCCCAAGCTGTTTCCCAAGACGCTGTGGAGCGACCTGGGCGAAGGCGAGCCGGTGCGCGTGGTGGACGCCGACCACGAAGACCACGAGGCCGAGCGCGCGGTGGCACGCATCCAGAGCCTGCGCGCCAACTCCAGCCACAAGGAGTTCAAGGATTTCGCCATCCTCTACCGCGCCAACCACCAGGCGCGGCCGTTTGAGACCGCGCTGCGCCGCGCGCAGATTCCCTACAAGGTCTCAGGCGGACAGAGTTTCTTCGACCGAGCCGAGATCAAGGACCTGTGCGCCTGGCTGCGCCTGATCACCAACAACGACGATGACCCGGCCTTCATGCGCGCCGTCACCACGCCCAAACGCGGCATCGGCCACACCACGCTGCAGGCCCTGGGCAACTTTGGCACCCAGTACAAACTCAGCCTGTTCGAGTCGCTGTTCTCGCACTCGCTGCCCAGCGCGGTGTCGGCGCGCGCCATCGGCGGGCTGCACGAGTTCGGTCGCTACCTCAACGAGCTGGAGCACCGCGCACGTCACACCCTGGGGTCAGAAGCGGCGCGCACTTTCTTGAACGACTGGCTCAAGGACATCGGCTACGAGAAGCACCTGTACGACGCCGAGGACAGCGAAAAACTGGCCGCCGCGCGCTGGAACAACGTGCTGGAGTTCTGCGACTGGATGGCCGGGCGCTGCGGCGGCGAGGTGGACGAGGCCACCGGCATGGCCGACGAGCGCAAGTCGCTGATGGAGGTGGTGCAGACCATTGCCCTCATCTCCACCTTGAGCGAGCGCGAGCAGGATCAGAACGTGGTGACCCTGTCCACCCTGCACGCCTCCAAGGGGCTGGAGTGGCCGCACGTGACGCTGGTGGGCGTGAACGAAGGCCTGCTGCCCTTCAAGCTCGACGACGCCGATGGCGACCTGAGCGCCGAGGCCCTGGCCCAGCGCCTGCAGGAAGAGCGCCGCCTGATGTACGTGGGCATCACCCGCGCCCAGCGCACGCTGGCGGTGAGCTGGCTCAAGCGGCGCAAAAAGGGCCGCGAAACCGTGCCCGGCACGCCCAGCCGCTTCATCAAGGAGATGGCGCTGGATCAGACGACGATCAAGGAAGACCCGCGCGAAAAACTCAAGGCCTTGCGGGCCGAATTCGCGCAGCGTGCGCAGGCCGCCGCTTCGGAAAAGCCCTGAGCCGTGTCAGCCCGCGCTGCAGCGGGCAAAGATGTCCCGCTCGGCGCGCTTGACCTGCGTCTGCACCCCCGCCAGCCCCAGCACCGAATGGAACAGGTGGTCGTGTGACAGCGGCTGCGCTGCCTGCTGGCCCAGACAGTCGGCGGGCCAGCCGCGCGCCTGGCGAAGTGAGGGCGACACCCAGGTCAGCATGGGCACGTGCTTCTGTTCCTGCGGCGCCAGCGCGTAGGGCAGACCGTGCAGGTAGAGGTTGTTTTCGCCCAGCGATTCGCCGTGATCCGACACGTAGAGCAAGGCGCTGCGCTGGCGCTTGGCTTTGAGCCAGTCCACGGTGCGGGCCAGAAAGTGGTCGGTGTAGCGGATGGTGTTGTCGTAGGCGTTGACCACGGTCCGACGTTCGCACTTCTGCAGCGCGTTGTTGTCGCATTCGGGCGTGAAGTGTTTGTGCGCGGCCGGCGTGCGTTTGAAGTAGGCCGGCCCGTGGCTGCCCATCTGGTGCATCA
>CAYUAH010000502.1:0-1758 GCA_964442375.1 uncultured Hydrogenophaga sp. | reverse complement strand
TCATTCGGGCTATGATGCCCGCTGTCCGCCCACCTGCCAGCCCGCCCGCGCCGTGATCCTGTACGAGTACCCCTTCAACGAACGCATTCGGACCTACCTTCGTCTGGAAGATCTGTTCCGGCGCCTCGGTGAACTGGTGCCCCGCAGCCACGCGCTGGACCACCACTTTGCCATCCAGACCATCTTTGAAGTGATGGACGTTGCAGCCCGTGCCGACATGAAAACGGACGTGCTCAAGGACCTGGAAAAACACAAGCAGCAACTCAACAGCTACCGGGGCAACCCGGCCATCTCCGAGGCCGCGCTGGACCAGGTGGTGGGCCAGCTTGATGCGTGCTTTTCAGCCCTCAACGCCATCTCCGGCAAGATGGGCCAGGCCCTCACGGACAACGACTGGCTCATGGCCATCCGCAGCCGCATCGGCATCCCCGGTGGCACCTGCGAATTCGATCTCCCCGCCTACTACGACTGGCAACACCAGCCACCAGAGCGCCGCCAGCAAGACCTCAACGGCTGGGTCAGCCACTTGGCACCTTTGGCCGAGGCCATCCACTGGCTGCTCAAGCTCCTGCGCGACGCGGGGTCACCACAAAAGGTGGTGGCCGTGGCCGGACAGTTCCAGCAGAACCTGCCCCAGGGCCGCAGCTTCCAGCTGCTGCGCGTGTTCATCGACGGCAGCCAGGGCCTGGTGCCCGAGATCAGCGGCAACCGCCTGATGTTTTCGGTGCGCATGATGCGCATGGGCGAAGACCACCGCTTGCACGGCGCCACGGACGTGGACATGAACTTTGAGCTGAGCTTGTGCGCATGAGCGACAACGAGGTGAAACCCCGTCTGGTGCGCTGCCCGGGCTGTGGCGGCGACAGCGTCTACGCCACGGCCAACCCCTACCGACCGTTCTGTTGCGAGCGCTGCAAAAACCTGGACATCGGTGCGTGGGCGGCCGAACATTTCCGCGTGCCCGCCGAAGCTCCCTCCGACGAACAAGCGTTCGGCGACCCTAAGCTCCAGTGAGCCCCTGCTCGGCGGCCAACCAGTCGAGCACCGGATAAGCCCCCGGCAGGACCGGGGACACCGTCAGCGGGAAGGTCTGCCAGGCCATTTGCTGCCCTTCGCGCATCTCAAATTCACCGCTCCAATCGAACACCTTGCACCAGTGCAGGCGCACCAGCGCGTGGGGGTAGTCGTGTTCGGTGACCTGCCACTCGTGGGCGTCGGCAATGGTCACGCCCAGTTCTTCGATCAATTCGCGCCGCAAGGCCTCGGTCACCGTCTCGCCGGTCTCGATCTTGCCGCCCGGGAACTCCCAGTAGCCCGCGTAGGGCTTGCCTTCGGGGCGGGTGGACAAGAGCAGGGCCCCATCCTGGCGGATGAGGATGCCAACGGCGACTTCGGTGTGCTTGCGCGCCTCGCTCATGCCGCGTGCTTGCCCGCATAGTCGCGCGCGAACTGATAAGCCACACGGCCGCTGCGTGAGCCACGCTCCAGCGCCCAGACCAGCGCCTCAGGTCGAGCAGCTTCGATGGCCGCTGCCGGCACGTTGAACGACGACAGCCACTGCGCCACGATGGCCAGGTACTCGTCCTGGCTGAAGGGGTAGAAGCTGACCCAGAGGCCGAAGCGCTCGGACAGCGAGATCTTCTCCTCCACCACCTCGCCCGGGTGCACCTCGCCGTCGGCGGTGTGCGTGTAGCTGAGGTTTTCCTTCATGTACTCGGGCAGCAGGTGGCGCCGGTTGCTGGTCGCGTAGATCAGCAC
>CAYUAH010000501.1:0-1762 GCA_964442375.1 uncultured Hydrogenophaga sp. | reverse complement strand
TCGAATCGGTGGCGGCGATGGTGATGGTGCCGTCTTCCTCGATGTTGATCTGGCAGCCGGTCTCTTCGGTCAGCGCGCGGATGACGGCGCCGCCCTTGCCGATCACGTCACGGATCTTCTCGGGGTTGATCTTCATGGTGAACAGCTTGGGCGCGAAGTTCGAGACTTCGGTCTTGGCTTCACCCATGGCGTCCTGCATCTTGCCCAGGATGTGCATGCGCGCTTCCTTGGCCTGGGCCAGTGCGACCTGCATGATTTCCTTGGTGATGCCCTGGATCTTGATGTCCATCTGCAGAGCGGTCACGCCGTTGGTGGTACCGGCCACCTTGAAGTCCATGTCGCCCAGGTGGTCCTCGTCACCGAGGATGTCGGTCAGCACGGCGAAACGGTTGCCGTCCTTGATCAGGCCCATGGCGATGCCGGCCACGTGCGCCTTCATGGGCACGCCAGCGTCCATCAGCGCCAGGCAGCCGCCGCAGACCGAAGCCATCGACGACGAACCGTTGGACTCGGTGATTTCCGACACCACACGCATGGTGTAGGGGAATTCTTCCTTGCTCGGCAGCGCGGCCACCAGGGCGCGCTTGGCCAGGCGGCCGTGGCCGATTTCGCGGCGCTTGGGGCTGCCCACGCGACCTGTTTCGCCGGTGGCAAACGGAGGCATGTTGTAGTGCAGCATGAAGCGGTCTTCGTACTCGCCGGCCAGCGCGTCGATGCGCTGGGCGTCGCGGTCGGTGCCCAGGGTGGCCACGACCAGCGCCTGGGTTTCACCCCGGGTGAACAGGGCCGAGCCGTGGGTGCGCGGCAGCACGCCGTTGCGGATTTCGATGGCGCGCACGGTGCGGGTGTCGCGGCCGTCGATGCGGGGCTCGCCGGCCAGGATCTGGCCACGCACGATCTTGGCTTCGATTTCGAACAGCAGGCCTTCGATGGCCACGCTGTCGAATGCCACGCCTTCGGCCTTCAAGGCCGCCATCACGTCGGCGTAGGCGGTGCGGCAGGCCTGGGTGCGGGCCTGCTTGTTGCGGATCTGGTAAGCGGCTTCCAGCTTGGCCTTGGCCAGACCATCGATCTTGGCGATCAGGGCCTCGTCCTTGGCGGGCGCTTGCCAGCTCCACTCGGGCTTGCCTGCGTCACGCACCAGCTCGTTGATGGCAGCGATGGCGATGTTGCCTTGCTCGTGGCCAAACACCACGGCGCCGAGCATGACTTCTTCGCTCAGTTGCTGGGCTTCGGATTCGACCATCAGCACGGCGGCCTGCGTACCGGCCACGATCAGGTCCATGGACGAGTTCTTGCGCTCGGTCTGGCCGGGGTTCAGCACGTATTGGCCATTGACGTAACCCACGCGTGCGGCGCCGATGGGGCCGTTGAACGGAATACCCGACACCGACAGGGCAGCCGAGGTGGCGATCATGGCGGCGATGTCGGCATCGACCTCAGGGTTCAGCGACAGCGTGTGGATGACCACCTGCACTTCGTTGAAGAAACCTTCGGGGAACAGCGGGCGGATCGGGCGGTCGATCAGGCGGCTGGTCAGGGTTTCGAGTTCGCTGGGGCGGCCTTCGCGCTTGAAGAAGCTGCCAGGGATCTTGCCGGCGGCGTAGGTCTTCTCGATGTAGTCAACGGTCAGCGGGAAAAAGTCCTGACCGGCCTTGGCGTCGGACTTGGCCACCACGGTGGCCAGCACCACGGTGCCTTCCATGTCGAGCAGCACGGCGCCGCTGGACTGACGGGCGATTTCGCCGGTTTCCATGCGGAC
>CAYUAH010000500.1:0-1767 GCA_964442375.1 uncultured Hydrogenophaga sp. | reverse complement strand
ACGACATGGAGCGCATGCGCCTGGTGCTGCGCACGCAGGTGGACGTGGTGCTCAAGGGCGGTTGCGCGGTGCTCAATGCCGACGACGACGTGGCGCGTGGCCTGTCCGAGTTGTGTGACGGCGAAGTCATCCTCTACGGCGGTTACAGCGAGGCCGCCGCACTGACACAGCACTGCGCCAACGGCGGTCGTTTTGTCACCGTGCGCGGGCAACAGGTGCAGATGTGCCACCAACAAACGCAGACCGTCTTGCTGGACCTGGCCCAGCCCGCCATCGCGCAGCTGTTGCAGCGTGGCGCACTGAGCGTACCTGCCCTGCTGGCGGTGGCCGCCGCCGCCTGGGCCTTGAACCTGTCGCCCGGCCTGGTGCGCGCCGCCGTTGAATCGAGCGCCTCCGTCCTCATCGAATCCTGATCACGACATGCAAGTCTCACGCATTCGCGCCCTGCGCGGCCCCAACCTCTGGACCCGCCACACCGCCATCGAGGCCGTGGTTTCCTGCAGCGAGCAGGAGTGCAGCCTCGAACACCTGCCGGGCTTCGAAGAGCAGCTCAGCCGCCTGTTCCCCGCCATGGGCGCCCTGCCCGTGCCGCCCGCCGATGGCAAGCTCAGCACCGCCCACGCGCTGGAGCGCGTGACGCTGGCGCTGCAGGCCCAGGCCGGTTGCGCCGTGAGCTTCAGCCGCACCACGCCCGCGCCAGAAGATGGCGTCTACCAGGTGGTGGTGCAGTACAGCGAAGAGGCCGTGGGCCGCCTGGCCTTCGACCTGGCGTGCAAGCTGTGCCAGGCGGCGCAGGACGGTGGCAGCTTCGACCTTGAAGACGCGCTGCACCAGCTCCGCGAAATCGACGAGGATGTGCGCCTGGGCCCCTCCACCGGCTCCATCGTGGACGCCGCCGTGGCCCGTGGCATCCCCTACCGCCGCCTCACGCAGGGCAGCCTGGTGCAGTTCGGCTGGGGCGCGCAGCAGCGCCGCATCCAGGCCGCCGAGGTCGATTCGACCAGCGCCATCGCGGAGTCCATTGCGCAGGACAAAGAGCTGACCAAGAAGTTGCTGCAATCGGCCGGTGTGCCGGTGCCCATTGGCCGCCCGGTGGAAGATGCCGAGGATGCCTGGGCCGCTGCGCAGGAGATTGGCGTGCCGGTGGTGGTCAAGCCGCGTGACGGCAACCAGGGCAAGGGTGTCGCCGTCAACCTCGTCACCCGTGAGCAGGTGGTGGCCGGCTTTGAAGCCGCGCGCCACTTCCGCGACGACATCATGGTCGAGAAGTACCTGCCTGGCATCGACTACCGCTTGCTGGTGGTGGGCAACAAGCTGGTGGCCGCCGCCCGGCGCGACCCGCCGCTGGTGATTGGCGACGGCCAGCACACCGTGGCTGAGCTGGTGGCCCAGGTCAATGCCGATCCTCGGCGCGGCGAAGGCCACTCCACCTCGCTGACCAAGATCCGTTTCGACGACATCGCCCGCGCCCGCCTGGCGGAGCAAGGCCTGAACGAACACAGCGTGCCCACCTTGGGTCAGCGTGTGGTGCTGCGCAACAACGCCAACCTCTCCACCGGCGGCACCGCCACCGACGTGACCGATGAAGTCCACCCCGAGGTGGCCGCGCGCGCCATCGCGGCGGCCCTGATGGTGGGCCTGGACATCTGCGGCGTGGACGTGGTGTGCGAGAACATCGCCCGCCCCCTGGAAGAACAGTCGGGCGGCATCGTCGAGGTGAACGCCGCGCCTGGCCTGCGCATGCACCTGAGCCCCTCGTTCGGCAAG
>CAYUAH010000499.1:0-1769 GCA_964442375.1 uncultured Hydrogenophaga sp. | reverse complement strand
TGGCGACGATCTTTTCCAGCACGTCGGGGCGGATGGCGTTGACCATGTCGGTGCCGATGTAGCCCGGGCTCACGGTGTTGACGGTCACGCCCTTGGTGGCCAGTTCTTGCGCCAGGGCCATGGAGAAGCCGTGCATGCCGGCCTTGGCGGCCGAGTAGTTGGTCTGGCCGGCCTGGCCCTTTTCGCCGTTGACCGAGGAGATGTTGATGATGCGGCCCCAGCCCTTTTCGACCATGTCGCCCACGACCTGCTTGGTCACGTTGAACATGGAATCGAGGTTGGTGTTCATCACCGCATCCCAATCGTCGCGCGTCATCTTCAGGAACATGCGGTCCTTGGTGATGCCGGCGTTGTTGACCAGCACGTCGATGCTGCCGTGTTCGGCCTTGGTCTTGCTGAAGGCCTCGACCGTGGAATCCCAGTCACCCACGTTGCCCACCGAGGCGTAGAAGGTGTAGCCCAGGGCCGCCTGCTCGGCAATCCACTTGGCGTGGTCGCGCGTGGGGCCGCAGCCGGCGATGACCTTGAAACCTTCCTGGTGCAGGCGCTGGCAGATGGCGGTACCGATGCCACCCATGCCACCGGTGACATATGCAACTTTTTGACTCATGTGTGTTCCTCTGTTGTCGTTGTGGAAAATGTGGTGCGGATCTGATGCTAGTGGGCTTCTCAGCGCTCAACAGCGAGGGAAACCCCCATGCCGCCGCCGATGCACAGCGCGGCCAGGCCTTTCTTGGCGCCACTGCGCTGCATTTCGTGCAGCAGCGTCACCAGGATGCGGCAGCCAGATGCGCCAATAGGGTGGCCGATGGCGATGGCGCCGCCATTGACGTTGACCTTGGCCGGATCGATGTCCAGCGCCTTGTTGACGGCGCAGGCCTGGGCGGCAAAGGCTTCGTTGAGTTCGAACAGGTCCACGTCACTGGCCTTCCAGCCGGCACGGGCCAAGGCCTTCTGCGAGGCCGGCACCGGGCCCATGCCCATGGTGGCGGGGTCCAGGCCGCTGGTGCCGAAGGCCGCGATGCGGGCCAGCGGCGTCAGGCCCAGGGCGGCCGCCTTCTTGGCGCTCATCACCATCACGGCGGCAGCACCGTCGTTGATGCCCGATGCGTTGCCGGCGGTGACAGAGCCGGCCTTGTCGAAGGCGGGCCGCAGGCCGGCCAGCACCTCGGCGGTGGTTTTGCCGTTGATGAATTCGTCGCTGTTGAACAGCACCGGATCGCCCTTGCGCTGCGGGATGCTCACGCCGACGATTTCGTCCTTGAACTTGCCGGCGGCCTGGGCGGCGGCGGCCTTGCTCTGGCTGGCCGCCGCCAGGGCGTCCTGCATCTCGCGGGTGATGCCGTGGGCCTTGGCCACGTTCTCGGCGGTGATGCCCATGTGGTACTGGTTGTACACGTCCCACAGGCCGTCCACGATCATGGTGTCGGTCATCTTCCACTCACCCATGCGCTGGCCGTCGCGGCTGCCGTTGAGCACATGCGGGCTGGCGCTCATGTTTTCCTGGCCACCCGCGATCACGATCTCGCTGTCGCCCCAGGCCACGGCCTGCGCGGCCAACATCACCGCCTTGAGGCCGGAGCCGCAAACGGCGTTGATGGTCAGCGCGGGCGTTTCCTTGGCCACGCCGGCTTTCATCATGGCCTGACGGGCCGGGTTCTGGCCCACGCCAGCGGCCAGCACCTGGCCCATGATCACTTCGCCCACGGCATCCACCGGCAGGCCGGTGCGTGCCAGCAGTTCCTTGATGACGATGCTGCCCAGTTCGG
>CAYUAH010000498.1:0-1779 GCA_964442375.1 uncultured Hydrogenophaga sp. | reverse complement strand
AGGAAAAGGCCCACTTCGTCGCCAGCCTGCCCACCAGCGGCATCGGCCCGGCGCCGTATGCCGCCATCGATTCCGAGGCCTTGCTGGCCGCCGTGCCGGCCGATCTGCTGCCCGGCATCCTCAAAACCGCGCGCCTGGGTTACGACGGCAAGGGCCAATTCCGCGTGAAAGACCGCGCCGAGCTGGCCGCCGCCTGGGACCAACTCAAACGCGTGCCCTGCGTGCTGGAAAAAATGCTGCCGCTCCAGGCCGAGTGTTCGGTCATCGTGGCGCGCGGCGCCGACGGCCAGGCCGTGAGCTACCCCGTGCAACGCAACACCCACGTCGACGGCATCCTGGCCGTGACCGAGGTGTATGACGGCGCCCTGCCCGCCGCCCTGTGCGACAAGGCCCGCGCCGCCACCATCGCCATCGCCCACCAGCTCAACTACGTGGGCGTGCTGTGCGTGGAGTACTTCGTCATCGACGACGGCAGCGCCGACGGCGCCCTGGTGGTGAATGAGATGGCCCCGCGCCCGCACAACAGCGGCCACTACACCCAGAACGCCTGCGACGTGTCGCAGTTCGAGCAGCAGGTGCGTGCCATGGCCGGCCTGCCGCTGCGCGCCGTGCGCCAGCACAGCCCGGCCATCATGCTCAACATCCTGGGCGACTTGTGGTTCCCCGAGGGCGCCGACAAGGCGGCACGTTCGCCCGCCTGGGACCGCGTGCTGGCCCTGCCCGGCACCCACCTGCACCTCTACGGCAAGCTCGATGCCCGCCCCGGCCGCAAGATGGGCCACCTCAACATCACCGGCGCCACCGTGGCCGAGGTCAAGTCCACGGCGCAACAGGCCGCTGCGATGCTGGGCTTGCCCGCCCTGCCATGAGCAACCCGCTGGACGGCAGACAGGCCACCGCCATCGCGCAGGCGGCGCAGGCCCTGGCCGATGGCCGCCTGCTTGGCCTGCCCACCGAAACCGTGTATGGCCTCGGCGCCGACGCCGACAACGCCAGCGCTGTGGCGCGCATCTTCAGCGCCAAAGGCCGCCCCAGCAACCACCCGCTGATCGTGCACGTGGCCGGTGCCACCGAGGCCGAATGGTGGCCCGCAGTGTTGCACTACGCCACCGACGTGCCCGACTTCGCGCTGCGCCTCATGCGCGCCTTCTGGCCCGGCCCGCTCACCCTCATCCTGCCGCGCCGCCACACCGTGGGTGCCGTGGCCGCCGGTGGGCAAAACTCCATCGGCCTGCGTTGCCCCTCGCACCCCATGGCGCAAGCCGTGCTGCACGCCGCGCGACCCCTCGGCGTGTGGGGTGTGGCCGCGCCCAGCGCCAACCGCTTCGGCCGCGTCAGCCCCACCACGGCGGCACACGTCGTGTCGGAATTCGAGGGCGTGCTGAGCGACGCCGAGCTGTGCGTGCTTGACGGCGGCCCCTGCGACGTGGGCATCGAATCCACCATCGTGGACGCCAGCCGGGGCCACCCCGTGCTGCTGCGCCCCGGCATGCTCACGGCCGCGCAAATCGAAGCCGTGTGCGGCCAGCCCCTGCGGGCACGCGACGAACAAGCCCCGCGCGCCTCGGGCACACTCGAATCACACTACGCGCCCCAGGCCAAGGTGCGGCTGATGGACGCCGCGCAGATCCAGAGCGCGCTCGACGTGCTGGGCGCCGATGCCCGCCACATCGCCGTCTACACCCGGGGCCGGGTGAGAAGTGCCAGCAAACACCTGGTGCAACGCGCCATGCCCGGCGACGCCGCCGCCTGCGCGCAGGAGCTGTTTGCCGTGCTGCG
>CAYUAH010000497.1:0-1780 GCA_964442375.1 uncultured Hydrogenophaga sp. | reverse complement strand
CGGGATCAGCCAGTCGATGTCGGTGTCCTGCAAACCAGCTTTGGCCAGCGTGGCGCGGGCCGCGTCTTCCAGCACACCCACCGCCAGCTTGAACACCGCCTGCCCATCCATCTTGAGGGTGGGATCGCCCAGCACCTGACCGCCCGACACCGTGCCCGGCACACACAGGATGCCCACGTGTTTGCCGTCGGCATGCAGGTCGGTGGCCAGGATGCCCGGCGTGTCGCTGGCCTCCAGCACCACGGCACCGGCGCCGTCACCAAACAGCACGCAGGTGGTGCGGTCGTTGAAATCCAGGATGCGGCTGAACACCTCGGCGCCGATGACCAGCGCCTTGTTGGCGGTGCCGGTGCGAATCAGCGAATCGGCCACCGTCAGCGCGTACACAAAACCGCTGCACACCGCCTGCACGTCGAACACCGGGCAGCCGGCGATGCCCAGCTTGTGCTGCAGGATGGCGGCGGTGGACGGGAACACCATGTCCGGCGTGGACGTGGCGACGATGATGAGATCGATGTCCTGCGGCGCCACGCCGGCGGCGTCCATGGCACGGCGGGCGGCTTCGACGCCCAGGTCGCTGCTGCACACATCGGGCGCAGCAAAGTGGCGCGCCCGGATGCCGGTGCGTTCCACGATCCATTCGTCGGAAGTCTCCAATCCGCGTGTGGCCAGTTCGGCCGCGAGGTCGGCGTTGGTGACGCGGCGCGGCGGCAAACAGCTGCCGGTGCCGGTGATGCGAGAAAAAGCGCTCATTTATTCTGGGGCGGCCGCGGAGGCGGGCACAGCGCTGGCGCCGGTCAACAAGGGCGCGGCGTGCGCAATGCGGGCCTGCACACGTTCCAGCAGGTGGTTGCGGGCCGCATCATACGCCCGGTTCAAGGCCTGCTCAAAAGCAAACGGGTCGGCCGAGCCGTGGCTCTTGAACACCAGCCCGCGCAGGCCCAACAAGGCCGCGCCGTTGTAGCGACGGTAGTCGGCACGCTTTTTGAACGCAGATAACACCGGATACGCGACAACTGCCGCCATTTTGGTGAAGATGTTGCGCGAGAACTCTTGCTTGAGGAAGGCGGCGATCATCGACGCCAGGCCTTCGCTGGCCTTGAGGGCGACGTTGCCCACAAAACCGTCGCAGACCACGATGTCGGCCGTGCCCTTGAAGATGTCGTTGCCTTCGACGTTGCCAACGAAGTTGAGATCGCCCGCCTCGGCCGCGCTGCGCAGCAACTCCCCCGCCTTTTTGATGACTTCGTTGCCCTTGATGGCTTCGGAGCCGATGTTGAGCAGACCCACGGTGGGCTGGGGTTTGTTCTTGAGCACCGAATCGAGGGCCGAACCCATGACCGCGAATTCCAGCAAGTGCTGCTCGGTGCAGTCCACATTGGCGCCCAAATCGAGCACGGTGGTGGCGCCGCCCAAGGCATTCGGCATGGGGTAGGCAATCGCCGGGCGATCAATACCATCAAGGGTTTTCAGCAGATAGCGTGCGATCGCCATCAAAGCCCCCGTGTTGCCGGCAGATAACACGGCTTGCGCCTTGCCGTCTTTGACCTGCTGTATGGCCACCCGCATGGACGAATCCTTCTTGCGGCGCAGCGCGATCTCGACCGGGTCGTCCATGGCCACGACTTCGCTGGCCGGCACGACGGTGGCGCGCTCGTGCACAAAACCCTTCAAGGCCTCGGGCAGGCCCACCAACAGCAAATGCACGTCGGCATGGCGCTCCAGCAGGCGCCGGCAGGCCGGCAAGGTGATGGCGGGACCGTGGTCGCCGCCCATGCAG
>CAYUAH010000496.1:0-1780 GCA_964442375.1 uncultured Hydrogenophaga sp. | reverse complement strand
CGGGCCCTCGTACCAGTCCAGCCAGCCCGAGGTCTTGGTGAAATCACCGGTGGTGGGTTTGTTGCTCATGGTGTTTCTCTGTTCAATCCAGCGATGCGCCGGCCTTCTTGATCACGTCGGCGAAACGCTTGGATTCGCTGTCCATGTATTGCTGAAACTGCACGCGGGTGGGGGTGTAGTTTTCATAGCCAAAGGAGATGAATTTCTCCTTGATGTCGGGTTCAGCCAAAGCCTTCTCGATGTCGTGCTGGATCTTGTCGGCCACGGCCTTGGGCACGCCCTTGGGGGCGGCGATGGCGGTCCAGCCGCTGACCTCAAAACCTGCCGGGCCACCGGCCTCGGCCACGGTGGGCACGTCCTTGTAGGCGGGCAGGCGTGACGGGCCGGCGATGGCCAGGAACTTGAGCTTGCCCGAACGGTACAGCGGGCCGGCGGTGGCGCTGGTGCCCAAGGCATAGGCCAGGTCGCCGGTGGCCACGCCGGTGTAGAGCTGGCTGGTTTCCTTGTAGATCACGTGCTGCATGTCCACACCGGCCACGGTGTCGAACAGGGCCGAACCCAGGTGCACCGGGTTGCCCACCGACCAGGAGCCGTAGTTGAGCTTGCCCGGGTTGGCCTTGGCATCGGCGATCAGGGCAGCCACGTTTTTGTACTTGCTGGTGGTGGCGGTGGTGAAGAAGAAGTAGGTCTTGAACAGCGGAAGCAGGACGTCGAAGTCCTTGGCGGCGTCGTAGGGCAGCTTCTTGAACAGGTGCGGGTAGGCCGAGAGGTGCACGTTGTCGAGCTGGATCAGGTCATGCCCGTCGGTGGCGCCGCGCTTGAAGGCGTCGATGGCAATGAAGCCATTGCCGCCCGGGCGGTTTTCCACCGTGACCGGCTGGCCCCAGGCGCGCGAGAGCTTGTCGGCCACCAGGCGCACCACGCCTTCGGGGCCACTGCCCACCGGGAAGGGGGTGATGATGCGCACCGCTTTGGTGGGGAAGGCCTGCGCCTGGGCGCCGACACTGGCGAACAGGCCCAGCGCAAGGGCAGTGGCCACGGCCGTGCGGCGGCGAGAGAAAGCGGTCGGCATGGTGTTGTCTCCGGGTGAGAAAAAGGAAAGGTGCAAACGGTCAGTCGATGTACTTCAGGCCGGCAGCGGCCAGCGGTTCGCGCATCTTGTACATGTCCAGGCCCAGCACGCCGCTGGCGAGCTTGGCGCGCTTCTCGCCCTCGAAGCTTTCGCGCTTGATGGCGGCTTCCAGCGTCTTGGCCGCGATGGCCTGGGGCACGCACACCACACCGTCGTCGTCGGCCACGATCACGTCGCCCGGATGGACCAGCGCGCCGGCGCAGACGATGGGGATGTTGACCGAGCCCAGGGTGGCCTTGATGGTGCCCTTGGACGAGATGTGGCGGCTCCAGACCGGGAAGTTCATTTCCTTCAAGGTCTTGACGTCGCGCACACCCGCCTCGATGACCAGGGCGCGCGCGCCGCGGGCCTGAAAGGAGGTGGCCAGCAGGTCGCCGAAGTAGCCGTCGCTGCACTCGGCGGTGACGGTGGCGATCACGATGTCGCCCGGCTGGATCTGCTCGGCAGCGACGTGCATCATCCAGTTGTCGCCGGGCTGCAGCAGCACGGTGACGGCCGTGCCCGAGACCTGCACGCCGGTCTGGATGGGGCGCATGTAGGGCTTGAGCAGACCGACACGGCCCATGGCCTCGTGCACGGTGGCCGAGCCTAACGCGGCCAGGCCATCGGCGGCCGCGCGGTCAGCGCGGGTGATGTTGCGGTAAACAA
>CAYUAH010000495.1:0-1782 GCA_964442375.1 uncultured Hydrogenophaga sp. | reverse complement strand
CCCGGCCTGTGGGAAATCCAGCACAAGATGGGCGGCAACCCCGAGATGGACAAGGCCATGGCCGACATGCAGAAGCAACTGGCCGCCATGCCGCCCGAGCAGCGCAAGATGATGCAGGACATGATGGCCAAGCAGGGCGGCGCGATGCCCACGCCGGGTGCGGGCGGCGGCATGGCCATGAAGGTCTGCATCACACCCGAAATGGCCGCACGCAACGACATGCCCCAGCAGACCGAAGGCGACTGCACCACCACCGTCACCTCGCGCAGCGGCAACACCATGAAGATGAAGTTCGTTTGCGCCAAGCCGCCGTCCAGCGGTGAAGGCACCTACACCTTCATGGGCGACACGGCGTACAGCATGAAGATGGTGATGAGCAGCCAGCACCAGGGCAAGCCGCAGAACATGACGATGGAAGGCCAGGGCAAGTGGCTGTCGGCCGACTGCGGTAACGTCAAGCCGATGCAGGGGCCGGGCGCGAAGAAGTGAACGGGTTCGCTCAGCGTGGTGCTCAGGGGCTTGCGTAGGTTCGCGCCCCAAACACCCCACGCCCCACCCGCACCATCGTGCTGCCGGCGGCCACGGCGGCTTCCAGGTCGTCGCTCATGCCCATGGAGAGGGTGTCCAGACCCAGGCCTTGTGCGTTCAGTTCGTCAAACAGCGCGCGTACCCTTGCAAACACCGCCCGCGCCGCATCAAAGTCGGGCGCGGGTTCGGGGATGGCCATCAGGCCGCGCAGCTTCAGCCGGGGCAGCGCGGCCACCGCGGCGGCCAGCTCGGGCAGCTCGGCCGGCGTGACGCCGGATTTGTTGGCACCACCGTCCACATTGACCTGTAAACACGCCTGCAGCGGCGCCAGGTGGGCGGGGCGCTGCTCGCTGAGGCGCTGGGCGATCTTGAGGCGGTCCACCGACTGCACCCAGTCAAAGTGCTCGGCCACCGGGCGCGTCTTGTTGCTTTGCAGGGGGCCGATGCAGTGCCATTCGATGCCGGGCAGGGTTCCGATGGCGGCGATCTTGTCCACGCCCTCCTGCACGTAGTTCTCGCCAAAAGCGAGCTGGCCGGCCGCCAGCGCGTCGCGCACCGCGTCCGGCCCGAAGGTCTTGCTGACCGCCAGCAGCCGCACCGCGTCGGGCGCACGGCCGGCCTGTTCGCACGCGCGCCACAGCCGTGCGCGTTGGCTTTGGAGATTGTCGCCAATCGTGGTCATAATGGGATTGTCAAAAACGATTTCAGATCGGGGCCCGAGGGAATGGACATCACCCAATTGCTGGCGTTCAGCGTGAAGAACAAGGCGTCGGACCTGCACCTCTCGGCCGGCCTGCCGCCGATGATACGGGTGCACGGCGACGTGCGGCGCATCAACGTGGACGCGCTCGACCACAAGCAGGTGCACGCCATGGTGTACGACATCATGAACGACACCCAGCGCAAGCACTACGAGGAATTCCTCGAAGTGGACTTCTCGTTCGAGATTGACGGCCTGGCGCGTTTCCGCGTCAACGCCTTCAACCAGAACCGCGGCGCGGCGGCGGTGTTCCGCACCATCCCGAGCAAGATCCTCACGCTGGACCAACTCCGTGCGCCCAAAATTTTTGCCGACCTGGCGCTCAAGCCGCGCGGCCTGGTGCTGGTGACCGGGCCCACCGGCTCGGGCAAGTCCACCACGCTGGCGGCCATGGTGAACTACCTCAATGAAAACGAGTACGGCCACATCCTCACGGTGGAAGACCCGATCGAGTTCGTGCACGAGTCCAAGAAGTGCCTGATCAACCAGCGCGA
>CAYUAH010000494.1:0-1808 GCA_964442375.1 uncultured Hydrogenophaga sp. | reverse complement strand
TGGAGCGCCCGGCAAGGGTGAGCAGCACCTGCCTGGTGACGGTGGCGCGCAACCGTTACTCAGTGCCCTGTGAATGGGCCGGGCACATGGTGAGCACGCGGCTGTATCCCACTCGAGTGGATGTGGTGGCCGCAGAAGCCCTGGTGGCCAGCCACGAGCGGGTGCTCAACCGGGGGCAAACGGTGTTCGACTGGCAGCACTACATCGAGCTGGTGCAGCGCAAGCCCGGCGCGTTGAGAAACGGCGCACCGTTTGCCGACCTGCCCCGGCCACTGGCGCAACTGCGCCACGCCCTCATGCGCCACATCGGCGGCGACCGGGTGCTCTCCGAGGTGCTGGCGCTGGTGCCCACCGCTGGGCTGGACGCGCTGCTGGTGGCGGTGGAGTTGGTGCTGGAGCACGCCACGCCCAGTGGGCACATCAGCGTGGAGCACGTGCGCAACGTGCTGGCGCGCCTGAGCGACCCGCAGCGGCCACCACCGGCGGACACCGTCTTGGCCCTGCGCGAGGCGCCGCGTGCCGACACCCACCGCTACGACCGGCTGCGCCTGTCTGGCGCCACCGATACCTGGGAGGGCGGCTATGTCCACTGATGTGCTCACCGAACTCAAGGGACTGCGGCTGTACGGTATGGCCAGCGCCTGGGGTGACTTGCTGGGGCAAGGCGAGACGGCAGCGCTGCAGAGCGCGCGCTGGCTGCTGGAGCACCTGCTGCAGGCTGAAGGTGTGGACCGTGCGATGCGCTCGGTGTCGTACCAGATGAAGGCGGCGCGATTCCCCATGCACCGGGATCTGGCGGGGTTTGACTTTGGGGCATCGTCGGTGGAGCGAACACTCATCAGCCAGCCCGCCAACCTGGCCTTCACCGACGACGCCCACAACGTGGTGCTTATCGGCGGGCCTGGCACGGGAAAGACGCACCTGGCCAGTGCGCTGGGCATTGCCGGCATCACGCGGCATGGCAAGCGGGTGCGCTTCTTCTCGACGGTCGATCTGGTCAATGCGTTGGAGCAGGAGAAAGCGCAAGGGCGTGCGGGGCGCATCGCCGCCAGCCTGCTGCATGTGGACTTGCTCATCCTCGATGAGCTGGGCTATTTGCCGTTCAGCCAGGCCGGCGGGGCCTTGCTGTTCCATCTGCTCAGCCGCCTGTACGAGCACACCAGTGTGATGATCACGACCAACCTGGCGTTTGCCGAGTGGTCTGCCGTCTTCGGCGACGCGAAGATGACCACCGCACTGCTGGACCGTCTGACGCACCACTGTCACATCGTGGAGACGGGCAATGAGTCCTACCGGTTCCGCCACAGTTCCGCCCAGGTCAAGGCCAAAGGCAAAGCGCGGGAGCAGTCAAAGGCCAAGGCACCAACCGGTGCTCAGGCAACCGAGGCAGTACCGTTCTGAGAGGCCAGGCCGCCAGCAAGCCGCTGCGGGCTTCGCCCTTCGCGGCTTGCTGGCGGCCATTCACATCTGAACGAGAAGGAGATTCAAGAAACAGCTTTGACCGTATAGTTATCCACAACCGGGTGTTCAAAATCCGGTTCAGGCCCCTGGTCAAAATTCAATCGGCACAACTGGTCAAATTTGAATCGGCGCCAACAAGGTATAGCGATGCCGCAGCTCATGTTGCGCGGTTTTTGCAGCAAAAATGCAGCAAAAAGTCTCCAGAAAGCAAAAAGCCCACTTGAAAAGCGGGCTAAGTGCATGATTTCTATGGCTCCCCGACCTGGGCTCGAACCAGTGACCTACGGATTAACAGTACGCCGGCGGCTGTACCAATTGCAGTGCCTCGCCCCAACGGTTCTCTGCGC
>CAYUAH010000493.1:0-1844 GCA_964442375.1 uncultured Hydrogenophaga sp. | reverse complement strand
CCTCGCTGGGCCTGGTGCTGCTCACCGGCATCGGTGGCCTCACCTCCTTCGGGCAGGCGGCCTTCGTGGGCATTGGCGCCTACACCACCGCCTGGTTCACGCTCAACCTGGGTTTTTCGCCCTGGGTCACGTTGTTCATCGGGCTGGCCTTCACCGCCATCAGCGCCTTGGTGGTGGGTGTCATCACACTGCGCATGTCGGGCCACTACCTGCCGTTGGCAACCATCGCCTGGGGCCTGTCGCTGTACTACACCATGGGCAACCTCGATGCCTTGGGCAAATACGACGGCCTGCTGGGCATCAAAAGCCTGTCCATCGCCGGCTTCGACATCGGCCAGGGCCGCGCGTTTTTCGTGCTGACCTGGGCCATCCTGCTGGCACTGGCCTTCGCCTTGCTGCACCTGCTGGACTCGCGTGCGGGCCGCGCCATCCGCGCCATGAAGGGTGGCTCGCAAATGGCCGAGGCCATGGGCATCAGCACCTTCCGCTACAAGGTCACCATCTTCGTGCTCGCGGCTTTGTTCGCCTCGGTGGCAGGCTGGTTGCTGGCGCACTTCCAGCGCACAGTCAACCCCTCGGCCTTCGGCCTCAAGATGGGCATCGAGTACTTGTTCATGGCGGTGCTGGGCGGCGTCGGCCACGTGTGGGGCGCCATCGCCGGTGCCGGCCTCATCAAGTTGCTGGACGACCAGTTGCAGGTGCTGCTGCCCAAGCTGATTGGCACCAGCGGCAGCTACGAGGTCATCGTGTTCGGCATCGCCATGGTGCTGGTGCTCAAGTACCTGCCGGATGGCCTGTGGTCGCTGGTGGAGCGCAAACTCCCGCGCAAGCAGCGCAAGGTGGACTGGGCCAACGCCGCCGCCTTGCCCGAGCGCAGCAAACCCGCTGCCGGCGAGGTGGTGCTGGACGTGCAAGCCATACGCAAGCAGTTCGGTGGCCTCACCGCCGTGAACGACATCAGCTTCCAGATCCAGGCCGGCCAGATCGTCGGACTGATCGGCCCCAACGGCGCGGGCAAGTCCACCACCTTCAACCTCATCACCGGCGTGCTGGGCATGACCAGCGGGCAAGTGGTGTTCCGGGGCCAGGCGGTAGGCGGCAAGCCCTCGCGCGAAATCTCGCGCTTAGGCATGGCGCGTACCTTCCAGCACGTCAAGATGATTGCCGACATGACGGTGCTCGAAAACGTGGCACTGGGCGCCCACACCCGTGGCCACAAGGGCGTGTTGCCCGCCATGCTGCGCACCAACCGCGCCGAGGAGCAGCGGCTGTTCCGCGAGGCGCAGCGCCAGCTGGAGCGCATCGGCATGGGCGCCTACTTGCACGAGCAGGCCGGCAACCTGGCCATGGGCCCGCAGCGCCTGATGGAAATCGCGCGCGCCCTGTGCGCCGACCCTGCCCTGCTGCTGCTCGACGAGCCCGCCGCCGGCCTGCGCCACAAGGAGAAACAGGCCCTGGCCGCCGTGCTGCGCCAGTTGCAGCGCGAGGGCGTGAGCATCCTGCTGGTGGAGCACGACATGGACCTCGTGATGCAGGTCTGTGACCACCTGGTGGTGATGGAGTTTGGCACCCTGCTGACCCAGGGCACACCCGCCCACGTTCAACAAGACCCCAAGGTCCGCGCGGCCTACCTCGGCACAGAGCATTGACATGAGCACCCCCCTTCTTCGCATCCAGCAGCTGCGCGCCGGTTACGGCCGCGCTGAGGTGCTGCATGGCATCGACCTGCACGCCGACAAAGGCAGCGTCATCACCGTGATTGGCCCCAACGGGGCCGGCAAATCCACCTTGCTCAACAGCATGATGGGCTTGCTGCCGTCCAAAGGCCTGGTCGAGTACCAGGG
>CAYUAH010000492.1:0-1848 GCA_964442375.1 uncultured Hydrogenophaga sp. | reverse complement strand
TGCCTTCCATTTCCTCGCTGGCCATGGCGGCCAGGTGGCCGCCCCATTCGTTGGCCTCGATCAGCACCTCGTTGGCGATGATGTCCAGCTTCTTCTGCACTTCGCCCTGCACGTTTTCACTGCTGGCCGTGCCCAGCACGTCACCCAAGGCGCCTTTGTTGACGGAGTGGCTGATGTGTTTGCAGGCGCGGGCTGCGACCTCCAGCAGCAAGCGCAACGCAGGCGGGATGCGGCCGTCCACGCGTTGTTGCTCGACCAGGTAGCGGGAGAGGGAGATGCGTTTCATGGTGGGTCAGTCTTTCAGGGCGTGGGTCACGACTTCGCGCACATCGTTGCTCAGATCGGGCTTGGCGGCCACGCGAGCGATGGCTTCGCGCGCGGCGCTGCGGTAGGGTTCGGCCAACTTTTTCCAGCGGTCCAGGGCACGCGCCAGGCGGGCGGCCACTTGTGGGTTGAAGCCGTCGAGCTCCATCACGCGTTCGCTCCAGAACACGTAGCCGCCGGCGTCGGCGCGGTGGAAGGCGGCCGGGTTGGCCTGGCAGAAGGTGGTCAGCACGCTGCGCGCGCGGTTGGGGTTGCGCAGCTGGAAGTCGGGGTGCTGCATCAGCTGGCGCACAGTGGGCAACACGCTGCCGTTGCGGTCGGGTGCGCCGGCCTGCAGGGCAAACCACTTGTCCAGTGCCAGGGCCTCGTCCTTGAACAGCGCATGGAAGCGCTGCAGCGCGGGCTTGGACAGCTCGCTGCCGCTGACCACCAGGGCCGAGAGGGCGTTGAAGCGGTCGGTCATGTTGCCGGCGTCCTTGAAGCGCTGGTAGGCCTTGCCCGGCCACACGGTGTCACCGCTGTCGGCGGCGGCCAGGCACAGGTGCGTGAGCGCCAGGCCGGCCAGGGCGCGGCGGCCGGCGCTGGTGCTGTCGGGCGAATAGGCGCCGTTGGCCTCATGGGTCTCGAAGGCCCAGGCCCAATCGTCGAACAGCTGGCGTGCCATCTGGGCGCGCATGGCTTCGCGCACCGCGTGCACGCGTTGCGGGTCCACATCGGCCAGTTGCTCGGCGATGTAGGTTTCGGCCGGCAGCGTGAGCACCAGGTCTTTGAAGGCGGCGTCCAGCTCGGGGTGGCGCAGCACCGCGCGCATGGCGCCGATGAAGGCGGGGTTGAGCGGCTCGGTGGGCACTGGGCCGGGCTCGGTGATGGCCTTGAGCGCACGGCGCAGGGCCAGGCGCTGCGCGGCTTCCCAGCGGTTGAAGGCGTCGGTATCAAAGGCCAGCAGCACCAGCAGCTCGGCGTCGGTGTAGTCGCAATCCAGCACCACCGGGGCGCTGAAACCGCGCAGCAGCGAGGGCACGGGTTCGGCGTCAAGGTTGATGAAGGTCAGCGTCTCGCTGGCCTCGGTCAGCACGAAGCTGCGCGTGCCGGTTTCGGCGTTGGCCCAGTGCGCCAGTTGCAGCGGCAGCTCGCGGCCATCGTGCGCCAGCAGGCCCAGGTTGACGGGAATGACGAAGGGGGCCTTGTGGTCCTGGCCGGGCGTGGCCGGGCAGCTTTGCGACAGCGTCAGCGTGTAGCTGCGCTCGGCGGCGTTGTAGACGCCTTCGGCTTTCACGCGCGGCGTGCCGGCCTGGCTGTACCAGCGTTTGAATTGCGGCAGGGTGCGGGCCAGTTCGCTGCCCGGGTTGGCGTCGGCAACGGCTTGCGCGAAGTCGTCGCAGGTCACGGCCTGGCCGTCGTGGCGCTCGAAGTACAGCGTCATGCCGCGCGCGAAACCTTCGCGGCCCACCAGCGTCTGCATCATGCGCACGACTTCGGCGCCCTTTTCGTAGATGGTGACGGTGTAGAAGTTGTTGATCTCGG
>CAYUAH010000491.1:0-1850 GCA_964442375.1 uncultured Hydrogenophaga sp. | reverse complement strand
CAGCCGAAGGCCGTGATGTCGATCACCAGCGTCCAGATCCAGCGCAGGTCCACCCGGCGCCCGCCGTCGCTGCGCGGCGACCAGCGCAGCGAGGCGAGTGTGGACACCAGGTAGGCGGCCGTCAGGCCCACCAGCCAGGGCGTGCCGCCGCCGCCCACGGTGTTGACCCAGGCCTGCAGGCCCAGCAGCACCACCGCCACCAGCACCCGGGCCTGCATGAAGGCGGTCCACAGCCGGCTGAAGGATTGCGCGTGGGCGTCGCCCGGTGTGTCCACCCCCAGTTCAGATGGCTGGAACCAGCTGGGCACGAAGGTCGATGCCGCGTCGGTTCGGTCCATGTCAGGGCTTCATGCCTCGTGTTGGCGCAAGTGGTCCTGGCTGCAATAGCGGCCGCGCGCGCCCGTCACGGCATCCAGGGCGGGCAGGTGCAGGCCACAGTGGGCGCAAGACACCATTTCGGTCGGCGCTTGCGTCTGCGGTTTCGGCGTGGGGGCCTGACGCGCAGGCGGCTCTTCACGGGATTCCTCGGCACGGTTGCGCCGCCACAGCCACACGCCGGCGAGCACCACCAGAATGACCAGCACGAATTTCATGCGCGTTGCAGCAGCACTTCAAGCACGAAGCGCGAGCCCACGTAACCCAGCAGCAGCAGGCCGGTGCCGGTGTAGAGCACCCGCACGGCGGTGCGTCCGCGCCAGCCCAGGTGCCAGCGGCCCCACAAGAGCACGGCAGTGGTCAGCCAGGCCAGCAGCGAGAACACCGTCTTGTGGTTCCAGACCCAGCCGCCCGTGAGTTCGTGGGCAAACCAGCCACCGGCCAACAAGGTGGCGCTCAGCAGCACGAAACCGGCGCCCACAAAACGGAAGGTGAGGCCTTCCAGGGCCAGCAGCGGCAGGCCCGGCGACGCATCGCGGCCCGCGCGCATGGCCTGTTCAGCACGTCGCATCAGCCAGGCGTGAAACACGGCCAGTGCGAACATGGCGTAGGAAGCCACCCCCAGCGCCCAGTGCACCGGCAGCCACTGCGTGGGCAGGTTGTGCTGGTCGCTGCCGGGAAACACCCAGGCCAGCAGCACCGCCAATGTGCCCAGGCCGGCCAGGGCCAGGGTGGACTGCAGGCGGGGGTAGACCCAGGTTTCCACGGCATAGACCGCCAACACCAGCCAGGCGGTGACCGACAAGGCCGGCGCAAAGCCGAATTTGGGTGGGTCGGCGCTGAAGCCCGCCATCAGGGCGGCGGCGTGCAGCAGCCAGGTGGCACTCATCAAGGCCCGTTGTGCGGGGGCCTGCCAGCGCAGGCGCCCCAGAGCCAGCGCGGCATAGCCCAGCGCAGCTGCCAGGGCCAGCGCGGTGTTCCACCAGGGGCTCGCGGCTAAAATCATCCGCACAGTTTAACGGTCCCGTCCGACTGGACGCGGCACCGCTGCCACCCGCAGGTGGCTTTCCAACCGGTTTTCATCATGGCCTCAGCCCTCTCCGAAAAACTCTCACGCATCGTCAAGGAAATGCGCGGCCAGGCCCGCATCACCGAGGGCAACGTGTCCGACATGATGCGCGAGGTGCGTCTGGCCCTGCTGGAGGCCGACGTGGCGCTGCCCGTGGTGCGCGATTTTGTGGCCCGCGTGAAGGAAAAAGCCCTGGGCCAGGAGGTGGTGGGCTCGCTCACGCCGGGCCAGGTGCTGGTGAGTGTGGTCAACCGCGAGCTGGCCGCCACCATGGGCCAGGGTGTGGCCGACATCAACCTGGCCGCCCAGCCACCGGCCGTGATCCTCATGGCGGGCCTGCAAGGCGCGGGCAAAACCACCACCACCGCCAAGCTGGCCAAGCTGCTGATTGAAAAGCGCAAGAAGA
>CAYUAH010000490.1:365-1870 GCA_964442375.1 uncultured Hydrogenophaga sp. | reverse complement strand
GCGCTCATCGTTGAAGACGATGCCGCACGCCGCGACTACCAGCAGGTGCGTGGCATGGGCGGCTTCGTGCGCTCCACCTGGGACGAGGTCAACCAGCTCATTGCCAGCGCCAACGTCTACACCATCAAAAAACACGGGCCCGACCGCATCATCGGCTTCTCGCCCATCCCGGCCATGAGCATGGTCAGCTACGCCGCCGGCAGCCGCTACCTCAGTCTGCTGGGCGGCGTGTGCATGAGCTTCTACGACTGGTACTGCGACCTGCCGCCAGCCAGCCCGCAGATCTGGGGCGAGCAGACCGACGTGCCCGAATCGGCCGACTGGTACAACAGCAGCTTCATCATTGCCTGGGGCTCCAACGTGCCGCAGACGCGCACGCCCGATGCCCACTTCTTCACCGAGGTGCGCTACAAGGGCACCAAGACGGTGGCCGTCTCGCCCGATTACTCCGAGGTGGCCAAGCTGGCCGACCTCTGGCTGCACCCCAAGCAGGGCACCGATGCGGCCCTGGCCATGGCCATGGGCCACGTGGTGCTCAAGGAATTCTACTTCCCCGAGGGCAAGCAGCGGTCCACGTATTTCGACGACTACGCCCGCCGCTACACCGACCTGCCCATGCTGGTGATGCTCAAGGAGCACACGCTGCCCGATGGCCGCACGACCCTGGTGCCCGACCGCTACCTGCGCGCCAGCGACTTCAACGGCAAGCTCGGCCAGGCCAACAACCCCGAGTGGAAAACCGTGGCCTTCGACGCACAAGGCAAGGCGGTGCTGCCCAACGGCGCCATCGGCTTCCGCTGGGGTGCGGAAGGGCGTGAGGACGCCGGCAAGTGGAACCTCGAATCCAAGGAGGCGCGCGACAACGGCGATGTGAAGCTCAAGCTCTCGGTGCTGGAGGACGGCGCGCAAGAACACCAGGTGGTGGACGTGGGTTTCCCGTATTTCGGTGGCAACGTCACCCCCCACTTTTCTGAGAACGCCGGCACCGGCGAAGTCAACCACGCCAAGGTGCCCGCAGTGCGCCTGCGCCTGGGCAAGGCCGGTGAAGAACGTTATGCCATGGTCGCCACCGTGTTCGACCTGCAGGTGGCGCAGTACGGCATCGACCGGGGCCTGGGTTCCGGCGCCAAGAACTTCGACGACAACGCGCCTTACACCCCGGCCTGGCAGGAGCAGATCACCGGCGTGCCACGCGACCAGGTCATCACCGTGGCGCGCCAGTTTGCCGACAACGCCGACAAGACGCATGGCAAGTCCATGGTCATCATCGGCGCGGCCATGAACCACTGGTACCACGCCGACATGAACTACCGAGGCGTCATCAACCTGCTGATGATGTGTGGCTGCATAGGCCAGAGCGGCGGCGGCTGGGCGCACTACGTGGGCCAGGAAAAGCTGCGTCCGCAGACCGGCTGGACCGCGCTGGCCTTCGCGCTGGACTGGATACGCCCGCCGCGCCAGCAGAACAGCACCAGCTTCTTCTACGCCCACACCGACCAGTGGCG
>CAYUAH010000490.1:0-355 GCA_964442375.1 uncultured Hydrogenophaga sp. | reverse complement strand
AACGCATGGGCTGGCTGCCCAGCGCGCCGCAGCTCAAGACCAACCCGCAACAGGTGGTGCGCGACGCGTCCAGCGCCGGCATGGACCCCAAGGACTACGTGGTCAAGGCGCTCAAGGACGGCACGCTGGAGATGAGCTGCGAAGACCCGGACGCGCCGCAGAACTGGCCGCGCAACCTCTTCGTGTGGCGCTCCAACCTGCTGGGCTCCAGCGGCAAGGGCCATGAGTATTTCTGCAAACATTTGCTGGGCACCGAAAACGGCGTGCAGGGCAAGGACCTGGGCGATGACGATGCCAAACCTTCGGAAGTGAAGTGGCACAAGGACGCGCCCCAGGGCAAGCTCGATTTGCTGGT
>CAYUAH010000489.1:0-1885 GCA_964442375.1 uncultured Hydrogenophaga sp. | reverse complement strand
GATCGGCGAAATGGTGATGCGCTGCGACCAGGACCTGACGGCCTACGCGCCCACCTCGATCGACGCCATCCGTGGTCATGGCGAAATGCAATGGCGGGCGCTGGCGCAGCTCATCACCGTGCTGGAAAACGGCAAGGCCGACACCGCGCTGGTGGCGCAACTGCATGAAGCCGCCAAAGCCACCCAGGTGCCCGTGCTGGGCATCACCGGCACCGGCGGCGCGGGCAAGTCCAGCCTCACCGACGAACTGATCCGCCGCTTCCGGCTGGACCAGAACGACGGCCTGCGCGTGGCCGTGATCTCCATCGACCCCTCACGCCGCAAGAGCGGTGGCGCGCTGCTGGGCGACCGCATCCGCATGAACGCCATCGGCCCCTGGCAGAACGGCCCGCGCGTGTTCATGCGCAGTCTGGCCACCCGCGATTTCGGCAGCGAGATCAGCGCCGCCCTGCCCGACGTAGTGGCAGCCTGCAAGGTGGCGGGATTCGATCTGGTGATCGTCGAAACCTCGGGCATTGGCCAGGGCGATGCGGCCATCGTGCCGCACGTGGACGTGCCCATGTACGTGATGACGCCCGAGTTCGGCGCCGCCAGCCAGCTCGAAAAAATCGACATGCTGGACTTTGCGGAATTTGTGGCCATCAACAAGTTCGACCGCAAGGGCGCGCTCGATGCCCTGCGCGACGTGCGCAAACAGGTGCAGCGCAACAAGGAGGCCTGGACCACGCCCACCGAGTTGATGCCGGTGTTTGGCACCATGGCGGCGCGCTTCAACGACGACGGCGTGACCGCGCTGTACCAGGCGCTCAAGGGCCGCCTGGCCAGCCTGGGCCTGAAACTCGGCGAGGGCCGCCTGCCCCAGGTGGACGTGCGCCACAGCACCAACCAGACGCCCGTGGTGCCCGGCGCGCGCATCCGCTACCTGGCCGAAATCAGCGACACCGTGCGCGGCTACAAAAAACGCGCCCGCGCCCAGGCCCGCCTGGCGCGGGAAATTCAGCAGCTCACCGAGTCCGCCCGCATGCTGCGGGTGGACAAGCCCGACCGCGCCAAGGCCGCCGAAGCGGTGATCGACCTCGCACAAACGCGCGAGCTGCACCTCGATGCCGATGCGCGCAAGCTGCTCAAACAATGGCCGGAGATGCAGCAGGCTTACGCCGGCGACGAGTACGTGGTGAAAATCCGCGACAAGGAAATCCGCACCGCGCTGACCACAAAATCCTTGAGCGGCACCACCATCCGCAAGGTCAGCCTGCCGCAGTACGAGGACCACGGCGAAATCCTCAAATGGCTGATGCTGGACAACGTGCCCGGCAGCTACCCCTACACCGCCGGCACCTTTGCCTTCAAGCGCGAGGGTGAGGACCCGACCCGCATGTTCGCCGGTGAAGGCGACCCCTTCCGCACCAACCGCCGCTTCAAGCTGGTGAGCGAGGGCATGCCGGCCAAACGCCTGTCCACCGCCTTCGACTCGGTCACGCTCTATGGCAACGACCCCGACCTGCGGCCGGACATCTACGGCAAGATCGGCAACTCGGGCGTGAGCATCGCCACGCTGGACGACATGAAGGTGTTGTACGACGGCTTCGACCTCTGCAACCCCACCACCTCGGTGTCCATGACCATCAACGGTCCGGCGCCCACCATCCTGGCGATGTTCATGAACACCGCCATCGATCAGAACATCGCCAAGTTCAAGGCCGACAACGGCCGCGAGCCCACCGACACCGAGATCGCCAAAATCCGCGAGTGGGCGCAAGCCAATGTGCGCGGCACGGTGCAGGCCGACATCCTGAAAGAAGACCAGGGCCAGAACACCTGCATCTTCTCCACCGAGTTCAGCCTGAAGGTGATGGGCGACATCGCCGAGTACTTCGTGCACCAC
>CAYUAH010000488.1:0-1904 GCA_964442375.1 uncultured Hydrogenophaga sp. | reverse complement strand
AACAGGTCCAGCGAACGCGCCACCACGCCTTCGGTGGAGTTTTCCATGCCCACCACGCCGTATTGCGCGGTGCCGGCGGCGGTTGCGTGGAAGACCTCGTCGAAGCTGGCGCAGTAAATCATGTTGGCCGCGCTGCCGAAAAATTCGATGGCGGCCTGTTCGGTGAAGGTGCCCTCCGGACCCAGCACGGCCACGCGCTGCGGTGCCTCCAGCGCCAGGCAGGCCGACATGATTTCGCGCCAGATGGCGGCCACGTGCTGGTTGAGCAGCGGGCCCTGGTTGGCGTTCTGGATCTTGTCGATCACCTGCGCCACGCGGTCGGGGCGAAAGAAGGGCGAGCCCTCGGCCTTTTTGATTTCACCCACCTGCTCGGCCACGTGGGCGCGCTGGTTGAGCAGGCTCAGCAGTTGCTTGTCTATGCTGTCGATCTGCACGCGCAGGGCGCCCAGCGCTTCGGACTGGATGGGTTGGCTCATGGCAATGTCTCAGTCAGGCCTGTTCTTTTTCGAAGTCGCGCAGGTAGTTCACCAGCGCCTGCACCCCTTCGATGGGCATGGCGTTGTAGATGCTTGCGCGCATGCCGCCGACCGACTTGTGGCCCTTGAGCTGCAGCAGACCGCGCGCTTTGGCGCCGGCCAGAAAGGCTTCGTTGCGGGCCTCGTCGCGCAGGAAAAAGGGCACGTTCATGCGCGAACGGCAGGCCTTGTCCACCTTGTTCACGTAAAACGACGAGGCATCGAGAAAACCGTAGAGCAGCTCGGCTTTGGCGATGTTGCGGCGCTCCATTTCGGCCACGCCGCCCTGGGCTTTGAGCCACTGGAAGGTGAGGCCGGCCATGTAGATGGCGTAGGTGGGCGGGGTGTTGTACATGGAGCCGTTGTCGGCCACCGTCTTGTAGTCAAACGCGCTGGGGCAGGCGGGCAAGGCATGGCCCAGCAGGTCTTCGCGCACCACCACCAGGGTCACGCCGGCGGGGCCCACGTTCTTTTGTGCGCCGCCAAAGGCCAGGCCCACGCGGGCCCAGTCCACCGGGCGTGACAGCACGTGCGAGGAGAAGTCGATCACCAGCGGCGCGTCGCTGCCCAGGGCCTTGACGTCGGGCAGGGTGTGGAATTCCACGCCATGGATGGTTTCGTTGCTGCACAGGTGCACGTAGTTCGCGCCCGTGCTCAGTTGCCAAGAGGCCGGATCGGGCACGGAGGTGAAACCAGTGTCTTGCGCGCTGGCAGCCACATTGGCCTGGCAATAGCGCTGCGCTTCCTTGGCTGACTTCTGGCTCCAGCTGCCGGTGAGCACAAAGTCCACTGTGCCAGCGCGCGAGAGGTTCAGCGGCACGATGGCGTTCTCGGCCAAGCCACCGCCCTGCATGAACAGGATTTTGTAGTCCGCTGGCACCGCCAGCAGGCTGCGCAGGTCGGCTTCGGCCTGCTCGTAAATCGAGATGAACTCCTTGCCCCGGTGGCTCATCTCCATCACGCCCATGCCACTGCCATGCCAGTCCAGCATCTCGGCGGCGGCAGTGCGCAGCACGTCCTCGGGCATGGCGGCCGGGCCGGCCGAGAAGTTGTAAGGGCGGGTCATCTCTCAGTTCTCCGGAGTCGCTGCGGCGTCGTCCTCATCGGGTGCTGCGTCGTCACGCACATTGGCGTCGTTTTCAACGATGCGCTGCAGGCCGCTCAGCGACGAACCTTCGTCCAGCGAAATCAGCGTCACGCCTTGTGTGGCACGGCCGAGTTCGCGGATCTCGCTCACGCGGGTGCGCACCAGCACGCCCTTGTCGGTGATCAGCATGATCTCGTCGTCCGCATGCACCAGGGTGGCGGCCACCACCTTGCCGTTGCGCTCGCTCTGCTGGATGGCGATCATGCCCTTGGTGCCGCGACCGTGGCGGGTGTACTCGACGA
>CAYUAH010000487.1:0-1907 GCA_964442375.1 uncultured Hydrogenophaga sp. | reverse complement strand
CTCGACGCCCCGGCCCGCGAGCTGGTGGAAGAGGAACTGCGCCGGCGCGAATTCATGCCCGAAATCAAGCGCCTGTTTGGTGTGAGCAGCTTTGCCACGCCCAGCACCTGGGACATCGAAACCGACCGGGGCCGCGCCCAGCTGCAGCTCAAGGGCGAGGAAGACATACGCCGCATGGGCGGCGGCGTGATGTTGATCGCCGACGCCCACGGCGTGCAGTTCATGATCCGCGACGTGTCGGCACTGGACCGGCACAGCCGGAGGTTGCTGGACCGGTTCTTGTGAGCTCACTTACTCGGGCTTGAATCCCGCTTCCTTGAGCAGGTCGGCACTGCGCGCCACGTCGGTGGCGATGTACCTGCGGAACTGATCGACCGACTCGGTCACGGGCTCGATGCCCAGCATGGTCAGGGCGCCGGACTTGCTCAACTCGTCCACCGCCTTGTTGATGGCCTTGTTGAGCAGTTGCATGCGGTCGTCGGCCAGACCTTTGGGGGCCCACACGCCGTACCACGATTCGTACACCATGCCAGGAAAACCACTCTCGGCGGCGGTGGGCACGTCGGGCATGGCGCTGCTGCGTTTGGCAGAGGTGGTGGCGATGGGCTTGACCTTGCCGCTTTTGGCCATGGACTGCAGCGAGATGATGGAGTCCATCAGGATCTGCACGTGGCCACCGGCCACGTCGGCCAGGGCCGGTGCGGTGCCGCGGTAGGGCGTCATGGTCAGCTTGACGTTGCCCTGTTTCGCCAGCAGCAGGGTGGCCAGGTGGCTGGGGGCGCCCAGCGCGGGCACCGCCGCCGTCCAGGCGTTGGGTTGCTGGCGTACCGCATCCAGCACGTCGCGCACGTTTTTCTGCGGCGCGGTGGGTGGAATGACCAGCAACAGGGCGGCCTCGCCCACGCGCGCCACGGGTGCGAAGTCGGTCTGCGGGTCGTAGGGCGCGGAGGCCAGCACCTGTTTGGCCAACACGTGGGTGGCGGCGGAGAACAGCAAGGTCATGCCATCGGGTGTGGCGGTCTGCACGGCCTTGCCGCCTATGGTGCCGCTGGCGCCAGCCTTGTTGTCCACGATGACTGTTACACCCAGATCGGCCTGGAGCTGGCGGCCCAGCAGGCGTGCCGCCTGATCGACGCCGCCACCGGCGGCAAAGGGCACGACCAGCTTGATCGTGCCTTCGGGGAATTTGCCTTGCGCCAGGGCGGGCGACAGGCAACATGCAGCCAAAATGGCACCGCTCATCAGTTTCTTGATCATCTTTGTGTCTCCTGGGGGTGATTAAACAAGTGGGGTGGGGCGGGCACTGCGGGGGCGGCGCCTTTCAAACACGATGAGCGTGGCCTCAATGTCCTCGACCGCGATGTTCCGGGTGATGAACACAATGCGGGTGCGCCGGTCTTCGCTGGGCCAGCGCGCCAGGGTTTCGGGCGGGTGGAACAGGTGTTGCACGCCATGGATGACCATGGGGTGCTCCGGGTCGTCGGCCAGGTGCACGATGCCCTTGACGCGCAGCAGGTCGTCGCCACGCATGGCCGACACCATGTCCAGCCAGGCCATCACGCCCTCGCGCGACAGCGGCGTGTCGCGCACAATGACGTGTGAGCGGATCTGGTCATCGTGGCGGCTCGCATCGCTGGCGGCAGGCGCAGACACCGGGAAAAAATACGAGCGACCTTCTTCTCGGGTTGCGGGCGCCTGCGCGGGGCTGGTGTGGTCGAGCAGCTTCAACAGCGACTGCAACGCGGCGTCCGGCCCCTCGCTCAGATCGGCGAGGGGGTTGATGGCGCACAGCCGATCCAGCAAGGGTTTCTGAACGTCTGCCGGCACCAGATCGGTTTTGGTCAGCAGCAGCCGGTCGGCCACGGCGGCCTGTTTCACGGCCTCGCGGTGCTGGTCCAGCGTGGCCA
>CAYUAH010000486.1:0-1908 GCA_964442375.1 uncultured Hydrogenophaga sp. | reverse complement strand
CCCACGCGGGAGAAGACGCCGCTTTTGGACAGGCCGATGCGGTCGGCCACCACCTGCAGCGAAATCGCCTCCAGCCCTTCGGCCGCAGCCAGATCCAGCGCCGCGCCGACGATGGCGGCGCGGGTCAGTTCGCTTTTTTGGGTGCGGGCGTCCATGGCGAGAATTTAGCACACTCGTGCGAAATAATCGATGTGACAGCACCTGCCGTTCGTCGGCCGCAATAATGTCCTCCATGGAGACAACACAACACCCTCTGACGGCGCCGTTCGTGCCTCGGCTGCGTCTGTACCAGCAGTGGCTGGCCGAACATCGGAATCTGCGCTTCGACAGCTATGACGCCCTGTGGCGTTGGTCCACCTCGGACCTGCCGGCCTTCTGGCAAAGCATCTGGGATTATTTTGAGATGGCCTCGCCCATGCCACACAGCGCGGTGCTGTCGGGCGGGCCCATGCCCCACGTGAAGTGGTTCGAGGGGGCCCAGGTCAACTACGCGCGCCAGGTCATGCGCCACGTGGCGCCGGCCCACGCCGCCGGCATGCTGGCCATCGTCAGCGAAGACGAAACCGGCCGCGTGCGCGAACTGAGCTGGCCCGAGTTGCAACGCCAGGTGGCCTCGCTGGCCTTGTGCCTGCGCGAGCTGGGCATTGGCCGGGGCGACCGCGTGGCCGCCTACCTGCCCAACGTGCCCGAAACCATGGTGGCCTTCCTGGCCTGCGCCAGCATCGGCGCCGTATGGAGCGTGTGCGCGCCCGACATGGGCACGGCCGCCGTGCTCGACCGCTTCAGCCAGATAGGCCCCAAGGCCTTGATCGCCGCCGACGGCGTGTTCTACGCGGGAAAGGCCCTCGACCGCAGCGCCGTGGTGCGCGAGCTGCGCGCCGCCCTGTCCACGCTCGCACACACCGTGGTGCTGCGCACCCGCTTTGCCGCCGACCTTGTGGCGGACGCGCACGACTTCGACACCCTGACCGCGCGCGACAACCCGGCGGTGGCGGCGTTCGAGCCCGAACGCCTGCCCTTCGACCACCCGCTGTGGGTGGTGTACTCCAGCGGCACGACGGGTTTGCCCAAACCCATCGTGCACGGGCACGGCGGCATCCTGATGACGCTGTTTGCCCTCAAGTGCATCCACAACGACATCGGTGCCAGCTACGAGCCCAACAGCTGGGGCGAGCGTTTCCACTGGTACAGCTCCACCGGCTGGGTGATGTGGAACGCCCAACTCGGCGGCCTGGCCGGCGGCACCACCATCTGCCTCTTCGACGGCAGCCCCGGCGGCAGCAAAGACGCGCCCGACTGGACCGTGCTGTGGCGATTCGCCGCGCGGCACCGGGTCAGCTTCTTCGGCGCCGGTGCGGCCTTCTTCACCAACAACATGAAGGCGGGCGTCGATCTGCCCGCGCTGCAGGCTGCCGGCCACGACCTGCGTCGCATCCGCGCGCTGGGCTGCACCGGTTCGCCGTTGCCTGAAGACGTGCAGCGCTGGGGCACGGCGCAGTTCAACGCCATCGGCACACCTGACATCTGGTGGTGCAACATATCCGGGGGAACAGACTTCTGCGGCGCGTTCATCGGCGGCAACCGCGAATTGCCCCAGGTGCCCGGCCAGATGCAATGCCGCTTGCTCGGCTGCGCTGTCGAAGCCTGGAACGAGCAGGGCCAGCCCGTCATCGGCGAGGTGGGCGAGCTGGTCTGCACCCACCCCATTCCGTCCATGCCGCTGTATTTCTGGGGCGACGAAAGTGACCAACGCTACATCTCCAGCTACTTCGACATGTACCCCGGCGTCTGGCGCCATGGCGACTGGCTCAAGATCGGCACCGACGGCGGCTGCGTGATCTATGGCCGCAGCGACGCCACCATCAACCGCCACGGCTTGCGCATGGGCACCAGCGAAATCTACAACGC
>CAYUAH010000485.1:0-1921 GCA_964442375.1 uncultured Hydrogenophaga sp. | reverse complement strand
TCGCGGTAGGTGTTGGCCGGCAGCTTGGGGCTACCGATCAGGGTCATGGGCACGTCGTTGATCATGCCCAGGTACTCGAAGTCTTCCAGCGGCTTGTATTGCAGCTTGCGGTACAGCCCCACCGTGGAGGCCATGCCGATGTGCCAGACCAGCAGGGTGTGGCCGTCGGGTTTGGCGCGGGCCACCTTCATGGCGCCTATGGTGCCGCCAGCACCCGCCGCGTTTTCCACCACCACGTTGGCGCCCAGGGGCTTGCGCAGGGCTTCGGCCAGATCGCGGGCCACGCGGTCGGTGGGGCCGCCTGCGGCAAAGGGAACGACCAGGGTGACGGGCTTGTCGCCAGGAAAGGTTTGGGCCAAGGCGGCCGTGGTGGCCAGCGCGAGGGCGCTCAAAGTGAACAGGGATTTCATGGCGGTCTCCTAGACGGCGAGGTGAATGACAGCGGGCGATGCTACCCGTGTCTCAGGGATGATTCATCGCGGAAAGTACCTACCGCCCACCCGGTGTTTTCCCGGAACTTGAGCGCCGTAAGCGCATCCTCAGTCGTATTTGCGCGCGTCCTCTATCACTTTGCCGTCGTTGGGCAGACTGCCGGGCGCCACCAGCTCGATGTCGCCGCGCAGCTTGGTCACGTCGCGCACCGCCTGGGCCAGGCCCTCGCGCAAGGCGGCGCCCCCATCGGTGGCCTCCACCTTGAGGCACATCTGGTCGTTGGCCATTTCGCCGCTCACCACCAGTCGGGCTTTTTTCACTTCAGGGAAACGACGCACCACCTCGGCCACCTGGCCCGGGTGCACGAACATGCCACGGATTTTGGTGGTCTGGTCGGCCCGTCCCATCCAGCCCTTGATGCGGCTGGCCGTGCGGCCGGTGGGGCAGGTGCCGGGCAGGATGGCCGAGAGGTCACCGGTGCCGAAGCGGATCAACGGGTAACCCGCGTTGAGGGTGGTGACCACCAATTCGCCCACCTCGCCTTCGGGCACCGGGTCGCCGGTGCCGGGGCGCACGATCTCGACGATCACGCCCTCTTCGAGCACCAGGCCCTCGCGCGAGGCGGTTTCAAAGGCCACCAGGCCCAGATCGGCCGTGGCGTAGGTTTGGTAGACATCCACCCCTTGTGCCTTGAACCAGGCGGTCAGACTGGGTGGGCAGGCCTCACCACCGACCGAGGCCTTGGTGATGCTGAGCTTCTGACCCGCCTCGGCGGCTTTCTCCAGCAGGATGCGCAGGAAGCTCGGCGTGCCGGTGTAGGCCGTGGGTTGAAGTTCCCGTATGGCTTCGAGCTGCTGTTCGGTCTGGCCGGTGCCGGCCGGGAACACGGTGCAGCCCAGGGCCAGCGCGCCGGCCTCCAGGATGAAGGCCCCCGGCGTCATGTGGTAGCTGAAGCTGTTGTGCACCAGCTCGCCTGACCGGAAACCGGCGGCGAACAGGGCCCGCGCGGTGCGCCAATAGTCCTCGCTGGCGCCTTCGGGTTCGTAGATGGGGCCCGGGCTGGCGAAGATGCGCGACATGGCCGGCCCCCGCACCAGGGCCGAGAAACCGCCAAACGCGTCGCCACCTGCGGCGCGTGACGCTTTCTGGCGCTCAAGCAGTTCGTACTTCCGGGTCACTGGCAAAAGCGCCAGTGCCGCGCGGCTGTTCACCTCGGCCGCGTTCACGCCGGCCAGGATGCTGGCGTAGGCGGCGGTGTGCTGCTGCGCGTGGGCGATCTGCTGCGGCAAGGCCGCCATCAACGCAGCCTCGCGGGCGGCCGGGTCACGGGTTTCAAGCGCGTCGTGGAAGTTGCTCATGGCAAAGGCGGAGTGGATTGAGAGAGGGGGAGCGAACCAAGTGGCACCGTGGATCCGGCTCTGCCGGTCCACTGGAGCCGCCCCCTTGAGGGGGGATGCGGCCACGCGCAGCGGGCAAGCGACGGGGGTGG
>CAYUAH010000484.1:0-1924 GCA_964442375.1 uncultured Hydrogenophaga sp. | reverse complement strand
GTGAGCCACCTCAACCCGTTTTTCTACATGATCGACGGCTTCCGCTACGGCTTCTTTGGTGTCAGCGACGCCTCGCCCTGGTTGAGCCTGTCCATCGTGGCCACCGCCTTTGCCGTGGTCAGCGCCGTGGCGCTGCACCTGCTGCGCACGGGCTACAAAATCAGACACTGAGTTTCCAGGGATTTATGACCGCCGAAGAACTGCAAGCCATCATCAGCGCCGGGCTGCGCTGTGAGCACATCGAAGTCACGGGCGACGGCCGACACTGGTCGGCCGTGATCGTCTCGTCCGAGTTCGAAGGCAAACGCGCCATCCAGCGCCACCAGCGGGTGTATGCCACGCTGGGCAGCCGCATGCACACCGACGAGGTGCACGCCTTGTCCATGAAAACCCACACGCCCGCCGAGTGGGCGCTGCTGGCGAAAGTCTGACCATGGACCAATTGCGTATACGTGGCGGCAACCGCCTGCATGGCGAACTCATGGTGTCGGGCGCCAAGAACGCGGCCCTGCCCGAGCTGTGCGCCGCGCTGCTCACGGCCGATGCGGTGACCCTCCACAACGTGCCCGCGCTGCAGGACGTGAGCACCATGCTCAAGCTCATCCGCAACATGGGCGTGGTGGCCGAACGCGACCCGGCCGACAGCGACAAGGTCGTGCTCAATGCCGGCGCGCTCGACAAGCCCGAAGCGCCCTATGAGCTGGTCAAGACCATGCGCGCCTCCATCCTGGCGCTGGGCCCGCTGCTGGCGCGTTTTGGCCGCGCGCGCGTGTCCCTGCCAGGCGGCTGCGCCATTGGCTCGCGCCCTGTGGACCAGCACATCAAGGGCCTGCAGGCCATGGGCGCCGAGATCGCGGTCGAGCACGGCTACATCGAGGCCTCGCTGCCCACCGGCCGCACCCGCCTGCAGGGCGCGCGCATCAGCACCGACATGGTGACCGTGACCGGCACCGAAAACCTCATGATGGCCGCCTGCCTGGCCGAAGGCGAGACGGTACTGGAGAACGCGGCACAAGAGCCCGAGGTGGTGGACCTGGCCGAGATGCTGATCAAGATGGGCGCGCAGATTGAGGGCCATGGCACACACCGCATCCGCATCCAGGGCGTGGACCGCCTTCACGGCTGCGAACACCAGGTGGTGGCCGACCGCATCGAGGCCGGCACCTTTTTGTGCGCGGTGGCTGCGGCCGGTGGCGACGCCGTGCTCAAGGCCGCCCGTGCAGACCACCTGGACGCGGTGATCGACAAGCTGCGCGACGCCGGTGTCACCGTCGAATGTGTGGACGGCGGCGTGCGTGTGGCTTCGCCGGGCGCGGGCGCGCTCAAGGCACAGACCTTCCGCACCACCGAATACCCCGGCTTCCCCACCGACATGCAAGCCCAGTTCATGGTGCTCAATGTGGTGGCGCAGGGCGCCAGCAAGGTCACCGAGACCATTTTCGAGAACCGCTACATGCACGTGCAGGAGCTGCAGCGCCTGGGCGCCGACATCCAGGTCGAAGGCAAGGTGGCCCTGATCACCGGCGTGCCGCGCCTCTCAGGCGCCACCGTCATGGCCACCGACCTGCGCGCGTCGGCCAGCCTGGTGATCGCCGGCCTGGTGGCCGACGGCGAAACCACGGTGGACCGCATCTACCACCTGGACCGGGGCTACGACCGCATGGAAAACAAGCTGCGCGCCCTGGGCGCCGACATCGAAAGGGTGAAGCCATGAAGCCCGAAATGGTCACGCTGGCGCTTTCAAAAGGCCGCATCTTCGAAGAGACCCTGCCCCTGCTCAAGGCGGCCGGCATAGCGGTGCTGGAAGACCCGGAGAAGTCGCGCAAGCTCATCCTGCCCACCAACCGCGCCGACGTGCAGGTGGTGCTTGTGCGCGCCTCCGACGTGCCCACCTACGTGCAGTACGGCGGTGCCGACCTCGGCG
>CAYUAH010000483.1:0-1924 GCA_964442375.1 uncultured Hydrogenophaga sp. | reverse complement strand
GGCGTGAACTTCAAGGACAACAAGAACAACCTCTACATCGTGGCCGTGTCCATCAGCCTGGGCATGATGCCCCTGGTGGCGCCGGCGTGGATGCAGCACATGCCCCACGGCTTGCACCCGCTGCTGGAATCGGGCATCCTGCTGACCACCATCAGTGCCGTGGTGCTGAACATGTTCTTCAACGGCGCCCAGGGCAGCGAAACCGAAATCCGCGAAGCCGCCATGTTGGCCGAGGGCGGCCACTGACACACTGACACACTCACCAGTTGGGCCGGTCTGCACCCAAGCAGACCGGCCCTTTCTTTTTTTTGGAGCACACCATGCACACCCTGTTGATCAAGAACGCCCGCCTGCTGGTGACCATGGACGCGCAGCGCCGCGAGATCGAGGACGGCGCCGTCTTCGTGCGCGGCCACGTCATCGAGGCCGTGGGCCCCAGCCACGAGCTGCCCGCCAGCGCCGACACCGTGATCGACGCACGCGACCAGGTGGTCATCCCCGGCCTGGTCAACACCCACCACCACATGTACCAGAGCCTCACGCGCGTGGTGCGCCCGGCGCAGGACTGCGAGCTGTTCGACTGGCTGCGCGTGCTCTACCCCATCTGGGCGCGGCTCACGCCCGAGATGATTCACGTGTCCACCCAGACCGCGATGGCCGAGCTGCTGCTCTCGGGCTGCACCACCAGCAGCGACCACCTCTACCTTTTCCCCAACGGCTCGCGCCTGGACGACAGCCTGGAAGCGGCGACCGAGATCGGCATGCGCTTTCATGCCGCGCGCGGCGCCATGAGCGTGGGCGAAAGCGCCGGCGGCCTGCCGCCGGACAGCGTGGTGGAGACCGAAGCCCACATCCTGGCCGACACCCAGCGCGTCATCGAACGCTGGCACGACCCGGCCCGCCACGCCATGCAGCGTGTGGTGGTGGCCCCCTGCTCGCCGTTTTCGGTGAGCCGCGAGCTGATGCGCGACGCCGCCGTGCTGGCGCGCGAGCACAAGGTGTCGCTGCACACCCACCTGGCCGAAAACGACAAGGACATTGACTACACCCGCGAGAAGTTCAACTGCACGCCGGCCGAATACGCCGAGCAGCTCGGCTGGGTGGGGCCCGATGTGTGGCACGCGCACTGCGTCAAGCTCGACGAGGCCGGCATCCGCCTGTTTGCCAGCACCGGCACCGGCGTGGCCCACTGCCCCGGCTCCAACATGCGCCTGGCCTCGGGCGCCGCGCCCATTCGCGCCATGCGCGACGCCGGCGTGCCGGTGGCCATCGCGGTGGACGGCTCGGCCTCCAACGACAGCGGCCACATGCTGGGCGAAGCCCGCCTGGCGCTGCTGCTGCAACGCGTGGCGCACGGCCCCATCAAAGGCCCGTCAGCGCTCACCGCACGCGAGGTGCTGGAACTGGCCACCCTGGGCGGCGCCCGCGTGCTGGGGCGCGACGACATCGGCGCCCTGGCTCCTGGCATGGCGGCCGACATCGTCACCCTCCCGCTCAACGACATCGGCGTGGCCGGCGCCCACCACGACCCGCTGGCCGCGCTGTTCTTCTGCCACGTGCCGCGCGTGCAACACAGCATCGTCCACGGCCGGGTGGTGGTGCGCGACGGCCAACTGCAAACCGTGGACCTGCCGGTGCTGCTGGAGCGGCACAACCGCCTGGCGCGCGAGCTGGTACATGGGTGACGCGCCTGTGGCCGAGACGCATAAATAATGGTGCCTTTCCGAAGGAGACAAACCATGCTGACACTCTGCGGCTTCTCGGCCAGCAACTACTACAACAAGGTCAAGCTCGCCCTGCTCGAAAAAAACCTGGGCTTCCAGGAAGAGCAGGTCTGGGTGGGCCAGTGCGACCTGGCCGCCACGCCCCTGGGCAAGGTGCCCTACCTCAAGACCGAACACGGCACGCTGTGCGAGTCGCAGGT
>CAYUAH010000482.1:0-1942 GCA_964442375.1 uncultured Hydrogenophaga sp. | reverse complement strand
CGACACCGTGGCCCGCCTGGTCAAGCAACACGCTGCCAAGGCCGCTGCCTGATCGCGTGATCCCACAGACCCCGTGCTTTCTGCCCGGGGTCTGTTTCTTTTTGAGCGTCCCAAAAACATGATCCCCGGCCTGACACCCGCCACCTTGCCCGCCGATGCGGTGGAAGTGGGCCGCCTGGCCGAAGCCTGGGGCATCAAGGGGTGGCTGCACGTCCACTCCCACAGCGCCGATCCGCAGGCGCTGTTCTATTCCAAAAGCTGGTTTCTCTGCCCGCCCGACAAACGTTTCGCCCGGGGTTTCAACGCCTTTGGCGGCGTCGTGTCGGTGGCGGTGGACGAAATCAAGGACCATGCCAAAGGTGTGGTGGTGATGCTGGAAGGACTGCCTGACCGCACGGCAGCCGAAGCCCTCAAGGGCGCCCGCATCTTCATATCGCGTCAGCATTTCCCGCCTGCCAAGGACGACGAGTACTACTGGGTTGACCTGCTGGGCTTGGACGTCTTCAACCGCGAAGGCGTGCACATGGGCGTGGTCAAAGACCTCATGCCCACGGGCCCGCACTCCGTTTTGTGCCTGGACTACACCCTGGGTGCCGATGCGGGCGAGGACGCGGGCAAGGCTGCCGAACGTTTGATTCCTTTCGTGTCGGTCTACGTCGACAAGGTTGACCTCGCCGCGCGCCGCATCACGGTCGATTGGCAAACCGATTACTGAGGCCGAACCGCGCCATGCGCTTCGACATCCTCACCCTGTTTCCCGAACTCTTCACGCCGTTTCTGCACAACGGCATCAACCGGCGTGCCTTCGAGTCCGGGCAGGTGGAGGTCCACTTCTGGAACCCGCGCGATTTTGCCGATGGGCAGTACCGCCGCGTGGACGACAGACCGTTTGGTGGGGGCCCCGGCATGGTCATGATGGTCGAGCCGCTGGCGCGCTGCCTGGAGGCGGCCCGCCTGGCCCGCGCCGAAGCGCAGGCCGATGCGGTCGATGTGCCGGTGCCGGTCGTGCTGTTCTCGCCCATCGGCCGTCGGCTCGACCACCCCCAGGTGGCGCGATGGGCACAGGGGGCAGGCGCGGTGCTGGTGTGTGGCCGTTACGAAGGCATTGACCAGCGTTTCATCGACAGCTTCGTGACGCACCAGATCAGCCTGGGCGACTTCGTGTTGTCCGGTGGCGAGATTGCCGCCCTGGCTTTGCTGGACGCCGTGGCCCGGCTTCAGCCCGGTGTGCTGGGCGACGCCGGCAGCCACCAGCAAGACAGCTTCAACCCGGCGCTGGACGGTCTGCTGGACTGCCCGCACTACACCCGCCCGGAAGTGTGGACCGGCCCGGTGGGTGAGATGGCTGTGCCCGAGGTGCTTTTGTCCGGACACCACGCCCGCATCCAGCGTTTTCGGCGCGAGGCCAGCCTGGGTGTGACCGCAGCCGCGCGCCCCGATGTGCTCGAAGCCGCGCGCGTTCAAGGGGTCCTGAGCAAGGCAGATGAAGCCTGGCTTGCCGCCCATGCGCCGCGCAAGCTATAATCCAAGGCTCTGCGGTCCTCTGCCCGGCCGCCCTGACTGATGGCCATGCCTGTGTGGCATCGGATTCGGGGCCTTTTGCGTAGCGCGTGCAAGACCATTGACAGGAAACCATGAACCTCATCCAGACCCTTGAGCAAGAAGAAATTGCTCGCCTGAACAAGGAAATCCCCACTTTTGCGCCCGGCGACACCGTGATCGTCAGCGTGAGCGTGGTTGAAGGCACGCGCAAGCGTTTGCAGGCTTACGAAGGTGTGGTGATCGCCCGCCGCAACCGTGGCCTGAACTCCAGCTTCATCGTGCGCAAGATCTCCAACGGCGAAGGCGTCGAGCGCACCTTCCCGCTGTACAGCCCGCGTATCGCCAAGATCGAAGTCAAGCGCCGTGGTGACGTGCGCCGCGCCAAGCTGTACTACCTGCG
>CAYUAH010000481.1:0-1955 GCA_964442375.1 uncultured Hydrogenophaga sp. | reverse complement strand
GTGGCGCTGCCGGCTTACCAGAATTACATGAGCCGTTCTCAGGCGACCGAGGCCATCACCCTGCTGGGTGGTCTGAAGGTGCCGCTGGCTGAGGCCATGGGTAATCTGCCGGTCGCTGACGCTTGTAGCACGGCGGATGCCGTTGCGGAAGAGCGGGATCCGGCCACTGGCGTGATTACCACGCCCGCGAAGGCTGCTGGCGCTCTGAACCCCAGCAATGGCGTCATTTTGACCGGGAAGTATGTTTCCGGAATTGTGCCCACTGCCACTGCGACCACTTGCACGCTCAGGGCCACATTCCGTGCGGACGCGAACGCCTCGCTTGCGAACAAGTATGTTGAGTTCGTGTACACCCCGGCCAATGGCGGTTGGAGTTGTAAGACCGACCTTGATCCCAAGGTGAAGGCTACGACTTGCGATAACTAAATCGGTTTAGTCGGAGCTCGCTCCCCGCGCCCAGGCACGAAAGTGCCTGGGCTTTTTTATTGACGGTTGAGTGGCCGAATGTCCTCCGCGTGTGCAAGCTAAAATTCCAGACTGATCCCAATCCGGCCCATCCTCATCATGTCCCAACCCACCAAAAACATCACCGCCATGGCCAACGCCATCCGTGCGCTGGCCATGGACGCCGTCCAGCAAGCCAATTCCGGTCACCCTGGTGCGCCGATGGGCATGGCGGACATGGCCGTGGCCCTGTGGAGCCGTCACCTGCGTCACCACCCGGCGCAGCCCAACTGGTTCGACCGCGACCGCTTCGTGCTGTCAAACGGTCACGCTTCGATGCTGATCTACGCCCTGCTGAACCTGTCGGGCTACGACCTGTCCATTGACGACCTCAAGGCCTTCCGCCAGATGCACAGCAAGACCCCGGGCCACCCCGAGGTCGGCATCACCCCCGGTGTCGAGACCACCACCGGCCCGCTGGGGCAGGGCATCACCAACGCCGTGGGCATGGCGCTGGCAGAAAAGCTGCTGGCCGCCGAGTTCAACCGCCCCGGCCACGACATCGTCAACCACCACACCTACGCCTTCCTGGGCGACGGCTGCCTGATGGAAGGCATCAGCCACGAGGCCGTGGCCCTGGCCGGCGCCTGGAAGCTGAACAAGCTGGTGGCCCTGTACGACGACAACGGCATCTCCATCGACGGCCAGGTCACGCCCTGGTTCATCGACAACACGCCGCAGCGTTTTGAGGCCTGTGGCTGGAACGTGATCCGCGACGTGGATGGCCACAACGCCGACGCCGTGGACGCCGCGATTGCCGCCGCCAAGCAGAGCAGCGACAAGCCCACCCTCATCTGCTGCAAGACCAGCATCGGCAAAGGCAGCCCCAACCGCGCCAACACCGCCAAGGCCCACGGCGAACCGCTGGGCGCCGAGGAAATCAAGCTCACCCGCGAAGCGCTGGGCTGGGCACACGAGCCCTTCGTCATCCCCAAGCCCGTCTACGCCGCGTGGGACGCCAAGGCCCAGGGCAAGGCCGCAGAAGCCGCCTGGAACGACAAGTTCGCCGCCTACAAGGCCGCCTTTCCCGAACTGGCCAAAGAATTCGTGCGCCGCATGAAGGGCGACCTGCCCAAGTCCTTCGCCCAGGTGGCGGTGGACGCCACCATCGGTGCCCACACCAAGGCCGAAACCGTGGCCAGCCGCAAGGCTAGCCAGATCGCGCTCGAAGCCTTCACCGCCGCGCTGCCTGAAATGCTGGGCGGCAGCGCCGACCTCACCGGCTCCAACCTCACCAACACCAAGGCCACGCCCAGCCTGCGCTTTGACGCCACCGGCGCCGTGGTGAAAAACGAAGCGGGCCAGGGCGGCCGCCACATCAACTACGGTGTGCGCGAGTTTGGCATGGCCGCCATCATGAACGGTATCGCCCTGCACGGTGGTTTCATCCCCTACGCCGGCACCTTCCTGACTTTCAGCGACTACTCGCGCAACGCCATCCGCATGGCCGC
>CAYUAH010000480.1:0-1961 GCA_964442375.1 uncultured Hydrogenophaga sp. | reverse complement strand
CCCGTGCCCCTGCCGACGCGCATGAAGCGTTTCGACATCCTGCGTTCGCCGCACGTCAACAAGACCTCGCGCGACCAGCTGGAAATCCGCACCCACCAGCGTCTGATGGACATCGTCGACCCGACCGACAAGACGGTTGACGCCCTGATGAAGCTGGACCTGCCTGCAGGTGTGGACGTCGAGATCAAGCTGCAATAAGGGAAACCTCTTGCAAGAACAAAGCCTGCCAGTTATACTGGCGGGCTTTTCGGGCCTCTGAAGGCCCTTAACCGCTTTTGTGCGCCCCGCAATGGGTTTCAAAAGCATCATCAGCCCCGGCCAATTGAAGTCGGGAACGGAGAAAACAATGAGTCTTAGCAACTCCCTCGGGTTGTTGGGTCGCAAGGTGGGCATGATGCGCCTGTTCAACGAGGATGGGGACGCAGTTCCTGTCACCGTGCTGGACGTGTCGAACAACCGTGTGGCTCAAGTCAAAACCCAAGCCAACGATGGCTACGATGCGCTGCAGGTCACCTTTGGTGCCCGCCGCGCTTCGCGCGTGACCAAGCCTGCGGCTGGTCACCTGGCCAAAGCCGGTGTCGAAGCCGGTGAAATCCTCAAGGAATTCCGTGTCGCTGCCGACGTGGCTGCCCAGTACCCCGCCGGTGCTGTGGTGCCCCCGACGGCTGTGTTCGCTGTCGGCCAGAAGGTTGACGTGCAGGGCACCTCGATCGGTAAAGGCTTTGCCGGCACCATCAAGCGTCACAACTTCAGCTCGCAGCGCGCGTCGCACGGCAACAGCCGTTCGCACAACGTGCCCGGCTCCATCTCCATGGCACAAGACCCCGGTCGCGTGTTCCCTGGCAAGAAGATGACCGGCCACATGGGCGACGAGACCGTGACCGTGCAAAACCTGGACGTGGTTCGCATCGACGAAGCCCGCCAGCTGCTGCTGGTCCGTGGCGCCGTTCCCGGCTCCGACGGCGGTTTTGTGACCGTCCGCCCGGCCATCAAGGCAAAGTCTTCCAATGCAGCCAACAAGGGAGCGAACTGATGCAAGTCGAACTCCTGAACGAACAAGGCCAGGCCGCGTCCAAAGTGGACGTGCCCGAGACCGTGTTTGGTCGTGACTACAACGAGTCGCTGATCCACCAATTGGTGGTGCAGTACCAGGCCAACGCGCGCCAGGGCACCCGTGCCCAGAAGGACCGCGAGCAGGTCAAGCACTCGACCAAGAAGCCGTTCAAGCAAAAGGGCACCGGCCGCGCTCGCGCCGGTATGACGTCCTCGCCGCTGTGGCGCGGGGGTGGTCGCACCTTCCCGAACAGCCCCGACGAGAACTTCACCCAGAAGCTCAACAAGAAGATGTACCGCGCCGGCATGGCCTCCATCTTCTCGCAACTGGTGCGTGAAGGCCGTCTGGCCGTGGTCGACTCCATCAAGCTGGACTCGCCCAAGACCAAGCCCCTGGCTGCCAAGTTCAAGGCCATGAACCTGCAATCGGTTCTGGTCATCGCCGACGAAGTCGATGAGAACCTGTACCTGGCTTCGCGCAACCTGCCCAATGTGCTGGTTGTCGAGCCGCGTTACGCCGATCCGGTGTCGCTGGTTCACTACAAGAAAGTGATCGTGACCAAGGCCGCCATCGACAAGCTCAAGGAGATGTTCGCATGAGCACGACCTCTTTTGATGAAGGGCGCCTGATGCAGGTGCTGGTGGCACCGATCGTGTCCGAAAAAGCGACCATGGCCGCCGAGAAATCGAATGCCATCCTGTTCAAGGTGCTGCGCGATGCGACCAAGCCCGAGATCAAGGCCGCCGTCGAGCTGATGTTCAAGGTCGAAGTGGCCGATGTGAACACGCTCAACCAGAAGGGCAAGCAGAAGCGCTTCGGCCGCACCATCGGCCGCCGCGACCATCTGAAGAAGGCCTACGTGTCGCTGAAGCCGGGCCAGGAGCTCAACTTCTCCGGGGAGGCCGCT
>CAYUAH010000479.1:0-1964 GCA_964442375.1 uncultured Hydrogenophaga sp. | reverse complement strand
ACTCACCTCGGCGTGGGTGTGGATGTCGATGGCGATCAGGTTCTGGTGGTCCATGGGTGTCTCCGGTGAGGGGATGCGTTTTTTGTTATTTACTATAACCAAATGATCGACAGCAGTTTGCCGTGGCCAACGACCGCTGTCGGCCATTCGACCGCCGACGGGATGGGCATGGCGTGCCGCTGCGTCACATACATCGCGGCCCGCACCACCCCAGCGTGGGTGACCCACAAGGCTTCGCCACTCGCGCCTACTAGCGCTTGCAGATCGTCCAGCGCGGTGGCCACCCGTGTCAACACCTGCTGGGTGCTTTCACCACCACCCACGCGGTGGTGGGCGAAGTCGGCGGTCCAGGCATCGAACTCGGTGCGCGGTATGTCGGCCCAGGGCCGGCCCTCCCATTGGCCGAAGTCCATTTCATTGAGGCGCACGTCGCACCTGGGCGTGCCAAGGTCGGGGCGCAGCGCCTGCAGTTCGTCGGCCAGTTGCCGGGCTCGCCGCAGGCCCGACACCCACACCGGCAGCTCCCTGGGCAGCGTGGCTGCGGCAGCCCGCGCGGCGGCGCGTGTGGCTTCGGCGTCGGCTGGCAGGTCGCTGGCACCAAAGCACAGGCCGGTCGCGGACAGCACCTTTGCATGGCGCAGCAACCAGAGCTTCATGCCGGCAAGGCCTGTGCGAGACCCAGGTAGAAGCCTATCTCGCTGACCTGCTGGACGGTGCCCAGGCCGTCGCCGGTGAAGCCTCCCAGGCGGCGGCGCAGCAGCCGCCACACCCAGAGCATGCCCAGCAGGGCCCCCAGCATGGCCTGCCACCAGGGTGCAGCGGGGAACCACGCGTACAACAGCACCAGGGCGGGCCACCACCACAGGCTGGCGCGCAGCAAGGCCCATGCGCCCATGGCGTCGGCCAAGGGCTTGGACTTGGAACGCGGCGTGTCGTCCACATGTGCCAGGCGGTGCATGACCCACAGCGGCAGCAGGCGGGAAAGCACGTGCGCACCGAACAGCGCCGCGCCTGCAAGCGCCACGCTGTGCTGGGCGATCAGCGCAAACAGGCCCAGCTTGGTGGCGCCGGCGAGCACCAGGGCCAGCGCACCGTAGCTGCCGATGCGCGAGTCCTTCATGATGTCCAACGCGCGCTCGCGCTCCAGGCTGCCGCCCAGGCCATCGGCCAGATCGGCCAGGCCGTCCTCATGGAAGGCGCCGGTCAGCAGCACGCTGAACACGGTGCTCAGCGCCGCCGCCACCCAAGGGGCCGCAGGCAGCGGTGGCAGGGCCGCACACAGCCCCAGGAACACCGCGCTGCTGAGTCCCCCCACCACCCAGCCGACGCCGGGAAAATGCACCGCGCTGGCCCGCAGCAGGGCGGGGCTGAACCCCACCCAGGCCGCGAGCCGCCCCGTCACCGGGATGCGGGTGAAGAACTGCAGGGCCAGCAGGAAGTGGCGCAGTGCCGCGCTCATGGGGTTGGCGTTTCGGCGTCGGCGCGGGCCACGCCGGCTTCGTCAAAACTGGCCATCTCGCGCAGGATGGCGCAGGCCGACACCAGCAGCGGCCAGGCCAGGGCCGCGCCCGAGCCTTCGCCCAGGCGCAGGCCCAGGTCCAGCAGCGGTTCGGCGCGCAGCAGCGCCAGCAAGAGGGCGTGGCCGGGCTCGCCGGAGCGGTGGGCGAACACGCAGTGGTCCAGCACCGTGGCGTCCAGGCGGCTGGCCACCAGCACGGCGGCGCTGGCGATGAAGCCGTCCACCACCACCACGCGGTGTTCCTGTGCGGCCTGCAGCACCGCACCCACCAGGGTGGCGATCTCGAAACCGCCGAAGGCTGCCAGTGCGGCCAACGGCTCGTGCGCCGCGGCGTGACGCAGCAGCACCTGGCGCAGCACGGCGATCTTGCGTTGCACGCCGGGCCCGTCCAGCCCGGTGCCGGCGCCGGTCACGTCCGTGATGTCCAGCCCGCCCAGGCGCGCCA
>CAYUAH010000478.1:0-1980 GCA_964442375.1 uncultured Hydrogenophaga sp. | reverse complement strand
ACCTCGACCACACTTTCGTACTTCACGTTTTTGTCGGCACTGATGACCACGGGTGCGGCCTTGCCGTCGGCACCGGGCGCACCCTGGAGCTGGCGCACGCGGTCCACCAGTCGCTCCTTGGTGGTGTCCTGGGCGCTCGCGTTGGACATGCCGTCCTTCACCTGCAGCTTGGCGTCCTTGTCGATCAGCACCTGCACGAACTTGTCGGGCGAGCGATCGGCCTTGCCCACGCTGGGCAGGTTGATCATGCTCGGCGTGATCAGCGGTGCCGTGACCATGAAGATGATCAGCAGCACCAGCATCACGTCGATGAACGGCACCATGTTGATTTCGTTGATGGTGCGGCGGCCCCGGCCGCGCGAGGAGACGGCAGGCATGTCAGTGGCCGAACGCGGTGCCCGCGCCCAGGTTGCGGTGCAGGATGTTGGAGAACTCTTCGATGAAGGTTTCCAGCCGGTTGGCCACACGGTCGATGTCGTGCGCGAAGCGGTTGTAGGCCACCACCGCCGGGATGGCCGCGAACAGGCCGATGGCGGTGGCCACCAAGGCTTCGGCGATGCCGGGGGCCACGGTGGCCAGTGTCACCTGCGTGAGAGCCGCCAGCCCGGTGAAGGCGTGCATGATGCCCCACACGGTGCCGAACAGGCCCACATAGGGCGACACCGATCCCACCGAAGCCAGGAACGCGAGGTTGACTTCCATGGCGTCGAGTTCGCGCTGGTAGCTGGCGCGCATGGCGCGGCGCGCGCCGTCGAGCAGGGCGCCGCTGTCGCCGATGCGGCGCTCGCGCAGCTTGAGGTACTCGCGCATGCCGCTGGCGAAGATGCGTTCCATGGGGCTGCCCTGGCGCGCGTTCTGGGTGGCACCTGCGTACAGGTCGTTGAGGCTGCTGCCCGACCAGAAATCGCGCTCGAAATCTTCGGTCAGGGCCTTGACGCGCTTGAGCGCGAACAGCTTGCGGAAGATGGCCGCCCAGCTGATGACGGACAGCGTCAGCAGCAGCAGCACCACGGCCTGCACCACCCAACTGGCGTTGAGCAGCAGCGAAACAATCGAGAAGTCGTGTGTCATGCGGTGTGTAGCTTTTCGATCAGGGTGGCGGGAATGCGCATCGGTTTCATCGCGCTGGCATCGACCCAGCCAATGCGGATCTGGCCTTCGCACAGGCGCTGCGCCTGCGGGCCTTCGCCCAGCCACGCCACCTGCTCTAGTGTCATGGAGGCGCGGCCAAGTTCCATCAGCCGGGTGGTTACAAGAAGCAAATCATCGAGGCGGGCTGGGCGGTGGTGGCGGGTCTGGGTGTCGGTGACGACAAACATGCCCCCTGTGGTCTCGCGCAGGGCCTGTTGCTGCAGGCCCAGGCTGCGCAGCCACTCGGTGCGTGCGCGCTCGAAAAACTTGAGGTAGTTGGCGTAGAAGACGATGCCACCGGCGTCGGTGTCTTCCCAGTAGACGCGAATCGACCACGTGAAGACGCCTGGCTCGCTCACAGCACCTGCTCCAGGCGGTGCACGGCTTCCTGCAGTTGTGCCATCGAATTGGCGGTGGAAAAGCGCACGTAGCGGTGTGGCTCAGCAGTCCCGAAGTCGCGCCCGGGGGTGACCGCCAGGTGCGCGCGCCGCATCAGCTCGAAGGCGAAGTCCCAGCTGCCTTGCTCGGGCGCCATGCCCCACTTTGCACAGGCCGCGCTGCAGTCGGCGTAGGCGTAGAACGCGCCATCGGGCATCACCGGTACGTTCAAACCCAGGCGGTTGAGTGCCGGGATGAAGAAATCGCGCCTGGCCTTGAATTCGGCGCGGCGGCGCTCGTACTCGGCCAGGCTCTCCGACTCGAAACAGGCCAGCGCCGCGTGTTGCGACACGGTGCTGGCGCAGATGAACAGGTTTTGTGCGATGCGCTCCACCGCATCCACCAGGCTGGGCGGTACCACCAGCCAGCCCAGGCGCCAGCCGGTCATGTTGAAGTACTTGGAGAAGCTGT
>CAYUAH010000477.1:0-2000 GCA_964442375.1 uncultured Hydrogenophaga sp. | reverse complement strand
CATCACCGGCCGCATCGACGACGTGCTCAACGTCTCGGGCCACCGCATGGGCACGATGGAAATCGAATCGGCCCTGGTGGCCAAGACCGACCTGGTGGCCGAGGCCGCCGTGGTGGGCCGCCCCGACGACCTGACCGGCGAGGCCATCGTGGCCTTCGTGGTGCTCAAGCGCCCCCGCCCCACCGGCGAAGAAGCCAAGGCCATCGCCAAGATCCTGCGCGACTGGGTGGGCAAAGAGATTGGTCCCATCGCCAAACCCAAGGACATCCGTTTCGGCGACAACCTGCCCAAGACCCGCAGCGGCAAGATCATGCGCCGCCTGCTGCGTGGCATCGCCAAGGGCGAGGCCATCACCCAGGACACCTCCACTCTGGAGAACCCGGCGATTCTGGACCAGCTGTCGGAAAACAACTGATGGCCGGATGACAAAATGACGGGCCGCTGCGCGGCCTGATGACAAAATGAAAAAGAGGCCCGCGAGGGCCTCTTGTCATTGTTGGCGCGCAGCGCCGTCATCCGCCGCCGCAGGCGCGGTCATGGTGTCATTTGAGCGAAAGCACCCAGTTGGCCAGTTGCAGCGCCTCGGCCTGGCTGACCTGGGTGTTGGCCGGCATGGGCACCGCGCCCCAGGTGCCCGAGCCACCGGCCAGGATCTTGGCCGCCAGTTTGGCTGCGGCGTCGCTCTGGCCCGCGTATTTTTTGGCCACGTCTTTGTACGCCGGCCCCACCAGCTTCTTGTCCACGGCGTGGCAGGCCACACACTGCTTGTTTTTGGCCAGGGCTTCGTTGGCCAGGGCGGGCGCGATGGCCAGGCTGCTGAGCAAAGCTGTCGTCAAAATGTGTTTCATCGGGGTATCCTTCAGGCTGTGGCGCGGTGTGTGCCGCCATTCTAGGAGCCGCAGTCTGTCCAGCGGTTCCAGGGCAATCTCAAAAATCCTGCGGGCCGGTCCCGAGACGATGGAGTCGATGATGTGGTTTCTCGCGCTGGGTCTGTTGTTGATGCTGCTCAAGCTGGCCGACATCGGTCCGGTGGCCGAATGGGCCTGGTGGCAGACCATGGTTCCGCTGGGCCTGGCCGTCGCGTGGTGGAGCTGGGCCGATTTTTCCGGTTACACCAAACGCAAGCGCATGGAAAAAGAGGCCAAGCGCCACGATGACCGCATACAGAAACTGAAAAAGAACATGGGGCAGATTCAGCGGCCCAAGTGAGCGACACAAAAAGCAAGGCCGCCCACCCCACCCAGGGTGGGCGGCCTTGGTTATGACCGATTCAAAAAATCAGTAGTCGTCCAGCACCGCGCCCTTGCTGGCACTCGATGCGTTGAACGCGAACTTGGCCTGCACACCACGGGTGTAGCGCGGCGCGGGTGCCGTCCAGCCTTCGCGGCGCTTGGCCAGTTCGGCCTCGCTCACGTTGAGTTCCAGCTTCAGCTGGTGGGCGTCGATGGTTATGCTGTCGCCTTCGTTCACGAAGGCGATGGTGCCGCCGGCGGCCGCTTCGGGTGCCACGTGGCCGACCACCATGCCCCAGGTGCCGCCGGAGAAACGGCCGTCGGTGATGAGGCCCACACTTTCGCCCAGGCCGGCGCCGATGAGCGCGCCGGTGGGTGCCAGCATCTCGGGCATGCCGGGGCCGCCCTTGGGGCCCAGGTAGCGCAGCACCATCACGTCGCCGGCCTGGATCTTGCCGGCCAGGATGGCGGCCAGGGCCGACTGTTCGTCGTCGAACACGCGCGCCGGGCCGGTGATGACCGGGTTCTTCAGGCCGGTGATCTTGGCCACGGCGCCCTCGGGGCTGAGGTTGCCCTTGAGGATGGCCAGGTGGCCTTGTGCGTACATCGGGTTGCTGATGGGGCGGATCACGTCCTGGTCGGCACGCGGCTGGTCGGGCACGTCCTTGAGGACTTCGGCAATGGTCTGGCCGGTGATGGTGATGCAGTCGCCATGCAGCAAGCCCGCATTGAGCAGGATCTTCATGACCTGAGGGATGCCGCCGGCGC
>CAYUAH010000476.1:0-2015 GCA_964442375.1 uncultured Hydrogenophaga sp. | reverse complement strand
CCGCTGGCCGAGCTGGTCAAGATCGACCCCAAGAGCATCGGGGTGGGCCAGTACCAGCACGACGTCAACCAGAGCGAACTGGCCCGCACGCTGGAAGCCGTGGTGGAAGACTGCGTGAACGGCGTCGGCGTGGACCTGAACACCGCCAGCGTGCCGCTGCTCACCCGCGTGTCGGGCCTCTCGGGCAGCGTGGCCAAGGCCGTGGTGCGCTGGCGCGAAGCCAACGGCGCCTTCAAGAGCCGCAAGCAGTTGATGGACGTGAGTGGCCTGGGCGCCAAGACCTTCGAGCAGTCGGCGGGCTTCCTGCGCATCCGTGGCGGCGATAACCCGCTGGACATGACCGGTGTGCACCCTGAAACCTACCCGGTGGTGCAAGCCATCATCGACAAGACCGGCAAACCGGTGGCCGAGCTGATGGGCCGCGCCGACATGCTCAAGACGCTCAAGCCGGAGCTGTTCGCCAACGAGAAGTTCGGCGTCATCACCGTCAAGGACATTCTGGGCGAGCTGGAGAAGCCCGGCCGCGATCCGCGCCCGGACTTCAAGGTGGCCCGCTTCAACGAGGGCGTGGAAGACATCAAGGACCTGGTGGAGGGCATGGTGCTGGAGGGCACGGTGAGCAACGTGGCCCAGTTCGGCGCCTTCATCGACCTGGGCGTGCACCAGGACGGCCTGGTGCACGTGAGCCAACTGAGCCACAAGTTCGTCAACGATGCGCGCGAGGTGGTCAAGACCGGCGACATCGTCAAGGTCAAGGTGATGGAGGTGGACGTGGCGCGCAAGCGCATCGGCCTGAGCATGAAGCTGGACGCCGCGCCTGCCCGCAAGGATGGCCCGCGTGACAACCGCTTTGAAGGGGCAGGGCGCGGCCAGCAGGTGCAGCGTGGGCGCGACGCCTTGCCGCAGGGCGGCGCCATGGCCTCGGCCTTTGCCAAATTGCAGGGGCTCAAACGCTGATGGCGGACACATGGCTGTGTCGGCCCGCTCGGCTGCGCCTATACTGAAAAACCCTCCTCCAGTCCTCCCCCGACGTCCATGGAACTTCAAGCCCTGCTGGCCAAGTCGAACGCGCTGCCCAGCATCCCCAAGGTCGTGTCAGAAGTGTTGTCCGAGCTGGACGCGGACGATCCCAGCCCGCGCAAGATCGGCGCGCTGGTGGCCACCGACCCGGCGCTGACGGCGCGCATGCTCAAGCTGGCCAACTCGGCTTTCTTCAACGTCACGCGCCAGATCAGCAGCGTGGACGACGCGGTCGGCATCCTGGGTTTTTCGCACGTGCGCACCCTGGTCACGGCGGTGGCGCTGTCCAGCAGCTTCAAGGCCGTGCCCGGTGTCAACCTCGAGCAGTTCTGGCGCTACAGCCTCAACACCGCCAAGGCCTGCCGCGCGCTGGCGCCCGGCCTGCGCCTGCACGATGGGGCTTCCTTCACGGCCGGCCTGGTGCATGCGGTGGGCGACCTGGTGATGCACATCGGCATGCCCGACGTGGTGGCCAAGATCGATTTCAGCGTGGCGCCGCTGGACCTGCACCGCGCCGAGGCCGAACGCGCCCACCTGGGCTACACCTACGCCGACGTGAGCGCCGGGTTTGCCAAGAAGTGGGACTTCCCCGACGCCATTGTTCGCGCCTTGCAGCACCAGCTGCTGCCTTTCGAGGGCGACATCCACGAGCCCATGGCCGGGGTGGTGCACATGGCCTCGTGGCGCGCGCGCTGCCAGGAGATCAACATGGACCGCGAAGGCCTGACCAAGACCTTCCCCGACGTGGTGGCCATGTTGCTGGGCCTCGATCTGGAGCAGGTGCTGGACAAAGACCCGTCCGAATGGACCTCGGCGGGTGAGCTGTCGGCCTTCCTGAGCTGACACATGGCAACCCCCGATCCACGGCTGCAGGCGCTGTTCAAACAACCGCAGGCGCTGCCCTCGGCGCCCGAGGTGGCGGCGCGGCTGATCGCCACCTTCGGGCAGGAAGACGTCGACATCCTGGCCGTGGCGCGCGACATCGATCGCGACCC
>CAYUAH010000475.1:0-2020 GCA_964442375.1 uncultured Hydrogenophaga sp. | reverse complement strand
GACACCGAGAAGGGCAGGTCGATCAGGGTGGTGAGGAAGGACTTGCCCTTGAACTCGTACTTGGCGATGCACCAGGCCGCCGCGATGCCGAACACCAGGTTCAGCGGCACGGCGATGGCGGCGGTGATGAGCGTGAGGCGGATGGCGGCCCAGGCGTCGGGCTCTTTGAGCGCTTCCCAGTAGGCCTCCCAGCCCTTGCGCAGGGCTTCGGTGAACACCGCGGCCAGGGGCAGCACCAGGAACAGGAACATGAAGGTCAGCGCGACGCCGATGAGCGTCCAGCGCACCCACGGCGCCTCTGTGGTGTGGGGCGATTTTTTGGCTGGCGCGCTCATGACGCGGCTCCCGAACGCTTGCGTTGCCAGGTCTGCAGGCCGTTGATGACCAGCAGCAGGATGAAGGAAATGCCCAGCATGACCGAGGCCACGGCGGTGGCGCCGGCGTAGTCGTACTGTTCGAGCTTGCCGATGATGATCAGTGGCGTGATCTCGGACACCATGGGCATGTTGCCGGCGATGAAGATGACCGAGCCGTACTCGCCGATGGCGCGCGCAAACGCCATGGCAAAACCCGTCAGCAGGGCCGGGCCAATGCTGGGCAGGATGACCTTGGTGAAGGTCTGCCAGCGCGTGGCGCCCAGGCACATGGCGGCCTCTTCCAGTTCCTTTTCAGCGTCTTCCAGCACCGGCTGCACCGTGCGCACCACAAAGGGCAGGCCGATGAAGATGAGGGCGATGACCACGCCGTTGGGGTTGAAGGCAAGCTGGATGCCGTGGGGCTCCAGGTACTGGCCGACCCAGCCGTTGCCGGCCAGCAGCGCGGTCAGCGAGATGCCGGCCACGGCCGTGGGCAGGGCGAAGGGCAGGTCCACCAGGGCGTCCACGATCTTCTTGCCGGGAAAGCTGTAGCGCACCAGCACCCAGGCCACCAGCAGGCCAAACACCACGTTGACCAAGGCCGCGAGCAGCGAGGCGCCGAAGGTCAGGCGGTAGGAGGCCAGCACGCGCGGCGCGGTGGCGGCTTCGACGAACTGTGGCCAGGTCAGCGAGAAGGTCTTGATGACCAGGGCCGACAGCGGGATCAGCACGATCAGGCTCAGGTAGAACACCGTGTAGCCCAGCGTGAGGTTGAAGCCGGGCAACACGCGCTTGGCGGCGCGCTTGCGCGGCGGCGCGTCCAGCGCCTCCGAGCCATGCAGGGCCAGGGTGACGGACTGCGACATTTATTTGCCTGCGGTGTAGAGCTTGTCGAACTGGCCGCCGTCGTTGAAGTGCACCTTCTGCGCCTCGGCCAGGGAGCCGAAATACTGGTCCACGCTGAACAGCTTGACGGGCTTGAAGGCGCTGGCGTATTTCTTCAGCACGGCTTCGTTGCGTGGGCGGATGTTGTGCTTGGCGGCGATCTCCTGGCCCTCGGGGCTGTAGAGGAAGTCGAGGTAGGCCTTGGCCAGTTCGCCCGTGCCTTTTTTGGCCGCGGTGCGCTCGACGACGGCCACCGGGTTCTCGGCAATGATGGAGGCACTGGGGTGGATGGCATCGACCTTGCCGGCGCCGAATTCGTTGTCCACCGACACCACTTCGGACTCGAAGGTCACCAGCACGTCACCGATGTTGCGTTGCAGGAAGATGCCCGTGGCATCGCGCCCACCGCGTGCCAGCACCGGCACGTTTTTGTAGAGCTTGCTCACGAACTCGGCGGCCTGCGCGTCGGTGCCTCCCTTGGCACGCACCTGGCCCCAGGCGGCCAGGTAGGCCATGCGGCCGTTGCCGCCGGTTTTGGGGTTGACCACCACCACCTGCACGCCGGGCTTGATGAGGTCGTCCCAGTCCTTGATGCCCTTGGGGTTGCCGTTGCGCACCAGGAACAGCATGGTCGAGGTGGTGGGCGCGGCGCCATTGGGGAATTTCTGGCGCCAGTCCTTGGCGACCACGCCCTTGTCGGCCAGAAAGTCCACGTCGGTGGTGGTGTTGAAGGTCACCACGTCGGCCTCCAGGCCATCGGCCACGGCACGCGCCTGGGC
>CAYUAH010000474.1:0-2032 GCA_964442375.1 uncultured Hydrogenophaga sp. | reverse complement strand
AGATCGTGACCCAGATCTTCCGCCTCAACCACGAGTCGGCCAACAACCTGGTGGCGGTGCTGCGCCCTCTCATCAGCCCCAACAACACCATCAACGTCACGCCCGGCAGCAACGCCCTGGTGATCACCGACTACGCCGACAACCTGCAGCGCATCGCCCGCATCGTGGCGGCTCTGGACGTCTCCAACGCCAGCGACGTGGAAGTGATTCCGCTGCGCCACGCGATGGCGGTGGACATGGCGCCCATGGTGCTCAAGCTCATCGACAGCGGCGCCACCGGGACGCCCACCGCCGCCGCGGCGGGTGGCCAGGGCCAGACCGACAACAGCTTCAAGACCACGCTGCTGGCCGAACCGCGCAGCAACGCCCTGGTGCTGCGCGCGGCCAACCCGGCACGCATCGCACTGGTGCGCTCGCTGGTGGAAAAACTGGACCGCCCCAGCTCGGAAAACGCCAGCGGCAACATCCACGTGGTCTACCTCAAAAACGCCGACGCGGTGCAGCTCGCAGCCACACTGCGGGCGGCCATCGCGGCCGATGGCAGCGGCAACACCGCCTCGACGGGTGGCACAGGCCTGAGCGGCATCGCCACCGGCACACCCCAGCGCTCACCGGCCAGCCTGGCGGCAGGCAGCTCAGCCGCCACCGCGCCCATCAACGCCAACGCCGGGCCCAGCACGGGCGGTCAGATCCAGGCCGACCCGAGCACCAATTCACTCATCATCAGCGCGCCCGAGCCGCAGTACCGCCAGTTGCGCGCGGTGATCGACAAGCTCGACACGCGCCGCGCCCAGGTCTATGTGGAAAGCCTGATCGTCGAGGTCAGCGCCGAGAAGGCGGCCGAGTTCGGCATACAGTGGCAAAGCCTGGTGGGGCGCGCCGGCAGCGGTGTCATCGGCGCCATCGGCACCAACTTCGGCACGGCGGGCAACATCCTGAGTCTGGCGGCACAAAGCGGCAGCGGCACCATCACCAACCTGCCGCAAACCGGCATGAACATCGCCCTGGTGCCGCGCATCAACGGCACCTACTACCTGGGTGCGCTGGCGCGCTTTCTGGAAACCGAGGGCGATGCCAACGTGTTGTCCACGCCCAACCTGCTGACGCTGGACAACGAGGAAGCCAAGATCGTGATCGGCCAGAACGTGCCCTTTCTCACCGGCCAGTACACCAACAACAACTCGGGCGGCAACGGCTCGGTCAACCCGTTCCAGACCATCGAACGCAAGGACGTGGGCCTGACCCTGCGCGTGCGCCCGCAGATCGGTGAAGACGGCACGGTGAAGATGACCTTGTTCCAGGAGGTCAGCAACGTGGTGGAAACCAGCGTCAACGCCGCCGCCGGCCCCACCACCAACAAGCGCTCCATCGAATCCACCGTGGTGGTGGACGACGGTGCCATCATCGCCCTGGGCGGCCTGCTGCAGGACAGCTACGACGGCAAGGTGGACAAGGTGCCGGGACTGGGCGACGTGCCCATCATCGGCAACCTGTTCAAGAACGACAAACGCAACCGCAAGAAGAGCAACCTGATGGTCTTCCTGCGGCCCGTGGTGATGCGCGACGGCCGCCAGGCCGACTCGCTGGCGCAAGACCGCTACGACATGCTGCGCGCCTCTCAGCAGGTGGTGCAGCCCAAGCCCAGCGGCATCCTCAGCGTGAACGATGCCCCTGTATTGCCCACACAGATGCCGGCGCCCAACCGCGCCCTGATCGACAACCCGCTGCTGCGCGCACCTGCCGCCACACCCGCGCCAACCCGGGGTGAACAGTGAAGGGGACCGCTTGAAACACCCCCTGCCCTACGCCTTTGCGCGCGAGCACCAACTGCTGCTGGAAGACGACGGCCAGCACCCGGTGCTGCTGCACCGCGCCCTCTTGCCCGCCGACGCAAACGCGCTCAGCGCCTTGTCGGAGGTGCAACGCCGCCACGGCCCGTTGCCGCTGCAGGCCCTCGATGCCGCGGTGCTGGCCCAACGCATCAGCGCCGCCTACGCCCAAGGCGAATCGAGCGCGGCCGCCGTCATCAGCG
>CAYUAH010000473.1:0-2036 GCA_964442375.1 uncultured Hydrogenophaga sp. | reverse complement strand
AAGGCCATCATGATGGACCAGCCCATGCTGTCGAGCACGTCCCAGTACTGGCCGGTCTTGGCCGCGTCGCGCGGGTTGACCTGCAGGATCTGGAACTCGGGCGACAGGGCCTGCGAGCCCTCCGTGTAGAAAGCATTGATGCCTTGGGCATAAGCCTCCAGTTGCGCCTTGGCGCTGGCCGGCAGGCGCTCCCACTGGGCCTGCGCTGCCTGCCGAATGCCCAGCGTGCGCATGAGCTTGTCGGTCTCCAGCGTGGCCGGCCCCAGCAAGGCCGACAGCTCACCGCGCATGATGCGGCGGTTGAAGTCCAGCTGCCAGCCACGCTCCTGCGCGTGCACGTAGCCGATGACGCGCATGGCATCCAGGGGCGACTGGGCCTCGATGTGGGTGACGTCGGACGCATCGCGTCTGACCGCCACCGGTCCTTTGAGCACGCTCAGGCGCAAGGGGCCATCGAGCTGGGGCAGGCTGCGCTGCACGTACAGGCCCAGGGCAAGACCCATCAACACCAACAGGGCCAACACGGCCCACAGTCCACGTTTGATCCAGCGCACCGGTGTCTCCTTCTTCTTGTTGAATGGGCTGTGTCAGCCCCAGTAAATCAGCGCGTCGCGCCCTTCGGTCATCAGCCGCACCTTCTGGCCCACGGGCAGCAGCACCTTGGTGGGCACGTGCCCAAACGGCAGGCCGGTCAACACCGGCAGCTTGAGCTGGGCACGCAGCCAGGCCACCACGGCGGGCATGTCGAAGCCTCGGTCGTAACCGGGCACCAGCTTGTAGCCGCTGAAGCTGCCCAGCACCACGGCCTTTTGTCGCGCGAGTATGCCGGCGTGCAACAGCTGCGTCAGCATGCGCTCCACGCGGTAGGGGTGCTCGGCCACGTCCTCGATGAACAGCACGCCGCCTTTGACCTCGGGCAGGTAGGGCGTGCCCACCAGCGAGCACAACACGCTGAGGTTGCCGCCCCACAGCGTGGCCGGTGGCGTTTTCCAGTCGGCCAGTTGCGGCTGGGCCTTGAGGTCGGCGGCAGGCAGGCGCCAGCCCGCGCCTTCGCCGTGGCCGTCGATGAGGTCGTCAAAACAGGCCTCCATGATCATGTCGGGCGAGCCATCGGCCTCCACCTGGGCACCAAAATCCTCGCCCACCGCCGGACCGGCCCAGGTGGTGGAACCGGTCTTGGCCAGCACCGCCAGTTGGAAGGCCGTGAAATCGCTCAGGCCCACCCATTGCGTGCCTTTTTCGATGCTCTTGGCGATGGCTTTGAACGGCAGCTCGGGCAGGATGCGCGTGAGACCGTAGCCACCACGAGAGATCATCACCACGTCGGCGCCACTGGCTGCGGCGCGCCCAATGGCGGCCAGGCGTGTGGCGTCGTCGCCGGCAAAACGCTGGTGGTGGCTGCGGGTGTCGGGGTCGAGTTCGACCTGGTGGCCGAGGGCTTTGAGGCGGGCCAGGCCACGCTGGAACGCGGCCTTGTCGCGCACCGAGCTGCTGGGGGAGTGGATGTAGATGTGTGCCATGGGGTGGAGAACAAAAAATCAGGGAGAAAAATGGGCCAGCGCGGCACGGGCGCTGGCGGCGTCGGGTGGGGGCGCCGCGCCGGGGCGGTTGAGGGTATTTTCCGCCGACACCAGTCGCGACCAGGCACGCGGTCCGGCGCGGTGTCCCTGGTCTGGGAAGGGGGCGTCCAAGGCACCGCTGGCGTCCTGCGCGCTGCCTGCAGCCACGGGCCAATGGCCCACAAAGCGGTCGGGCGCGGCCTGCAGCAGCAGGGCTGCCAGCGCATCGCCCTCTGGCATCACCATCACCACGCGTTGGAGGTCCAGGTGTGTCAACAGCTCTTGCAGCGTTTGGAGGTGCCACTCGAGGCTGTGGGCACGCTCTTTTTTGGGTTTGTCGCTTTTGCCAAAGCCCATCAGATCGGGCGCCACCACGCGGTGGCCGGCGGCCAACCAAACGGGCATCATGTGGCGGTAAACCCAGCTCCACCCCGCGTGGTCGTGTTGGCACCACCAGGTCAACGGGGCATCTTCGGG
>CAYUAH010000472.1:0-2044 GCA_964442375.1 uncultured Hydrogenophaga sp. | reverse complement strand
CGAGGCGCTGTGGCGCTGGTTCGCGCCAAAGGGAAAGAAGCTGCCGCAGGTGGCAGAGCACGAGAGAGGCATCGTGCCGCTCATCCCGCACGCGCTGCGCCGCACGAGCACCTTCCTCACGCACCCGGTGTTCAACACCCACCACAGCGAGACGGAGATGCTGCGCTACATCCGCAGCCTCGCCGACAAGGACCTGGCGCTCGATCGCAGCATGATCCCGCTCGGCTCGTGCACGATGAAGCTCAACGCCACGAGCGAGATGATCCCGGTCACCTGGCCCGAGTTCGCCGGCGTGCACCCCTTCGCGCCGCGCGACCAGCTCGCCGGCTACTGGGAACTGAACGACCAGCTCTGCGAGTGGCTCTGCCAGGCCACGGGCTACGCCGGCGTCAGCCTGCAGCCCAACGCAGGCAGCCAGGGCGAGTACGCCGGCCTGCTCGTCATCAAGGCCTGGCACGCGTCGCGCGGCGAGCACCACCGCAACATCTGCCTGATCCCCGAGTCGGCGCACGGCACCAACCCGGCCAGCGCGCAGATGGTCGGCATGCAGGTCGTGGTGACGAAGTGCGATGCCATGGGCAACGTCGACCTCGACGACCTCAAGGCCAAGTGCGAGCAGCACAGCGCCAACCTCGCCTGCGTGATGATCACCTACCCCAGCACGCACGGCGTGTTCGAGGCGCGTGTGAAGGAGCTGTGCGAGCTCGTGCACCGGCACGGCGGGCGCGTGTACGTCGATGGCGCGAACATGAACGCGCTCGTCGGCGTGGCGGCACCGGGCGAGTTCGGTGGCGACGTGAGCCACCTCAACCTGCACAAGACCTTCTGCATCCCGCACGGCGGCGGTGGCCCCGGCGTGGGCCCGGTGTGTGTGGTCGAGGACCTGGTGCCTTTCCTGCCCGGGCACCGTGCTGGCGCCGAGCCGGCCGGGGTGTGTGGCACCCCTGCCGACGAACGCAGCCGTGTGGGTGCCGTGTCCGCTGCACCTCTGGGCAACGCCGCCGTCCTGCCCATCAGCTGGATGTACATCCGCATGATGGGCGCCGAAGGCCTGAAGCACGCCACCGAAGCCGCCATCCTCAGCGCCAACTACATCAGCAAGCGCCTGGCCGACCACTACCCCACCCTGTACGCGAGCGAAAACGGCCACGTGGCGCACGAGTGCATCCTGGACCTGCGCGGCCTGAAAGACAGCAGCGGCGTGATGGCCGAAGACGTGGCCAAGCGCCTGATGGACTACGGCTTCCACGCGCCCACGCTGAGCTTCCCCGTGGCCAACACCCTGATGGTGGAGCCGACGGAGAGCGAGACGCTGGAAGAGCTGGACCGCTTCATCGCCGCCATGATCGCCATCCGTGAGGAGATCCGCCTGATCGAGAGCGGCAGCTGGCCGCAGGACAACAACCCGCTGAAAAACGCGCCCCACACCGCCGACAGCCTGATGAAGGCCGACTGGCCGCATCCCTACGGGCGTGACGTGGGCGCGGCCTCGCAATCGACCCGCGCACACGCCAAGTACTGGCCGCCGGTGGGCCGCATCGACAACGTCTATGGCGACCGCAACCTGTTCTGCAGCTGCGTGCCGGTGGGGGAACTCGCCACCGATTGATTTTCCCGGCCCGCGAGGGCCCACGCAGGATCGGGAGAGACCGCACGCCTGACAAGGCAGCGCGGCGCCGAAGGAGCAACCGCCCCGGAAACTCTCAGGCCAAAGGACCGGTCCCGCGAACAAAACTCTGAAGAGCGGTCGGGATTCGTCACCCGGCCCACCGCAGGAGCAAGCCCGCCGCAACAACGGGTGAATCTCTCAGGTCACAAACAGAGGGGGCGCGCGTCGCACACGGTGTGCGGGACGCTTCCATCCTCGACGTTTGGAACCTGAAACCATGCAGCAATCAATCGCCGTCATCGGCGGTGGCATCACCGGTGTCACCACAGCCTACGCGCTCGCCCAGCGCGGTTTTTCCGTCACCCTGTTCGAGCGGCACCGCTACGCCGCCATGGAAACCTCCTTCGCCAACGGCGGCCAGCTCTCGGCCTCCAA
>CAYUAH010000471.1:0-2044 GCA_964442375.1 uncultured Hydrogenophaga sp. | reverse complement strand
CCAGCAAGCAGGAGAGCAACAAACGACGCATGAGACAATTCTGCAGGATATTTTTCTGGAGACTGATCCATGGGTTTTCTCACCGGCAAGAAGCTGCTCATCACCGGCGTGTTGTCCAACCGCTCCATCGCCTACGGCATCGCCCGTGCCTGCCACGAACAAGGTGCCGAGCTGGCTTTCAGCTACGTGGGTGAGCGCTTCAAGGACCGCATCACCGAGTTCGCCGCCGACTTCAACTCCTCACTCGTGTTTGACTGCGATGTGGGCGACGACGCCCAGATCGACAAGCTGTTCAAGGATTTGTCGGCCCACTGGCCCAACTTCGACGGTTTTGTGCACAGCATCGGCTACGCCCCACGCGAAGCGATCGCAGGCGACTTCCTCGATGGCCTGTCGCGCGAAGGCTTCAAGATCGCGCACGACATCAGCGCCTACAGCTTCCCGGCCATGGCCAAGGCCGCCCTGCCCTACCTCAACCCCAAATCGGCCCTGCTGACGCTGACCTACCTGGGCGCCATCCGCGTGGTGCCCAACTACAACACCATGGGCCTGGCCAAGGCCAGCCTGGAAGCCAGCGTGCGCTACCTGGCCGACTCGCTGGGCCCCAAGGACATCCGTGTCAATGGCATCAGCGCTGGCCCCATCAAAACCCTGGCCGCCAGCGGCATCAAGGGTTTTGGCAAGATCCTGAGCGTGGTCGCCGACACCTCGCCCATCCGCCGCAACGTGACCATCGAGGACGTGGGCAACGTGGCGGCCTTCCTTCTGAGCGATCTGGCCGGTGGCGTCAGCGCCGAAATCACCTACGTGGACGGCGGTTTCAGCAACGTGGTGGGTGGCATCGCCGAGCCCGCCGAGAGCTGAGCCCAGCGACCGCCATGTTGAAGTGGGCGCGCCGCACGTTCCTGGCTGCGGGCCTGCTGTGGGGAGGCGTGTGGGCCCTGGCGCAAACGCCGGCCCCGCCGCCTGCCCTGATGCTGGCGGGCAGCTACAAAGCCGGCGTGCACCTGCCCGACTACTGGGTCAGCGAAAAGCTGGACGGCGTGCGCGGCCACTGGACCGGCAGCCAACTCCTCACACGGGGCGGCCAGCCCATCGCGGCGCCAGCCTGGTTCACCAGCGGCTGGCCCGACATCCCCATGGATGGCGAACTGTGGGCCGGGCGTGGGCGCTTCAGCGAGACGGTGTCCACGGTGCGGCGGGAAACGCCCGATGACACGGCCTGGCGCCAGCTGCGGTTCATGGTGTTCGATCTGCCCGGCCACGGCGGAAGCTTCGACGAACGCGTGGCGGCGATGGCGGTGATGGGCGTCCCGCCCTGGCTGCAGCCCGTGCCCCAGCGCCGCGTGGACAACGAAAAGGCCCTCAAGTCGCTGCTGCGCCAGACCGAACGCCAAGGTGGCGAAGGCCTGATGCTGCACCGGGGCGCCGCACGCTACCAGGCCGGACGCAGCAACGACATCCTCAAACTCAAGACCCACGAAGACGCCGAGGCCCAGGTGCTGGGCGTGGAGCCCGGCAAGGGCAAGTACCTGGGGATGGCAGGTGCGCTGCTGGTCCAAACGCCACAGGGCCAACGTTTCAAGCTCGGCAGCGGCCTGAGCGACGCGCAGCGCCGCGATCCACCGCCACCAGGCACATGGGTGACTTACCGCTACCGGGGACTGAACGACAGTGGCGTGCCCCGCTTCGCCACCTTTGTGCGGGTGCGCGAGGACATGGCCCTCAACGGGCCACCCGCGCCCCGTTGATCACGGCGCGCCCGCCTCCACCTTCTTGAGGTGGGCGTAGAGCTGGTCCTTGAGCTGCAGCTTTTCTTTCTTCTTGACCTCGATCTCGACCTCGGTGGCCGCCACGATGCGCGACTCCATGTTCTTGATCGCCTGATCCAGCTCGTTGTGTTTGTCGAACAGACGCGTGAAATGCGCGTCGTGGCCCTTGAGTTGGGTGATCAGGTCGCGGTATTCAGGAAACATCGGTCGCTCCTCAACAAAGCCCGGGGGACCATCCCCCAGGGGTATCAGGACTTTTTAACACAGTCGGC
>CAYUAH010000470.1:0-2059 GCA_964442375.1 uncultured Hydrogenophaga sp. | reverse complement strand
GGAAGTTCCAGGCCTCGATCACCGTGCGGTCCACCGCCACCGGGCGGATCACGCGTATGGTCTGGGGCGAACCCTTGACCGCCAGGCTGGGGTAGAGCACCACGTTCTGCGGTGAGTGTTCGAGGATCGCCTTGGCACGTTCCTCGCCATGGGCGGCGGCCAATGCCTGCACGTAGTCGCCCAGTTCGCCATAGCCCGAATGCACGCTGGCCCGCGTGCCGGAGATGCTGTGGCCCTGGGGCAGCACGCGCCCGCCCATGCCTTCAAAAAAGGCATAGGGCTGACCAAATGGCAGGATCTGCTCGATGGCCAGCGGTTTGGCGACGCTGGGGTCGGTCTCGGTCCACTGCGACTGCGCGGCCCGCACGGCCGACTCGTGGGTGCTGACCGGGTGCACCGTGTCGTTGATGTTCTCCAGGTAGAACTTCCAGTTGCAGTGGATGGTGTTGCGCAGCACGCCGCCTTCGATCACCAGCTCGCCGCTGGGCGAACGGTCCACCATCTGGTCCAGCGCGGCCAGGGCCTCGCCGAAGTAGTCCTCGAAGGCCGGCCCACCGTCGTTCAAACGGACGAAGATGAAGCCCCGGTACACCTGCAATCCGCTCACCGGCGCCAAGCCTTTGCCGTTGGCCGACTCGCACATGCCCGTGCCTTCGTAACCGGCGCGCAGCGGGTAAGACGCGAGCGCACCGTCCAGCCGGTAGCTCCACGCGTGGTAGGGGCAACGCAGGAAACGCGCACCGAGCTGGCCCGATTCGGCGGTGTACAGCCGCACGCCCTTGTGGGCGCAGCGGTTGTGCAGGGCCCGCACGGCGCCCTCGTTGTCGCGCAGAATCAGCAGCGACTGGCCTGCGATGTCCACCGTGATGTAGTCCAGCGCACTGGGTATCTGGCTCACGTGGCCCGCGTACTGCCAGGTGTTGCCGAAGAACTCGCGCTGCTCCAGCGCAAACAGCTCGGGGCTCAGGTAGAGGTCTTTGTGCACCTGGTCCGCGCGGACCAGGTCACGGATGGACGCAGCGGTCGTGTTCATCTGCGGCGCGGCGGGAGCCTTATTTCGGCGCCATCATGTTGCGCAGCGTCTGCCCGTAGGTGGGGCTGGTGCGCACGATGCCGTCCCAGGCGGCGTCGGAAGCGGTTTTGAGCATCATCGTGGCCTGTGCGGGGTCGAGCTTGATGGTCTGGATGCCGGCGGCTTCCTGCTTCTTGAGTTCGGCCGGCACATCGCGCGCAGCGTCTTCGGCGTTCAGGCTCTCCAGCCAGGCACCTTGCTTTTCCATGAAGCTGCGCTGGGCCGGGCTCAGCTTCTTCCAGGTGTTGGCACTGAAAACCACGCCCAGCTCGATGGTGTAGAAGCCGGGGTCCACACGGAACTTGGTCTTTTCCTGCCAGCCCATGTCGAAGATGCCCAGCAGCGGCCAGCCGTAGCCGTCCACCACACCACGCTCCAGCGCGGTGTACACGTCACCAGGCGGGATGGTGGTGACGGTGGCGCCCAGCTTCTGGAAGAAATCGCGGTAGATGGGCGCGATGCGCAGCTTCTGGCCGGTGAGGTCGGCCTTGTCGATCTTCTTGTTGGTGTAGATGTGGTACGGGATGTTTTCGCCAGTGCGGGCGAAGTAGTACAGGCCCTTGTCCTGGTAGGCCTTGTTGAGCTGTTCCAGGCCACCGTTCTTGCGCAGCTCGGCCATGCTCATGTGGGTGTAGTTCAGGGCCAGGCCTTCGGGCACCAAACTGGCGGTGAAGGAGGCCGAGGTGTTGGCCAGATCGACCACGCCGTTGCGCAGGGCCGCGCCCTGGTCAAAGGTGGGGATGGCCTTGGGGCCGCCGATGTAGTTGATCTGCACCACACCTTTGCCTTCGTCGTTCACCTTCTTGATGAAACGCTCGAAGTTCTTGGCAAAGTAGGTGCCCTCCTGGAAGGCGTTGACGGCCTTGAGTGTGACCTCCTGGGCCGAGACGGAGACAGAGGCGGCCAGGCCCAGGGTCAGGGCGACGGCCGAACACAGGCTGCGACGGGAAAAACGGGCGATCATGGAAAGCGCTCCTTCAGGGGGGT
>CAYUAH010000469.1:0-2064 GCA_964442375.1 uncultured Hydrogenophaga sp. | reverse complement strand
TCGGTGTTGGGCGCGTGGCCGATGGCGATGAAGCAGCCCTGCAGCGCGATGTCCTCGGTGCTGCCGTCCAACGTGCTCTTGATCCGGATACCGGTCACGCCGGTCTTGTCGCCCAGCACCTCGTCCAGCGTCTTGAAGGTTTTCAGCTCGATCTTGCCGGCCGCCACCTTCTCCATCAGCTTGTCCACCAGGATGGGCTCGGCCTTGAACTTGTCGCGACGGTGCACCAGGTAGACCTTGCTGGCGATGTTGGACAGGTACAGCGCCTCTTCCACGGCGGTGTTGCCGCCACCCACCACGCAGCACACCTGGTCGCGGTAGAAAAAGCCGTCGCAGGTGGCGCAGCCGCTCACACCCTTGCCCATGAAAGCCTCCTCGGACGGCAGGCCCAGGTACTTGGCGGACGCACCGGTGGCGATGATCAGCGAGTCACAGGTGTAGGTGTCGCTGTCGCCTTTGAGGGTAAAGGGACGTTTGGAAAAGTCGACCGCGTTGATGTGGTCGAACACGATTTCGGTTTTGAAACGCTCGGCGTGCTCCTGGAAGCGCTGCATCAGCTCGGGGCCTTGCACGCCCATGACGTCGGCCGGCCAGTTGTCCACCTCGGTGGTGGTCATGAGCTGCCCGCCCTGTGCCAGGCCGGTGACCAGCACCGGGTTGAGGTTGGCGCGCGCGGCGTAGACGGCGGCGGTGTAGCCGGCGGGGCCGGAGCCGAGGATCAGGACTTTGGCGTGTTTCATGGTGAAAAATGTGCAGTGGGCGTTGAGCCTGGATTGTAAGAACCGCACAGGACGGCCGGACTGTACGGAAACCCATTCCCCCACACCGACTGCGGTAAGCTTGTCGGCTGATCGCGGGAGCCTATGACCTATTCCTTGAACACCCTCAATGCCGACCGGCAGAACCCGCCCCCGTCGGGCGTGGCGCGGTTTGCCCAGGAAATTGCCCTCGTGCTGGGCGCGGCCGCCCTGCTGTTCTGGCTGATGGCGCTGCTCAGCCATTCATTGGCCGACCCGGCCTGGTCCACCACCGGCACCCGCGCCGAAGTGCGCAACTGGGGCGGCCGCCTGGGCGCCCTGCTGTCGGACGGCAGCTACTACCTGTTGGGTTTTTCGGTCTGGTGGTGCGTGGCGGCGGCGGTGCGCGCCTGGCTGGCCGGGCTGGCCCGCTGGCTGCGCGTGGAGCGCGACGAACCATTGCCCCCGCCGTTGGACGACCCCGCATGGTGGCAGCGCCCGCAAATGCGGCGTGTGGCCTTCTGGCTGGCGCTGCTGGTTTTGCTGGCGGCCAGCACGGTGCTGGAATGGGGCCGGCTGTACCGCATGGAATCGCACCTGCCCGGCCACGCCGGCGGCGTGCTGGGCGCCAGCCTGGGCCCGCTGACCGCGCGCTGGCTGGGCTTCACCGGCAGCACGCTGCTGGCGCTGGCGCTGATCGTACTGGCGTCGGGCTGGGCCTTCCGCTTCTCGTGGGGCCACTGGGCCGAACGCATTGGCGAGCGTCTGGACCAGTGGTTCGACGCCCGGCGTGAGAAGCGCGAGGCCACGGAAGACCTGCGCATCGGCGAACAAGCCGCCAAGGCGCGCGAAGAGGTGGTGGAGGAAGCGCGCGTGGAAATCAAGGAACACCACGCCCCGCCGGTCAAGATCATCGAGCCGGTGCTGGTGGAGGTGCCCAAGAGCGAGCGCGTGATCAAGGAGCGGCAAAAGCCCCTGTTCACCGAAATGCCCGACAGCAAGCTGCCGCAGGTGGACCTGCTCGACGCCGCGCCCGGCCAGCAAAACACGGTGGCGCCCGAGACGCTGGAGATGACCAGCCGTTTGATCGAGAAAAAGCTCAAGGACTTTGGCGTGGAAGTGCGCGTGGTGGCCGCCGCACCGGGCCCTGTGATCACCCGCTACGAAATCGAGCCGGCCACCGGCGTCAAGGGCTCGCAGATCGTCAACCTGGCGCGCGACCTGGCGCGCTCGCTCTCGCTGGTGTCCATCCGCGTGATCGAGACCATCCCCGGCAAGAACCTGATGGCGCTGGAGCTGCCCAACGCCAAGCGCCAGATGATCAAGC
>CAYUAH010000468.1:0-2105 GCA_964442375.1 uncultured Hydrogenophaga sp. | reverse complement strand
CCTTCGTTGCCTTCGGTCCAGGGCATGGAGCGGCGCAGCACAAAGGCCTCGGGCTCGAAGTTTTCCTGGGCCGTGCGTTTGACGTGGGCCGATTCAGGCGCGTCGTCCATCTCCTCGTTGCTGTCACGCTCGCGGCCAATGCAGGCGTCCTGCTGCTCGCGCGTCATGGCGTCGAACTTGGGCATGTTGTGGCGCCAGCTTTGTACGGCCGCGAAGCTGGAGCCGGCCAGGGGGCCGGCCTCGGGCGCCACAAGGGCGGCCGCCACCGCGTCGTCACCGGTCGGATTTTCGGTGCCGTCTTCATAGCCGCTCAAATCCTTGCCGCCGGCGTGCACGAAGGCTTCGGTGATGTGCTGCGGGTCAAAGGCCGGTGCCAGCAGCGTGGTCAGTTTACGGCTGCGGTGCAGCAGCTCGCCCCGGTCGTCGCCGCGCAGCCACAACCACAAGGCGGCTGGGGTGCTCGGCAGGCGCATCTTGGCGCCCGTGATGCCTTCGAACGAACGCAGGCCGTTGATGTGGGCACCCAGGCTGGCCACCAGTCCGGCGCCCAGGCCCACCACCAGGCCTTCGCCGGTGGCGTGAGCGGCCAGGGCACGCAATGCATCGCGCGCATCGGCGCCCTCGCGCTGGATGAAACTGATGTAGCGCGCCAGCGGTGGCAAGGGCGCGAGGATGCCGGGTTGGGGCGAGGGGTGCGTCACGGAAAAGCTCCAGGGTTTTCTGCGCCGCAATGTAGCAGGCCCAGCCCCAGGTCAGATCGCGGCTTCCAGCCCGTTCAGAAAGTGCTCGCGCATGCGTTGCGCGGCCAGGGTGGGGTTGCGTGCCAGCAGCGCCGTCATGACCGCACGGTGTTCCTGCAAGGACTCTTGGACACGGCCCGTCTTGAACAGCGAGTTGTGGCGGTTGAGCTTCATCACCTTGCGAAGATCGCTCACCATCTGGTCGCGCCAGCGGTTGTTGGCGATGTCGAGCAGGCGCATGTGGAACTGCTCGTTGATCTGGAAGAAGCGTTCGCGCTGGCGCTCCGGGTCGCGCCCGGCAGCCTCCAGCTCCATGTGCAGGCGCTCCAGCTCGGCCAGGTCGTCTTCGCTGGCGCGCTCAGCCACCACCGCCACGGCGTCGGACTCAAGCAGCGAGAGCAGGTGGTAGACGTCGGCCAGGTCCTTGTCGCTGACCTCGGTGACGTAGGCGCCGCGCCGCACCTTCATGGTGATCAGGCCTTCGGCGGCCAGGACCTTGAGCGCCTCGCGCAGCGGCGTGCGGCTGATGCCCAGCTCGTCGGCGATCTTGAGCTCGTCTATCCAGCTGCCGGGTTCGAGCTCGCGGTTGAAGATGCGCTGGCGCAGACGTTCCGCGACCTCTTCGTACAGGGCGCGCGGGATGATGGTGGCGTCAGGGCGGGTGTCGAACATGCGGAAGGTGATTGTAGTTCAACTTAATTTTGCATCAATAATTATGAATCATGTAGAATCCCGGCACCCCTGAAAACCCTTGCCCCCGCCATGCGCACCTTCGAATTCAAGCCCGCCAGCCTGTCCGACTGGGAAAAAGCCGCCGCCAAATCGCTCAAGGACAAGCCGCTGTCCAGCCTGAACTGGGTCACGCCCGAGGGCATCACGGTCAAGCCGCTGTACACCGCCGAGGACACGGCGCAGCTGCCGCACACCAACACGCTGCCGGGCTTCGAGCCCTTTATTCGCGGCCCGCAGGCCACCATGTACGCGGTGCGGCCCTGGACCATCCGCCAGTACGCGGGTTTCTCCACCGCCGAGGAATCGAATGCCTTCTACCGCAAGGCGCTGGCGGCGGGCGGGCAGGGTGTGTCGGTGGCGTTTGACCTGGCGACCCACCGGGGCTACGACAGCGACCACCCGCGCGTGACCGGCGACGTGGGCAAGGCCGGCGTGGCCATCGACTCGGTGGAGGACATGAAGATCCTGTTCGACGGCATCCCGCTGGACAAGGTCTCGGTCTCCATGACCATGAACGGCGCCGTGCTGCCGGTGCTGGCCGGTTACGTGGTGGCGGCGGAAGAGCAGGGCGTGAGCCAGGACCAGTTGAGCGGGACCATACAGAACGACATCCTCAAGGAGTTCATGGTCCGC
>CAYUAH010000467.1:0-2110 GCA_964442375.1 uncultured Hydrogenophaga sp. | reverse complement strand
GTGACTGCTCCTTCCAGGGCAACCCGGTGGCACGTGAGATCGACTTCACCAAGTCCTGCGACATCGCCAAGCGTTTCCTGGCCCAGAACTCGGTCAGCTACGACAACGTGACCGCTGCTGCTGCCGGCCCCGCCGTGATCAAGATCGGCGACAAGGAAATCACCGCCCCCGTGGGTGTGGTGGTGAACAGCAAGTTCGACGAAGCCAGCGCCAAGGCCATTGCCGCCTTCCGCAAGGAGACCACCGACGCGCTGCGCGCCGCCGGCTACCCCGCCAAGGCCGATCCGGCCAAGGTGGACAAGCTGACCATCGTCGCCATCCTGAGCGTGCTGGTGATCTACGTGACCATGGTCTACGGCCCCATCGCTGCCATGCTGGTGGAGCTGTTCCCCACGCGCATCCGCTACACCTCCATGTCGCTGCCCTATCACATCGGCAACGGCTGGTTCGGCGGTCTGCTGCCCACCATCTCCTTCGCCATGGTGGCCCAAAACGGCAACATGTACTATGGCCTCTGGTACCCCATCGTGATCGCCGCCGCGACCTTCGTGATCGGCCTGATCTTCGTGAAGGAAACCAAGGACGTGGACATCTACGCGGACGACTGATCGGTCCGACCGCAACCTGAACCCGGGCCCGCCACGGCGGGCCTTTTTCTCAACACAGCGCTTTTAGGAGGCTCTCAGCATGTGGAAAATCGTCGTCGGCTTCGTGGTATTCGCCGCTATTTCAATGTTCGTCATCATGAAAGGCGGCGACAAGCTCGACATGGGCGGTGAAAAACACGATGCTGGCAGCACCCATGAGTCGGCAGCACCCGCTGCTGCACCGGCTGCTGCACCCGCCCCAGCCCCCGCTGCACCGGCCAAATAAGCGGCCAGAGAAGCGGCTTCTCTCCCCATGGACCCCGGGCAACGGCAGCGTTGCACCGGGGTTTTTTCATCGCCGCGTCAGCCGTGACGCTCGGCCCAGCGCAGCACGATCTGGTGGAGTTGCTCCACACCGTCGGTGAGTGCCGCGGGCCCCGGCTGAAGGATGTCGGCGGACTTGATTTCAAACAGTTGGCCATCGCGCACCGCAGGCACGCCCTGCCAGCCTGCACGGGCAGCCACTTTTTCCGGCCGGAACTTCTTGCCGCACCACGAGCCCACGACGATGTCGGGCGCACGGTCGACAATGTGCTGACCGTCGGCAATGATCCGGTCTTTCCCCAACGGCTGCGTGGCCAGTTCGGGAAAACAGTCGTCGCCGCCGGCCAGGGTCAACAACTCGGACACCCAGCGTATGGCGCTGATGTGGGGCTCGTCCCATTCTTCGAAGTAGATGCGCGGGCGCCTGGGCAAGGCCGCAGCGGCGGCGGCAATGGCATCCAGCCGGGCGCGCATGGCGACCAGCCGCGCCAGGCCTTGCTCGGCCTGCCCCACCATGGCCGCCACCTGATAGAGCACCGAAAAAATCTCGACCACGCTGCGCTGGTTGAACACCGTCACCTGCACGCCGTGGCGGATCAGGGCCGATGCGATGTCGGCCTGCAGGTCGGAGAAGCCCAGCACACAATCGGGTTCCAGCGCAAGGATCTTGTCGATCTTGGCGCTGAGAAAAGCCGACACCTTGGGCTTCTCCTCGCGCGCGCGGCGCGGGCGCACGGTGTAGCCCGAGATGCCGACGATGCGGGCCTCCTGCCCCAGCAGATAAAGCCACTCGGTGGTCTCTTCCGTGAGGCAGACGATGCGCTGCGGCCCGGGGCGTGCCGGGTCGAAGCGCACGGTGCCCGGGGTCTCGTTCACTTCGGTGCCCACTTCAAGCCGGCGTAGAAGGTGCGCCCCGGCGTGGCGTATCCGCGGATGGTCTGGTAGTCCTTGCCCCCCACGTTGTCCACCCGCAGCAGCAGCGACCAGTCGTTGCCCAGCGGGCGGCTGGCAAACAGGTTGACCAGACCGTAGCCGCCCAGGCGCTCGGTGTTGGCCACGTCGCTGTAGCGTTCGCCGGAGAGCTTCCATTCGGCGCCCCACAACCATTCACCACTGCGGGTGTCGGCGCTCAGGCTGGCGTGGCGTTTGGCGCGGCGCACCAGGCGCTTGCCGGTGTCGAGGTTGCGCGGGTCCTGCAG
>CAYUAH010000466.1:0-2119 GCA_964442375.1 uncultured Hydrogenophaga sp. | reverse complement strand
CCTTGTCCATCTCGGGGTTGCCGCCCATCTTGTGCTGGATTTCCCACAGGCCGGGCTTGGTGCTTTGTGCCCAGGCGGCACTGGCACCCAGGGCCAGCAAGGCGGCTGTCAAGGCCAGGCGAAAAGACGTGTTCATGGCGTGCTCCTTCCGAAACAGGGATGGCCCATTCTCGCGCGCGGCGCCATAAAAAACCAGATCAAAACGCCAGCCGCGTGCTGTGTTTCACCTCCTCCATCACCGGGTAGGTGCGGGTTTCGCGCACGCCGGGCAGTTGCCACAACACGGTGCCGGCAAAGTCGCGGTAGGCGGCCATGTCGGCCACGCGGGTCTTGAGCAAATAGTCGAAGCCGCCAGCCACCATGTGGCATTCCATGATCTCGTCGCGCACCTGCACCGCCGCCTTGAACTGCTCGAACACGTTGGGCGTGGTGCGGTCCAGCAGCACCTCCACAAACACCAGCATGCCCCGGCCCAGCTTCAGGGGATCGAGCCGTGCTTCGTAACCCAGGATGTAGCCCTCGCGCGCCAGCCGCTGGGTGCGCGCCAGCACCGCCGTGGGCGACAGCGCCACGCCTTCGGCCAGCTTGAGGTTGCTGATGCGCCCGTCCTGCTGCAGCAGGTGCAGGATGCGGCGGTCGGTGCGGTCCAGGTCTTCCATTTTTTATCTATTGATTGACAATTTTTTGGTGAATTATTCATCAAACAAACGCAGATCATCCGTTCATTCGCCAATTCAACGGAGTTCTGCCATGCGCCTGCCCACCCCCTACCGCCCCGAAGCCGACACCGTTGTGCAACGCCTCGCCCAGCTCGACGGCCGGCTCGACTGGGACGCGGCCGCCCGCGTGGCCGCGCCCTGGGTGCAAGCCGTGCGCGACAACCCGCCGCCCTTCTGGGCCATGGAAAGCCTGCTCAAGGAATACCCCATCAGCAGTGCCGAGGGCCTGGCCCTGATGCGCCTGGCCGAGGCCTTGCTGCGCGTGCCCGACGCCGAGACCGCGATTGCGCTCACGGCCGACCAGCTGGGTCGCGCCGACTTTGATGCCGCTGGTCACCCGGCTTTGGCACGGCTGTCGTCTAGCGCCATCGGCCTGAGCAAACGCTTTTTGCCCGGTGGTGAATCGGGTGGCACAACGGGTGGTCTTTTGGGCAAACTCGGCGCCCGCACCGTGGTGGCCGCCACCCTGCGCGCGGTGCAGTTGCTGGGGCACCAGTTTGTGCTGGGCGAAACGATTCAGGGCGCGATGAAAACCGCCGCCCAGGCGCGCAAAGAAACGCCCAGGCTCACCTTCAGCTACGACATGCTGGGCGAAGGTGCCCGCACCGCCGAGGACGCCGAGCGCTACTTCCACAGCTACCAGCAGGCCATAGCCGCCATCGCCACCCAGGCGCAAAGCGACGAGCGTGGCAACGACGGCATCAGCATCAAACTCAGCGCCCTGCACCCGCGCTACGAAGACGCGCAACACGCGCGCGTGATGGCCGAGCTGGTGCCGCGCGTGTGGGCGCTGTGCGAACAGGCCGCGCAGGCGCGCATCAAGCTCACCATAGACGCCGAAGAAGTAGACCGGCTGGAACTCTCGCTCGACGTGTTCGACGCCTTGCTGGCCCGCGTGGCCCAGCACCAGCCACAGTGGCACGGCCTGGGCCTGGCGCTGCAGGCCTACCAGACGCGCGCGCTGGAGCTGATCCAGCACGTCACCCAACTGGCGCGCCAGCACCGCGTGCAGCTCATGTGCCGACTGGTCAAGGGCGCCTACTGGGACGCCGAGATCAAGCGCGCCCAGGAACAAGGCCTGCCGCACTACCCGGTGTTCACCCACAAGCACCACACCGACATCTCCTACCTGGCCTGCGCGCGGGCGCTGCTGGACGCGAGCGACGTGATCTACCCGCAGTTCGCCACGCACAACGCGGCGACCATCGCTGCCATTCAACAGATGGCAGCAAAAGCGGGAACACCTTTCGAGTTTCAAAGACTGCACGGCATGGGCGAAGGCGTGTACCGCGAGGTGCTCAAGAACCCGCTGGTGCGTTGCCGCGTGTACGCCCCCGTGGGCGCCCACCGCGACCTGCTGGCCTACCTGGTGCGCCGCCTGCTGGAGAACGGCGCCAACT
>CAYUAH010000465.1:0-2122 GCA_964442375.1 uncultured Hydrogenophaga sp. | reverse complement strand
GCTACGCCGCCATGGAAACCTCCTTCGCCAACGGCGGCCAGCTCTCGGCCTCCAACGCCGAGGTCTGGAACCACACGTCCACCATACTCAAGGGCCTGAAGTGGATGCTCAAGAGCGACGCGCCGCTGCTGGTCAACCCCAAGCCCAGCTGGCACAAGCTGTCGTGGTTTGCCGAGTTCATTGCCAACATTCCCCACTACCGCGCCAACACCATAGCGACCGCCCGCCTGGCGATTGCTGCGCGCGAGCACCTGTTTGGCTGGGCCCAGGCCGAGGGCATTGATTTCGATCTCAAGCAACAGGGCATCCTGCACATCTACCGCGACAAAAAGGGCTTCGAGCACGCGGCCGAAGTCTCCAAGCTGCTGGCCGAGGGCGGCCTGCCACGCCACGCCGTCACCCCCGACGAGATGCGCGCCATCGAGCCCACGCTGGCCGGCAGGTATTACGGCGGCTTCTACACCGAGAGCGACTCGACCGGCGACATCCACCGGTTCACCGTCGGCCTGGCCGCCGCCGCCCAGCGCCTGGGCGTGCGCACCCTGTACGGCCAGCAGGTGCGGCGCCTGGTGAGCGACGGCCAGCGCGCCAGCGTCACCGCCACCGACGAACACGGCACGCAGACGCACCCGTTCGATGCCCTGGTGGTCTGCGCCGGCGTCGGCAGCCGCGAGCTGGGCGCGCAACTGGGCGACCGCCTCAACGTCTACCCGGTCAAGGGCTACTCCATCACCGTCAACCTGCTGGACGAGCAGAGTCAGCAAGCTGCCCCCAACGTGAGCCTGCTGGACGACGAAACCAAGCTGGTGACCAGCCGCCTGGGTGTGGACCGCTTCCGCGTGGCCGGCACGGCCGAGTTCAACGGCGTCAACCGCGACATCCGCGCCGACCGCATCCGCCCGCTGATCGACTGGGTGAACCAATGCTTCCCCGGCATCAACACCCGCCAGGTCGTGCCCTGGGCCGGCCTGCGACCCATGATGCCCAACATGCTGCCGCGCGTGGGCGCCGGCCAGCGCGCCAACGTGTTCTACAACACCGGCCACGGCCACCTGGGCTGGACCCTGTCGGCCGTGACGGCGGACATGGTGGCAGGGCATGTGGCACAGTGGCAACAGCAGCAGCGCCCCGTCCAAGTGGGCCTGCCCGCCCACGCCGTCTGATACCCCAGGAGCCCCCATGGCCATCTCCGCCTTCGATCTGTTCAAAATCGGCATCGGCCCCAGCAGCTCGCACACCGTGGGCCCCATGCGGGCGGCGCGGCTGTTCGTGGCGGGCCTGTCCAACCAGGGCGTGCTGGCACAGGTGGCCCGGGTGCACTGCGGGTTACACGGCTCGCTGGGCGCCACCGGCAAAGGCCACGGCAGCGACACGGCGGTGTTGCTGGGCCTGGCCGGCCACGAGCCCGAGACCGTGCCCATCGAATCGGTGGCCGCGATGGTGAGCGAGATTCGCGGCACGGCACGCATCCGCCTGTTGGGCCAGCACGGGATCGCCTGGAACGAGCGCGAAGACCTGTCCTTCTACCGCGCGCCCCTGCCCTTCCACGCCAACGGCATGCGCCTGCAGGCCTGGGACGCGGCGGGCGGCTTGTTGTCCGAACGCGTGTACTACTCGGTGGGCGGCGGCTTTGTGGTCACCGACGAGCTGGCCGCCGACGGCAGCCGCCAGAAGACAATAGCGCCCGACACCACCGCCCTGCCCATCCCCTTCCGCTCGGGCGACGAGTTGTTGCAACGCTGCCGCGAACACGGCCTGTCCATCGCCGGCGTGATGCGGGTGAACGAGCGCCACTGGCGCACCGACCACGAGGTGAGCAGTGGCCTGCTGCACATCTGGGCGGTGATGCAGGCCTGCGTGTCACGCGGCTGCGCCACCGACGGTGTGCTGCCCGGCGGCTTCAAGGTCAAACGCCGCGCGCCCGGCCTCTACAAAGACCTGACCGGCCACCCCGAAAAAGCCCTGACCGACCCGTTGGCCGTGCTCGACTGGGTCAACCTCTACGCGCTGGCGGTGAACGAGGAAAACGCTGCCGGCGGCCGCGTGGTGACCGCGCCCACCAACGGTGCGGCCGGCATCGTGCCGGCGGTGCTGCACTACTACCGCCGTTTTGTGCCCGGCG
>CAYUAH010000464.1:0-2123 GCA_964442375.1 uncultured Hydrogenophaga sp. | reverse complement strand
CCGCCCAGTTGCTGCGCCATGGTCTGCATGCCGTAGCAGATGCCCAGCACCGGCAGGCCCAGCTCGAATACGGCGTCAGGCGCCTTGTCGTCCACCTCGTAGACGCTGGCGTGGCTGCCCGAGAGGATGATGCCCTTGAGCTGGCCATCGGCGGCAAACTCGCGCACCCACTCGCTGCTGACGTCGCAGGGGTGGACCTCGCAGTACACATGGGCCTCGCGCACGCGGCGCGCGATGAGCTGGGTGACCTGGGAGCCGAAGTCGAGGATGAGGATTTTCTGGTGTTGCATGGTGGGGTCAGAAATCAAGGCAAACAATGCCACACGACTTGGCGGCGGCGATGAGTTTTTTGTCCTGCGAGGCGAGCTGGCCATTGAGGCGCAGCACCAACTCCAGGTAGGTGGCGTCGTAGAAGGTCAGGTCGTGGGTCAGGGCGAGGCGGGCCACCTGTGCCTGGCGATGTGCCGATAGAGCCGTGTCTGTCTGGACCTGCAGGCCAGCGAGTAACGCCAGGGCCTGGTCCAGGCGGGCTGAGTCCAGGCGGTCTCTTTTCACGCCCATCACGAGCATGTTGCCCATTTCCCAGGACCACAGCAGCGGCACGTGAAAAGGCGCGTTGGGTTCGATGGCCTGCAGGTACAACGCCTGGGCGGCGTCGTTGGCTTCATCGGGCAAGACCCAGGCACCGGCAGCTGAAGCATCGATGACGATGGGTTTCATTTGCGGCCCGCGTCCCTGAGGCTCTTCCAGTCCGAGTAGCCGGGCACGGCAGGCTTCACGCCTGCCTGGAAAGCACGCAACCGCGCCAATGCCTCTTGCCGGATGCGCTCGCGCTCGGCATCACTGGGCGACTCGTCGGTCTCGTGCACGATGCGCGCGATTTTCTTGCCGTGTCGGGTGATCACCACCTCTTCGCCCGCCTCCACCGCCTGCAGCAGCGCCGAGAAGCGGTCTTTGGCCTGGTGGACAGGGATGGACTGCATGGTCTGGCCTGAAAATGAAAACAGGCCTGATTGTAGCAATCAGGCCTGTTTTTTCAAAATAGCCAGAATCTGGCCTGAATGGGACAATCAGTCGGCGCGGTAGTTGGGCGCTTCCTTGGTGATCTGCACGTCGTGCACGTGGCTTTCGCGGATGCCGGCCGAGGTGATCTCGACGAACTCCGCCCGGTTGCGCATTTCTTCGATGGTGGCGCAACCGCAGTAGCCCATGCTGGCGCGCAGGCCGCCGGCCATCTGGAACAGGATGCTGACGACCGAGCCCTTGTAGGGCACGCGGCCTTCGATGCCCTCGGGCACCAGCTTGTCGGCGTTGGGGTTGCCGGTGCTGCTTTCCTGGAAGTAGCGGTCGGCGCTGCCCTGCTGCATGGCACCGATGCTGCCCATGCCACGGTAGCTCTTGTAGCTGCGGCCCTGGAACAACACGATCTCGCCCGGCGCCTCTTCGGTGCCGGCGAACATGCCGCCCATCATCACCGTGCCGGCGCCGGCCGCGATGGCCTTGGCGATGTCGCCGCTGTAGCGGATGCCACCGTCGCCGATCAGGGGCACGCCCGTGCCCTGGAGCGCGGTCGCCACGTTGTCGATGGCGGTGATCTGGGGCACGCCCACACCAGCCACAATGCGCGTGGTGCAGATGGAGCCGGGGCCGATACCCACCTTGACGCCGTCGGCACCGGCTTCCACCAATGCCAGCGCGGCCGCGCCGGTGGCGATGTTGCCGCCGATCACGTCCACCTGAGGGTAGTTTTGCTTGACCCAGCGAACGCGCTCGATCACGCCTTTGCTGTGACCGTGGGCGGTGTCCACCACGATGGCGTCCACACCGGCTTTCACCAGTGCCTCGACGCGTTCTTCGGTGCCTTCGCCCACGCCCACTGCCGCGCCCACACGCAGGCGGCCTGCAGCATCGCGGGCGGCGTTGGGGAAGTTGAGTTGCTTGGTGATGTCTTTGACGGTGATCAGGCCCTTGAGCTCGAAGGCGTCATTGACGAGCAGCAGGCGCTCGAGCTTGTGCTTGTTCAGCAGCTTCTTGGCTTCGGCAGGCGTGGTGCCGTCGGGCATGGTGACCAGGCGCTCGCGCGGGGTCATGATCTCGCTCACGGCCAGGTCGTAGCGGGTCTC
>CAYUAH010000463.1:0-2125 GCA_964442375.1 uncultured Hydrogenophaga sp. | reverse complement strand
AAAACGCGTGCGCCAAATCCTCATCAACCTGCTGGGCAACGCCGTCAAGTTCACCACCCGCGGCGAGGTGGCCATGCGCGTGCGCTACGCGCGCGAGATGGCCCACATCGAGGTGTCGGACACCGGCCCGGGCATGACGGCCGATGACCTGCAGCGCGTGTTCGAGCCCTTCGCGCGCGGCAGCACGGCGGCGGGTGGCGCCCAGGGCTCGGGCCTGGGGCTGACGATCGCCAAGATGCTGACCGACCTCATGGGCGGCGAGATGACCGCCCACAGCACGCCGGGCCAGGGCACGGTGTTCCGTCTGCGCCTGTTTGTGCCCGAGCTGCAGGGGGCGGTGGCGCCCGCCGCACTGGCGTCGCCCGCGCGCTCTGGTTACAGCGGGCCGCGTCGCCGGGTGCTGGTGGTGGACAACGAAGAGGCTGATCGCACGCTCATCGAACGCTGGCTGACCCCGCTGGGCTTCGAGGTGACACTGGCCACCCACGGTGAAGATGCCTTGCGCGCGCTGGCCAATGGCCTGCGGCCCGATGCCGTGTGCATGGACCTGGCCATGCCCGGCATAGACGGTTGGGAGACGCTGCGCCGCATCCGCGCCCTGGGCCTGGTGCCCGAGCCCGCCCTGGCGGTGGTGTCCGCCAACGCGTTCGACAAGGGTCTGGACAACGACATCGGCCTGCCGCCACGCGACTTCCTGGTCAAGCCCGTGCGGCGCGACGACTTGCTCGAGTGGCTGGGCCAGCGCCTGGGCCTGGTGTGGCAGGTGGGCGCGCTGCCGCCCCCGACCCGCATGCCGCAGGGCGCGGAGCCGGCGCCCCTCAGGCCCACGGCGGGGGAGCTGGACGCCTTGCTGGCCGCTACCCGGCTGGGGTACTACAAGGGCATCGTGCGCCAGCTTGATGAACTGCTGGTGCGCCGCCCGGAATGCGCCGCGTTTGTCCAGCGTGTCGGCGCGCTGGCGCGCGCCTTCCGTTTCGAGGCCATCGAACAACTGATTGCGGAGACCCAGCTTGAAGCACGCAGCCCTTGACGCCACGGCGCCCTTGGTGCTCATCGTGGACGACGTGCCCGACAACGTGGCCCTGTTGCACGACGCGCTCGATGAGGCCGGCTACACCGTGCTGGTGGCGCTGGACGGCGAAAGTGCGCTGGCGCGTGCCGCCCAGGCCTTGCCCGATCTGGTGTTGCTGGACGCGGTGATGCCCGGCATCGATGGCTTCGAGGTGGCGCGCCGTCTCAAGGCCAACCCCGCCACCGCCGCCATCCCCATCATCTTCATGACCGGCCTGACCGAAACCGAGCACCTGGTGGCCGCGCTGGACGCCGGCGGCGCCGACTACGTGACCAAGCCCGTCAAACCGCGCGAGGTGATGGCGCGCATGGGCGTGCACCTGCAAAGCGCCCGCCAGGCCCGCCAGGGCGCACGTGAGCGACAGCAGGCCCGCAACGCGCTGGACGCGCTGGGTTACGCCGCCATCACCGTGCGCGCCAGTGACGGCCGCCTGATGTGGCAAACCCCGCTGGCGCGCGAATGGCTGCTGCGCTACTGCGGCACCCAGTCGCCCCACACGCCGCCCGAGGTGGTGGTGTGGCTGCAACGCCAGCTGCCGCCCGATCCCTTGCGTGAGCCACCGCGCCTGAGCATGGAAAGTGGGCCACGCCGCCTCACCTTCCGGCTGCACCAGCAGGTGGATGACGGCGAGTGGCTGATCGTGATGCAGGAAAGCTCCGACACCAGTGTCATCGAAGCCACCGCGCAGGCCTTTGGCCTCACCGCACGCGAGGCCGAAGTGCTGTACTGGGTGGTCAAGGGCAAGATCAACCGCGACATCGGCGACATCCTGGGCGCCAGCCCCGCCACGGTGAAAAAACACCTGGAGCGTGTGTACGCCAAGCTCGGTGTGGAAACCCGCACGGCCGCCGCCGCCATGGCCATCAACCGCGTGCGCGGGCTCGGCCCCACGGGCTGAAGGCCGCCACCTGTGTCGTTCTGATGCAGGTGTGTCCGGGTGTCAACCCGACGGGCTGTAGGAAAAAGCCTGACACGATTTTCAGTGCGATACCGACTTCAGAAATGTGAACTGAAATTTAAAGTGAATTCGTACTTTTCATTTCTTCACAAATC
>CAYUAH010000462.1:0-2126 GCA_964442375.1 uncultured Hydrogenophaga sp. | reverse complement strand
GCTGGTAGTAGTCGTAGTAGCTGACGAAATACTCGACCGCATTCTTGGGGAAGAACTCGCGGAACTCGCTGTAGAGCTGAGCGGCCAGCGTCTTGTTGGGTGCGAACACGATGGCCGGGCGGCCCAACCGGGCAATCACGTTGGCCATGGTGAAGGTCTTGCCCGAGCCGGTCACCCCCAGCAGGGTCTGGAACACCTCGCCATCGTTCACGCCTTCCACCAGTTGGCGGATGGCCTCGGGCTGATCGCCTGCGGGTGGGTAAGGCATGAACAACTCGAAGGGCGAGCCGGGGAAATGCACGAATTCGCCCGCCGGCGCGGGTCCGGGGTCGGCGGCGGTGGGCAGGGCGGGCTTGGTCATGGGCGCTAAAATTCCGGGTTAACCCGACAGACTAACCCAGTTTGGGATTTCGGGTTGGACCCGCCGCACCCATCGCCACAACACTCTTCAGGACACCACATGTCTTTGTTTTCTGCCGTCGAAATGGCCCCCCGCGACCCCATCCTGGGTCTGAACGAGCAATTTGCTGCCGACACCAACCCGAACAAGGTCAACCTGGGCGTGGGCGTGTATTTCGACGACAACGGCAAACTGCCGCTGCTGCAATGTGTGCAGGCCGCCGAAAAAGCCATGATGGACAAACCCGCCGCACGCGGCTATTTGCCCATCGACGGCATCGCCGCCTACGACGCGGCCGTCAAAGGGCTGGTGTTCGGCACTGACAGCGAACCCGTGAAAAGCGGCCGCGTGGCCACCGTGCAGGCCATTGGCGGCACCGGCGGCCTGAAGATCGGCGCCGACTTTCTCAAGAAAGTCAGCCCCAATGCCCAGGTGCTGATCTCCGACCCCAGCTGGGAAAACCACCGTGCCCTGTTCACCAACGCCGGCTTCGAAGTGGGCACCTACGCCTACTACGACGCTGAAAAGCGCGGCGTCAACTTCGACGGCATGCTGGCCAGCCTGAACGCGGCGGCACCCGGCACCATCGTGGTGCTGCACGCCTGCTGCCACAACCCCACCGGCTACGACATCACCGCCGCCCAGTGGGACCAGGTCATCGCCGCCGTCAAGGCCAAGGGCCTGACGCCTTTCCTCGACATGGCCTACCAGGGTTTCGGCCACGGCATCGCCGAAGACGGCGCCGTGATCGGCAAGTTCGTGGCCGCCGGCCTGAACTTCTTCGTCTCCACCTCCTTCTCCAAGAGCTTCAGCCTCTACGGCGAACGTGTGGGTGGCCTGTCGGTGCTGTGTGCCGACAAGGCCGAAGCCGACCGCGTGCTGAGCCAGCTCAAGATCGCCATCCGCACCAACTACAGCAACCCGCCCATCCACGGCGGTGCGGTGGTGGCTGCGGTGCTGAACAACCCCGAGCTGCGCGCCCTGTGGGAAAAAGAACTGGCTGAAATGCGCGTGCGCATCAAGGCCATGCGCCAGACCCTGGTGGACGGCCTCAAAGCCGCCGGCGTGAAGCAAGACATGTCCTTCATCACCCAGCAGATCGGCATGTTCAGCTACTCCGGCCTGAGCAAAGACCAGATGGTGCGCCTGCGCAACGAGTTCGGCGTCTACGGCACCGACACCGGCCGCATGTGCGTGGCCGCGCTGAACAGCAAGAACATCGACTACGTCTGCAAGGCGATCGCGCAGGTCGTGTGACACGAGTCGCACAAGTGACACCATCAACACGCCGCCCACCGGGCGGCGTTTGTTTTTGCGCCTGCGATTGGTAAAAACGCGAAGGCAGTGGTCAGACAAGCCTGTTATATTGCACTGCAGCATTTTTCACCCGGAGATCCTTCATGCTCTACCAGATGTACGAAACCCACCGCTCCCTGATGGAGCCGTTTTCGGACCTGGCCCAAACGGCCTCCAAGCTTTACAACAACCCCTTGTCGCCACTGGGGCAGTTGCCGATGGCCCAACGCATCTCGGCGGGTTTCGACCTCATGCACCGCCTGGGCAAGGACTACGAAAAGCCCGAGTTCGGCCTGCGCACGGTGGACGTGGACGGTGTGGACGTGGCCATCCACGAGCGGGTGGAAATCGACAAACCCTTCTGTGAACTGCGCCGCTTCAAGCGTTTCTCCGACGACCTGCCCACGCTGGACAAGCTCAAGGGCCAGCC
>CAYUAH010000461.1:0-2141 GCA_964442375.1 uncultured Hydrogenophaga sp. | reverse complement strand
GAGGTGCAGCAGCTGGGCCACTTCGGCCTGGAAGGAATGGGTGTGTTTGCTCATGGTGTTGAGGAGAAACTGAAAACCAAAGACAGCAGCGCATCTGGGGGCGGCGCCGCCCATTTCAAGAGATCAACGCGCTACCAGCCCGAGAAGGCAGCAACGCGGTTGCGGCCCTGGCGCTGGGCCAGTTGCAACGCGTGTTCGGCGCGGGCACGCAGTTGTGCAGGGTCGCCGTCGGGCGCGGGCAACATGGCGGCCACGCCCAGGCTGAGCGTGACAGGCGCATCGCCCCAGCCGTGTCGCTCCACCGCCTGCCGCACGCGCTGCGCCGCCGTCATGGCCGTGCCCAGACCGCTGCCGGGCAGCACCGCCGCCAGCCGCGTGCCGCCCAGGTGCGCGACGTGGTCGCTGGTGCGCAGCGCCTCAGCCACCAACCGGCGCACCGTTGCGTCGGCATCGGCGGTGCCGCCCTCCACCGCCATCACCAGCGTGGCCAGCGATTCGCTGCGCCGCGCATGCCGGGCCCACTCCTGCGCCAGGCACAACTGCAGCGCCGCGCCGTCGGGCGGCACCCGCCGCCGCATCAGCTGTGCCACCGCCTGATCGGCCAGCACCGCCAGGGCGCGGCGCTGATCGGCGGACAAATCGCGCGGCACGGTGTCGGTCACACACAGCGCGCCCAAGGGTGGCCCGCCGTCTGCACGCAACACCGCCGCCGCCACAAAACGCACCGCGGCTGATCCCGTCACCCACGGGTGGTCGGCAAAGCGGGCGTCGGCACGGGCATCGGGCACCGCCAGCAAGGCGTCGGCCTGCGCCACCGCCGCATCACAAAACGCCTGACCCTCCGCAACGCCACCGGCCAGGCCCACGAAGGCACGAGGCACGGCACAGACTTGCGTGGCCAGCCAGGCCAGTTCATCCAGGGGATCGGTGGTGTCCATGGTGTCAGAAACGCTCCGCCGCCCCCAGATACCGCCACTGCCCCACCGGCAGGTTGCCCAGCACCACCCGGCCGATGCGGATGCGCTTGAGGCCCACCACATGCAGGCCCACCTGTTCGCACATGCGGCGGATCTGGCGCTTCTTGCCTTCGGTCAGCACAAACCGCAACTGCTCGGGGTTTTGCCAATCCACTTGCGCGGGCTTGAGGGCCTGGCCGTCCAGGCTCAGGCCGTGGCGCAGGCGCGCCAGTTGGGCCGCCGGCAGCGCGGCCTGCACGTTCTGCGTCACCAGCGGGGCGTTGGGGTGGGCGTCGGGGCCGTCGCCGATGTAGTGCACGCGCACCAGGTATTCCTTCTCGATCCCGGAGTCTTCACCGATCAGCGTGCGCGCCACGCGGCCGTCCTGGGTCATCACCAGCAGGCCGGTGGAGTCGATGTCCAGCCGGCCGGCCGGCGCCAGGCCGCGCGTGTGCCAGGCCTCGAAGCGGCGCGGGCTGCGGTCGTCCTGCCAATGGCTGCGCGGCGAGATCAGCACGGCGGCCGATTCGTGGCCGTCTTCGGGCAGGCCGCTCACGTAACCCACCGGCTTGTGCAGCAGGATGGTGACACGCGCCTCCTGCTGGTGCTGCGCCTGCGGCAGCACGTCCACCTTGCAATCGGGCGCCACGGGCTGGCCCATCACCGCCGGCTGGCCATTGACCTTGACCCAGCCGCGCGCTATCCATTCGTCGGCCTCGCGGCGCGAACACAGGCCGAGGTCGGCCATGCGCTTGTTGAGTCGGATCAGGCCGGCCTCGCGCGTGGCAGAGACCGGTGCCGGCGGCTGTGTCCGCAGGGTGGAGCGAATGCCCCCGCTGGGTCGGGGCGCGGGTGCCGGGCGCGGGCCGGACGGTGGCCCCGCACGCCGCGCCGGGGCGGAGGCCTTGGTCGCGGGTTTGGACAGCGACAGGCGCTTGCGTTCGGGCGGGATGGGGGGCTTGGCGTCGGACATGGCGGCGAATTATGCGCCGGGGCCCCGCGTTTCCCAGCGGGTACGCCAGGCGTTGAACTCCCCCGCAGGCAAGGGCTTGCTGATGAAGTAGCCCTGCGCCTCGTCACAACCCAGTGCGCGCAACTGCGCCAGGATGGCGGCAGTCTCCACGCCCTCCGCCACCACGCTCAGGCCCAGGTTGTGGGCCAGGTCGATGGTGGAGCGCACGATCT
>CAYUAH010000460.1:0-2148 GCA_964442375.1 uncultured Hydrogenophaga sp. | reverse complement strand
ACGCGCGAGGACATCATGGGCCACGAAACCCGCGGTCGCACCGTGGGCCTCGTGGCCCATGTCGTCATCTTCTTCATCTTCATCGTCTCCAACGCCGGTGGCTCACTCACACCGCTGGGCGACCCCCCCTTGTTCCTGGGCTTCCTCAAAGGTGTGGACTTCTTCTGGACGCTGTCGCACATCTTCCCCGAAACCCTGTTCCTGGTCGGCGCGCTGCTGGCCATCTTCTTTGCGCTGGACACCTGGTACTTCCGCCGTCGCGAAGAGTGCCAATCGGTCGATCCCACCCCCGACACCCGCAACATCGGTTTTGACGGCGGCGTCAACTTCGGTCTGTTGGGCGGCGTGGTGGGCCTGGTCCTGCTCAGCGGCTTCTGGACGTCGGACGTGCTCATCCACGGCACCGACGTGGGCCTGCCCGGCCTGGTGCGCGACGTTGGCCTGATCGGCATCACCCTGCTCTCTCTCAAGCTCACCCCCACCCAGGTGCACGTGGACAACCAGTTTGCTTGGGCGCCCATGGCCGAGGTGGCCAAGCTGTTCGCTGGCATTTTCCTCACCATCATCCCGGTCATCGCCATGCTCAAGGCCGGTGTGAATGGGCCCTTCGGTGCCATCATCGCCGCCGTCACCCGGCCCGATGGTTCGCCCGATCCGGCGGCCTACTTCTGGGCCACCGGTGCTTTGAGCTCCTTCCTCGACAACGCGCCCACCTACCTGGTGTTCTTCAACACCGCAGGGGGTGATCCCCAGGTGCTGATGACCACGCTGGCCCCCACGCTGGCTGCGATTTCGGCCGGTGCCGTGTTCATGGGTGCCAACACCTACATCGGCAACGCGCCCAACCTCATGGTCAAGGCCATCGCTGAGGACCGGGGCGTGAAGATGCCCAGCTTCTTCGGCTACATGTTGTGGTCGGGTGCGGTGCTGATCCCGCTGTTCGTGGCCATCACCTTCATCTGGTTCCGCTGAAGTGAAAGAGCCCACCCCCGTCGCTTGCCCGCTTCGCGTGGCCGCATCCCCCCTCAAGGGGGCGACACCAGCCGTCCGGCAGAGCCGGTCCGGCGGTGTCCCCCGGTTCGACGGTTTCATGCGTCGCGGGTGCCGCGTTCGCAGAATGGATAACTGACATGAAACGCCATGCCATCCTCGTTGCCCGCCCCGTTTTCCCCGAGATCCTGGCGCTGCTGCGCGAGCATTTCGAGGTCGATCACCACGACGGCGCCGACGCCTTGCCGCCGGCCGAACTCGTCGCCCGACTGCAGGGCAAAGTGGGGGCACTGACCACCGGCAGCGAGCGCATCGACGCGGCCTTGCTGGCGGCCTGCCCTGGTTTGAAGATCGTTGCCAACATGGCGGTGGGCTTCAACAACTTCGACGTGCCGGCCATGACGGCCCACGGCGTGCTGGCCACCAACACGCCCGACGTGTTGACCGAAACCACGGCCGACTTCGGCTTTGCCCTGCTCATGGCCACCGCTCGCCGCGTGTGCGAGAGCGAACACTACCTCCGCGCCGGCCAATGGAAGCAATGGCGCTACGACCTGTTTGCCGGGGCCGAGGTGCATGGCAGCACCCTGGGCATCCTGGGCATGGGCCGCATCGGGCAGGGCGTGGCCAAACGCGGCGCCCACGGCTTTGGCATGAAGGTGATCTACCACAACCGCTCGCGCCTCTCGCCCGAGCTGGAGACCGAGTGCCGGGCCAGCTACGTCAGCAAGGCCGAGCTGCTGGCCCAGGCCGATCACCTGGTGCTGGTGCTGCCCTACAGCGCCGAATCGCACCACGCCATCGGTGCGGCCGAGATCGCGCAGATGAAGCACACAGCCACGCTGGTCAACATCGCGCGCGGCGGCATCGTGGATGACGCAGCGCTGGCCCTGGCCTTGCGCGAGCGCCGCATCGCTGCCGCCGGGCTCGATGTGTTCGAGGGCGAGCCACGCGTCCACCCTGACCTGCTCACCGTGCCCAACGTGGTGCTCACGCCCCACATCGCCAGCGCCACCGTCAAAACGCGCCTGGCCATGGCACGCCTGGCCGCCGACAACCTGATCGGTTTTCTCACCCAAGGCAAGGCACTGACGCCCCTCAATGGCTCTGTTGCACAAATCCACCCCAATCAGCTGCTAGGCTCGCAGCATGAGTGAG
>CAYUAH010000459.1:0-2148 GCA_964442375.1 uncultured Hydrogenophaga sp. | reverse complement strand
TGGGCAAGCTCACCGTGATGGTGGCCAACCTGGCGCCGCGCAAGATGAAATTCGGCGTGAGCGAAGGCATGGTGCTGGCCGCCAGCCACGCCGACGAAAAAGCCCAGCCCGGCATCTACGTGATGGAACCCTGGCCGGGCGCACAGCCCGGCATGCGCGTGAGGTAAAGGCCCCCACGCTCCACCGCTGCGCGGGTCGCTGCCCCCAAGGGGGCTGTTTCGCCTTGGGGCGGCCCGGCGGCGAAACGGTGCCCTGCGGTTCAGCGGCTCGACTGATCCAGTGCGGGATCGCGCACCGACATCGTGGACAGCACGCGCAGGTCGCGGTCGAACACCACGGTGAATAGCTTGCGGTCGCTCTCGTTGGGGCCGTCGCGGTAGCGCCAGTCGTAGTGGGTCTCGCGCTTGAGTTCGTAGGGCGTGACCTTCATGGGTTTGCCCAGGCGGCGGCGCACCTCCTCCACCATCATGCCCGGCGTGATCTGGGCAAAGTTCTGGGCGTTCAGCACCTGGCGCAAGGCCGCCATCTTGCCGTCCGGGCCGATGGTGATCTGGTAGTTCACATCACCCGCAGGCTGGCGGTTGTACTCGTAGACCTGACCGCCCTCGGGCGCGTCCCACACCGCCTCGGGCACGCCAAAGCGCTGGCGCACGTCGGCCTCGGTCGAGACGCCCTCCTCCAGCTCGCTGATGCGCTGCGGGTCGCAGCCCATCAGCCCGGCCCCCAACAGGGCCGCGCAGGCGGCCAGCACGACGGTGCGGATCTTGGTGTTCATGTGTTCCCTGTGTGTCCTTCTTGCGACGGATCAGTGTAAACCGGCGAATCCGGGGCCTGGACTGACGGAAATCCGCCAACCACAGGCGCCGGCCTGCCGGATTTCCGTTCCACCCGGGCGCCCAGCGGGCCTCCAAGCCCCGCGCAGACCCCATTTGAGCGGAACAAATCAGGGTTTACACGAGGTGGCACAGGGCTTGCAAAACAGCGGTCATGCGCCACTGCCTCATGTCCCTGTTGCTGCTCTGCTGCGTGAACGGCCATGCCGACACGCCGGCCCTGAACACGCTGCAGAAGATCTCGCAGACCGGCACCATCAACCTGGGGCACCGTGAATCCTCGGTGCCCTTCTCGTACCACGACGCCAGGCACCAGGTGGTGGGCTACTCGCACGACCTGATGCTGCGCGCCGTGGACAGCATCAAGGCCGAACTCAAGCTGCCCGCACTGACCGTGAAGCTGGTGCCGGTGACCTCTCAGAACCGCATCCCGCTGCTGCAAAACGGCTCGGTGGACCTGGAATGCGGCTCCACCACCCACAACCTCGAACGTGCGCGTCAGGTGTCGTTCTCGGTGTCCATCTTCGTCACCAGTTCGCGCCTGATCACGCGCAAGGGCTCGGGCGTGGTGCGGCTGGCCGACCTGGGAGGGCGCCGCGTGCTGGTGACGGCCGGCACCACCAGCGAACGCCAGCTCATGCTGCACATGCAGGCCAGCGGGCTGCGCACCGACATCCTGCGCGCCAAGGACCATGGCGAGGGTTTTGCCATGCTGCAGGCCGGCCGTGCCGACGCCTTTCTGATGGACGAGGCGGTGCTCTACGGCCTGCGCGCCAAGTCCGACAAGCCCGACGACTGGCTGGTGGTGGGCGAGCCCATGCCCAACGAGGTCTACGCCTGCATGCTGCGCAAGGACGATGCGGCCTTCAAGGCGGCGGTGGACCGGGGCCTCACCGCGCTGATGCAATCCGGCGAGGCACTCAAGATCTACCGCCGCTGGTTCCAGAGCCCCATCCCGCCCAAGGGCCTGAACCTGAACTGGCCACCGCCACCGGGCCTGCTGGAGCTGTACCGGGCGCCGAACGACCGGCCGCTGGGCTGAGTGCCCGCCCCATTCCCATTTTTCCAACCACACCACAAACAGGTGAACCCATGAAAAAAACCCTGATCGTCGCCGCCGCCGCGCTGGCCTGCACCGCCACCCTGGCACAAAGCAACGACACCCTCAAGAAGATCAAGGACAGCGCCAGCGCGACCATGGGCGTGCGCGAGAGCTCGGGCGCCCTGTCCTACACCCTGGGCGACGGCAAATACGTGGGCTACCACGTGGAAATCTGCCAGAAGGTGCTGGCCGACGTGCAAAAGCAGCTGGGCC
>CAYUAH010000458.1:0-2152 GCA_964442375.1 uncultured Hydrogenophaga sp. | reverse complement strand
GGCCGTCTGGCCGCCGAGGTGCTGGACCACCTGACCCCGCTCATCGTGCCCGGCATCACGACCAAGGAAATCGACCGCATCGCGGCCGAAGTCATGAAGCAACAGGGCTCGGTGTCTGCCACCATAGGCTACCAGCCCGGTGGCTACCCACCCTACCCCGCCCACCTCTGCACCTCGGTCAACCACGTGGTCTGTCACGGCATACCGAACGACAAACCGCTGAAAAAAGGCGACATCGTCAACGTGGACGTGACCGTCATCAAGGACGGCTGGTACGGTGACACCAGCCGCATGTTCCTGGTGGGCGAGTGCTCCATCGCCGCCAAGCGCCTGTGCCAGATGACCTTCGAGGCCATGTGGAAAGGCATAGCCATGGTGCGCCCCGGCATTCGCCTGGGCGACATCGGCCACACCATCCAGACCTTTGCCGAGAGCAACGGTTTCTCCGTCGTGCGCGAGTTTTGTGGCCACGGCATCGGCCAGAACTTCCACGAAGACCCGCAGGTGCTGCACTACGGCCGCCCCGGCACCGGCGTTGAGCTGGTGCCCGGCATGGCCTTCACCATCGAGCCCATGATCAACCTGGGGCGCCGCGAGGTGAAGGAGCTGGGCAACGACGGCTGGACCATCATCACCAAGGACCGTTCGCTGTCGGCACAGTGGGAACACACCGTGCTGGTGACCGAAAGCGGCTACGAAGTGATGACCCTGTCGGCCGCCTGCCCGCCTCCGCCCGCCTTTGTGGTGAACGGTTTGGCCACCAGTGCCTGACGGCCCCGCGCCATGCCGGAGGTGCTCACTGACGCCGAATTTGCGGCCCTGCGCCAGCGCTACAAACAAGACAAGACCGCCCTCTTCGAGCGCCTTGCGCACAGTGGCAGCAGCACGCGCGGCGTGCGCACCGCCCTGCATGCGCTGGCGCGCCTGACCGACCAGGCCCTTACCCGGCTGTGGACACGGGCGGGCTTCGGCCCTGAGTTCGGCCTGGTGGCCGTGGGGGGCTATGGGCGCGGTGAACTGTTCCCCTACTCCGACGTGGACGTGCTGTTGCTGCTGCCGGACGCGGCCAGCCCGGACTCGGACGCGGCGCTGAAGGCCCGCATCGAAGCCTTCATTGGCAGTTGCTGGGACCTGGGGCTGGACATCGGCTCCAGCGTGCGCACCCTGGCGGACTGCGTGGCCGAGGCCCGCAAGGACGTGACCGTTCAAACCTCGCTGCTCGAATGCCGTCTCATTGTGGGGCAGCGGGCGAGGTATGGCGCCCTTTCGCGCGCCTTGACCGAGGCCATGGACCCCAAGGCCTTTTTTGTGGCCAAGCAACTGGAAATGCGCCAGCGCCACCAGAAGTTCGAGAACACGCCCTACGCGCTCGAACCCAATTGCAAGGAGTCGCCCGGCGGCCTGCGCGATCTGCAGATCATGCTGTGGGTGGCCAAGGCGGCGGGCCTGGGCCGCAGCTGGGACGAACTGGCCCGCAAAGGCCTGGCCACACCGCTGGAAGCGCGCCAGATCAAGGCCAATGAGGCCTTGCTCAGTCTGATCCGGGCCCGCCTGCATCTGATCGCCCACCGGCGCGAAGACCGGCTGGTGTTCGACCTGCAGACCGCCGTGGCCGAATCCTTCGGCCTCAAGCCTCAGGCCCCTGCCGAAGGCAGCGCCAACGCACGCGGTGCGCGCCGTGCCAGCGAGGCGCTGATGCGCCGCTACTACTGGGCGGCCAAGGCGGTGACCCAGCTCAACCAGATCCTGCTGCTCAACATCGAGGAACGCCTGGCCAGCGACGAGGCGCGCCCGGCCGCGCTGCGCCCCATCAACGAGCGATTTTTCGACCGTGGCGGCATGCTGGAGGTGGCCAGCGACCACCTGTACGTGCAGCAGCCACACGCCATTCTGGAAACCTTTCTGCTCTACCAGACCACGGTGGGCGTCAAGGGCCTGTCGGCCCGCACACTGCGCGCGCTCTACAACGCGCGGCCGGTGATGAACGCCAGGTTCCGCGCCGACCCGGTCAATCGCGCCACCTTCCGCCGCATCCTCATGGAGCCCGAGGGCATCACCCACGCCATGCGACTGATGAACCAGACGTCCGTGCTGGGGCGCTACCTCTGGGTGTTCCGCCACATCGTGGGCCAGATGCAGCACGACCTGTTCC
>CAYUAH010000457.1:0-2152 GCA_964442375.1 uncultured Hydrogenophaga sp. | reverse complement strand
TTGCCGATCAGGCTGTCGGGCACGGCCAGGATGACCACGTCCACACCGGCCAGCGCCTCGTCCACCGACACGCAGGCCACGCCCACTTCGTCGCGCAGGCGGGCCCGTCCCACCTCGCCCGGCTCCACGTGCCGCACCTCGAAGGCGGACCCCTTGAGGTTTTGCGACAGGCGCACGCCCATCTTGCCGCCCGCACCAAACAACGCAATCTTCGCGCTCATCGTCACTCCGTCTGTCTGCTCCCCAAGCCCCAGCGGCCGGGTTTTGAACTGGCATGATGGTATGACGAGTTAATGAGTAGACCGATAGGGTTTTCCCGGGGATACAAAAAAACCCGCCGGGTCAGGGCGGGCTGGGAGGCTGACGGCGGGTCGGAATCAACGCAACGCGGCCACGGCAGCCGCCACGATGCTGGCCGCATCCACCCGGAAGAAGGCGCGCAGGGCCGCCCGCGTGTCGCTGCGGCCAAAACCATCGGTGCCCAGCGTTTTGTAGCTGCGGCCCGCCGGCAGGTAGGCGCGCACGCTCTCGGGCACGGCGCGCACGTAGTCGGTGGCGGCCACGATGGGGCCGCTGCTGCGCGCCAGCAACTGGGCGATGTACGCCTGTTCGTTGGACTCGCCATCGCGGGCCAGCTCACTCCAGCTGGTGATGCTGAACACGTCCACACCGACGCCTTGCTCGGCCAGTTGCTGTGCGGCCTGGATCACCTCGGTGAGGATGGCGCCCGAGCTCAGCAGCGTCACGCGCTGGCCTTCGGCGGCCCCATAGCTGCCGAAGTGGTAGCCGCCTTTGAGCACACCTGCTGCCGCGCCCTCCGGCAGGTCCGGCTGCGCGTAGTTCTCGTTCATGAGGGTGACGTAATAAAACACGTCCTTCTGCGCCACCAGCATCTCGCGCATGCCGGCGTCGAGGATGACGGCCAGCTCGCCCGCAAACGCCGGGTCGTAGGCCTTGCAGTTGGGGATGGTGGCGGCCACCAGGTGGCTGCTGCCGTCCTGGTGTTGCAGGCCTTCGCCGCCCAGCGTGGTGCGCCCCGACGTGGCGCCGAGCAGGAAGCCGCGCGCGCGCTGGTCGGCAGCGGCCCAGATGGCGTCGCCCACGCGCTGGAAGCCGAACATGGAGTAGTAGATGTAGAAGGGCAGCATGGCCAGGCCGTGCACGCTGTAGCTGGTGGCCGCCGCCGTCCAGCTGGCGATGGCGCCGGCCTCGCTGATGCCCTCTTCCAGGATCTGGCCGTCCAGCGCCTCGCGGTAGCTCAGCACCGAGCCGATGTCTTCGGGGGCGTAGCGCTGGCCCACGCTGCTGTAGATGCCCACCTGCTTGAACAGGTTGGCCATGCCGAAGGTGCGCGCCTCGTCGGCCACGATGGGCACGATGCGTGGGCCCAGTTGCGCGTCCTTGAGCAGGTTGCCCAGCATGCGCACAAAGGCCATGGTGGTGCTCATTTCCTTGCCGTCGGCCTTGAGCGCGAACTGACCGTAGCCGGCCAGTGGCGGCACCGGCACCACCTCACACGCGGTCTCGCGCCGGGGCATGGCGCCGCCCAGGCGTTCGCGGTGCTCGCGCAGGTAGCGCATCTCGGCGCTGTCGTCGGCGGGCTTGTAGAAGGCCAGGCCGGTGGCCTGTTCGTCGGTCAGCGGCAGGTTGAAGCGGTTGCGGAATTCGATCAGGTCGGTGTCGTCCAGCTTCTTCTGGCTGTGGGTGGTCATCTTGCCCTGGCCGGCCGTGCCCATGCCGTAGCCCTTCTTGGTCTGGGCCAGGATGACGGTGGGCTGGCCGGTGTGGGCGGCAGCCGCAGCGTAGGCGGCGTGGATCTTGACCAGGTCGTGCCCGCCGCGTTTCAAGCGGTCGATCTGCTCGTCGGTCATGCCCTGGGCCAGGGCGGCGAGTTCGGGGTTCTGGCCGAAGAAGGTGTCGCGGTTGAAGCGGCCGTCTTTGGCGGCAAAGGTCTGCATCTGGCCGTCCACCGTGTTGGCGAAGGCGCGCACCAGGGCGCCGGTGGTGTCACGCGCAAACAGGCCGTCCCAGTCGCTGCCCCAGACCAGTTTGATGACGTTCCAGCCGGCGCCTGCAAAGAGTTTTTCCAGCTCGTCGATGATGCGGCCGTTGCCGCGCACCGGGCCGTCCAGGCGCTGCAGGTTGCAGTTGA
>CAYUAH010000456.1:0-2160 GCA_964442375.1 uncultured Hydrogenophaga sp. | reverse complement strand
TCGATGCCGTTACCAGGAAGTGGGAAGTCCCTTCGTATTCACCTCGCTCTGCAGGACACACCGCCACCCCGATCCGAAGCAATGTAGGCGTGCAACCGTTGGCGCGCCTGCATGGTGGTGGCCGGAGCGTGTGGGGTGACGGGTGCAGCGAGGTAAAGGAGGAAGCGGCGAAGCCGCTGGGGGACACGAGCGGAACCCGTCACCCCACATGCTCCGGCACGCGGCTACCATCGACCCACCATTCTGCGAAACGCCATGAACGTGCCCTCAACCCCTTCAGACGTCCTGATCAGCGAAGTCGGCCCCCGCGACGGCCTGCAAAGCGTCCAGGCCACCATGCCCACGGCCCACAAGTTCGCGTGGATCGACGCCCTGCACGCCGCCGGCCTGCGCGAAATAGAAGTGTGTTCCTTTGTGCCCGCGCGCCTGCTGCCGCAGATGGCCGACGCGGCCGAGGTGGTGGCCCATGCCCTGACGAAACCCGGTTGGACCGTGATGGCGCTGGCCCCCAACCTGCGCGGCGCACAGGCGGCCATTGAAGCCGGCGTGCACAAGGTGACGCTGCCCGTCTCGGCCAGCGAAGCACACTCCCTGGCCAACGTGCGAAAGACCACCGAACAGATGGTGGACGAGGTGCGCGCCGTGGTGGCGCTGCGCAAGGACACCGCGCCCGGCGTGCACATCGAGGTCGGCATTTCCACCGCCTTCGGCTGCACCTTGCAGGGCGAAGTGCGCGAAGACGCCGTGGTGCGCCTGGCCGCCGCGCTGGCCGCTTGTGGGGTGGACGAAATCGGCCTGTCCGACACCACCGGCATGGCCAACCCGGCTCAGGTGCGGCGCCTGTTCCAGCGGGTGCGGGCGGAGATCGGCGAGCGCACCGGTGCGGCCCACATGCACAACACACGCGGCCTGGGCCTGGCCAACTGCCTCGCGGCTTTCGATGTGGGTGTGCGCACCTTCGACAGCTCGCTCGGCGGTCTGGGCGGCTGCCCCTACGCACCAGGCGCATCCGGCAACGTGGTCACCGAAGACCTGGTGTTCATGTTCGAGGCCATGGGTGTGCGCACCGGCGTGGACATCACCCGCCTGATCGCCGCACGCGAACCCCTGCGCGCCGGCCTGCCCGGCGAGCCCATCTATGGCATGACGCCCGAAGCCGGACTGCCTCACGGATGGAGCCAACATGTCTGACACCACCCCCAACACCCTGCCCTACGCGGGCATACGCGTCGTCGAGTTCACCCACATGGTCATGGGCCCCACCTGCGGCATGCTGCTGGCCGACCTGGGGGCCGAGGTCATCAAGGTCGAGCCCGTGGGCCACGGCCGCGAAGGTGACGCCACCCGCAAGCTCATCGGCTCGGGCGCGGGGTTTTTCCCCATGTTCAACCGCAACAAGAAGAGCGTGGCGCTGGACCTGCTGACGCCCGAAGGCAAGGAAGCGGCCCTCAAGCTCATCGCCACCGCCGACGTGGTGAGCGAAAACTTCAAGCCGGGCACCATGCAGAAACTGGGGCTGGATCACGCCAGCCTGAAAACCCTGAACCCGCGCCTGATCTACGTCAGCCACAAAGGTTTTCTGCCCGGCCCCTACGAACACCGCACCGCACTGGACGAGGTGGTGCAGATGATGGGTGGCCTGGCCTACATGACCGGGCGGCCCGGCGACCCGCTGCGCGCGGGCACCAGCGTCAACGACATCATGGGCGGCATGTTCGGCGCCATCGGCGCCATGGCCGCGCTGGCGCAGCGTGAGAAAACCGGCCTGGGCCAGGAGGTGCAAAGCGCCCTGTTCGAGAACAACGTCTTTCTTGTGGCCCAGCACATGATGCAGTTCGCCGTCACCGGCAAGGCGGCCGCGCCCATGCCGGCGCGCATCTCGGCCTGGGCGGTGTACGACGTCTTCCAGGTCAAGGACGGCGAGCAGATCTTTCTGGCCGTGGTCAGCGACACCGCCTGGAAAATCTTCTGCGAGGCCTTTGGTTTTGCCGACCTGCTGGCCGATGAGCGCCTGCGCAGCAACAACGACCGCGTGCGCGCCCGCGACTGGATGCTGCCCGAACTGCGCCAGCGCCTGGCCCGCCACGGCGCGGCCGAACTCGCGACCGTGTTCGAGGCCAACGCCCTGCCCTTCGCGCCCATCACCCAGCCGCAGGATTT
>CAYUAH010000455.1:0-2170 GCA_964442375.1 uncultured Hydrogenophaga sp. | reverse complement strand
CGCCCGCGATCATGATGGGCTTGTGGTAGCCGCGCGTCACGCCGCCCACGTCCTGCTCGTATTCGCGGAAGTAGCCCAGCAGGTTGGGCCGGCCGAATTCGTTGTTGAAGGCGGCGCCGCCCAGCGGGCCTTCGGTCATGATCTGAAGCGGGCTGGCGATGTGCTCGGGCTTGCCGCCCGGCTGGTCGCTCATGCCACCCCAGAGTTTGGACACGGTGAAGCCGGTCAGGCCGGCCTTGGGCTTGGAGCCCCGGCCGGTGGCACCCTCGTCGCGGATCTCGCCGCCGGCACCGGTGGAGGCACCGGGGAAGGGCGAAATCGCGGTCGGGTGGTTGTGGGTCTCCACCTTCATCAGGATGTGGTGGGTGGCGGCTTCGGCTTGATAGGCGGGCGATGCGTTCACATCCGCACGGGCCACAAAGCGCTCCAGCTGGTGCCCTTCCATGATGGAGGCGTTGTCCGAGTACGCCACGATGGTGTGCTGCGGGCTCATCTGGTGGGTGTGGCGGATCATGCCGAACAGGCTCTTGTCCTGCGCCACGCCGTCGATGGTGAACTGCGCGTTGAAGATCTTGTGGCGGCAGTGTTCGCTGTTGGCCTGCGCAAACATCATCAGCTCGACGTCGGTCGGGTTGCGCTTGAGGCCATTGAAGGCGTTGACCAGGTAGTCGATCTCGTCGTCGGCCAGGGCCAGGCCCCATTCACCATTGGCCTTCTCCAGTGCCGCGCGGCCACCGCCCAGCACGTCCACGTGCTCCATGGGCGCGGGGTGCAGTTCGGTGAACAGGGCTTCGGCCTGGCTGCGCGCGGTGGTCACGGCCTCGGTCATGCGGTCGTGCAGCAGGTCGGCCACGGCGCGCAGCTGTTCGTCGGACAGGCTGGCCTTGCCCAGCAAACCCGATTTCAGGCCGATGCGGAACTCGACCAGGCGCTCAACGCGGTGCAGCGCCAGGCCACAGTTGTGCGCGATGTCGGTGGCCTTGGACGCCCAGGGCGAGACGGTGCCCAGGCGCGGCATGACCAGCAGCGTCGGTGCGCCCGCTTTTTCGAGCCCAAGGTGGGCCTCTGTCGCCGGTTCGCCGTAGGTCATGAGCTGGCCCAGGCGCTCCAGCGTGGCAGCCTCCGGCTGGGTGTCGAAAGAGGCCAGGTGCACGAAGCGGGCACTCAGGGTCGTGATCTTGTCGGACACCGCTTGCAGGCGGGGCAGAAGTTGCTGGACTTTGAAGTCGCTGACGGCATTGCCGCCGTCGAAGAAGCGCAGGTGCAGGGTCACAGTGGGTGGCCTTGGGGCTGAAGGGCGCGGGGTGCACCCGGGAGATGGGTGAAAACCCGGAATTTTACCCGCGCGCCCGGTGCCGGGCCGTGCGGCGGCGAGCCCGCCGCGCGAATCTCAATGGCCCTGCTGCAAAGCCAGTGCCTGCGCCAGCTGGGCCATGGCAGCCGCCGGTACGTAGGCGCTGTAGCTGGCGCCGTTTTTGCAGTGGTTGTTGTCGCTGCTGAAACGGCGCTTGGTGGCCGCCTCGGTGATTTCCAGCACGTAAATGGTGCTGCTTTCGTTGCAATGCAGCTGGGCGTGATCGGGCGCCAGGCCTTTGAGCAGCCGCTTGACGTCGTCACTGGCAGCCGACAGGTCGGTGTGGTAGGCCACCTTGCGCCGATTCAGATTGGCATTGAGGTCGTCGTACACCACCATGCGCACATCCGCGTGGAAGCCATGCCACAGGCGGGACAGCTTTTCAGACTCGTTGGCCGACACCTGAGAGCTGCAAGCCACCAATTGCTGCCCCAGAAACACCGTGACGGCCAGCGCTGCAAACGTGCGAATCTTGATCATGAACCTCTCCCTGCTCGGACGCTTGGGTCGGTGTCTGCCCTGCGGCCAGCACCGTGCGTCTCGTGGAAAAGGATTACATCACCGAAGCCCGTCGAAAGTTAAATTTAAAAGCCAACATTTTGTCAAATGAGACTTTCTGTAAGCGCGGGCGGCCGCCGCAACCCCGCCCGCCCAAGGGCGCAGGTGGCCTGCCCGGCGCATGGCAATGTCAACTGCGATAATCGCCACCCATGAACATCACCTACAAGGACGCGGCCGGTGCGGCCGGCATGCGCTTGGCGGGCCGTCTGGCCGCCGAGGTGCTGGACCACCTGACCCCGCTCATCGTGCCCGGCA
>CAYUAH010000454.1:0-2182 GCA_964442375.1 uncultured Hydrogenophaga sp. | reverse complement strand
AACAACACCGACACGGCTTCAGGCGTGCCGAAGTCCTCGTCCATCGCGGCCTGGAACCGCGCCGCCTGTGGCTGCGCCCAATCGATGCTCACCGCCGCAGGGGGCACCGCGTCCAGCGCGGTGTAGAGGCGCTTGAGGCCGCTGCGTGCGTCGTCCAGGTGCACGTCGCTGTAGTTCAGTGGGCTGCGGTAGTGAGCCCGTGCCACGAAGAAGCGGATGGTCTCGGCGTCGTACTTTTGCAGCACGTCGCGGATGGTGAAGAAGTTGCCCAGGCTCTTGGACATCTTCTCGTTGTCGATGTTGATGAAGCCGTTGTGCATCCACACGTTCACGAAGCGCTGGCCGGTGGCGCCTTCGCTCTGCGCAATCTCGGTTTCGTGGTGCGGGAACTGCAGGTCGGCACCGCCGCCATGGATGTCAAAGGTTTCACCCAGCAGATCGCAGGCCATGGCCGAGCACTCGATGTGCCAGCCCGGGCGGCCGGGGCCAAATTCGCTGGCCCATTTGGCCCCGTCGGGCTCCTCGGGCTTGGCGCTTTTCCAGAGCACGGGGTCCAAGGGATCGAGCTTGCCGTCGTCCACCGCCACACGCTCGCCTGCGCGCAGTTCGTCGAGCGACTTGCCCGAGAGCTGGCCATAGGCGGGAAACTTGCGCACCGCGTAATTCACGTCGCCATTGGCGCTGCGGTAGGCCAGGCCCTTGCGCTCCAGCGTCGCGATCATGGACAGCATCTGTGGCACGTAATCGGTGGCGCGGGGGTCGTGCGTGGGGCGCTCGATGCCCAGCGCATCGAAGTCGCGGTACATCTCCGCGATCATGCGGTCGGTCAGGCCGCGTATGGTCTCGCCGTTGGCCACGGCGCGCTTGATGATCTTGTCGTCGATGTCGGTGATATTGCGCACAAAGGTCACACGCAGGCCTCGCGTGCGCAGCCAGCGCTGCACCAGGTCGAAGGCCACCGCCGAACGCGCATGCCCCACGTGGCAGAGGTCGTACACGGTGATGCCACACACGTACATGCGCACGTGGCCTGGATCGATGGGCGAAAACGGCTCGACGCGGCGCGTGAGCGTGTTGAAGATACGCAAACTCATGAAAAATGCTTGGGGCGGGAGGTCCGAGGGTCCGAGAAAAAGGTGGACACGGTGCGCAGAAGTTGCCGCAACGAAGGCGCCAGGAGGGCCGCGTGGCGCATCGGTACGAAACAGGCCCTCAGATACAATCCCGCCAGTATATCGACCTGTCCGGCAGTGCTTTGCCGGACTTGGGAGTCGCGCGGCGTGATCCGCCACGGTTAACGCCAAGTCCTCTGAGGCCTCCATGCTCCTGTCCGTGAATGCAAGCCCGTTTTCCCCCTTCGTCCGTTCGCTCGTCGCCTTGTTGCTGGCTGGCAGCGCCGCCTTGGCCAGTGCGCAAACCAGCGAGTACGACACGGTCGGCCGCATGGTGCGTGCCGGCCAGCTGGACCTGGCGCAGGCCAAGGCCGAGCAGTACCTGAACGGCAACCCCAAGGACCCGCAAATGCGTTTCCTCAAGGGCGTGATTCAGCAACAGCGCGGCCAGACCGACGAAGCCCTGGCCACCTTCACCCTGCTCACGCAGGACTACCCGGAGCTGCCCGAGCCCTACAACAACCTCGCCGTGATCCACGCAGCGCGGAACCAGTTCGACAAGGCCCGGATCGCGCTCGAAATGGCGGTGCGCACCAACCCCAGCTACGCCACCGCCCACGAAAACCTGGGCGACGTGTATGCGCGCCTGGCGGCCCAGTCCTACGGCAAGGCCTTGCAGATCGATGGCGGCAACACCACCGCACCGATCAAGCTCAAGGCGGTCAACGCCATGCTCACGCCACCGGTCAAAAAGTCGGCTCGCTGACATCGCGATGATTGAACAGGCATGCGCGCCAGCGCCTGCCTCCCGCATTGTTTTTTCCATTTCCTCGACAGGACACCCACACCATGTCTTTGACACACATCCGCCGCCGCAGCCTGGGCCTGATCGCCGCCACCGCGCTTGGCCTCAGCTTGGCCGGCGGCGCCCACGCCCAATCGGCGCCCGCCAAGGTCAAGCTCAGCACCTCGCTGGGCGACATCGTGCTTGAACTCAACGCCGAGAAGGCGCCCAAGACGGTCGAGAACTTCCTGCAGTACGTCAAGGACGGCCACTACGACGGCCTGGT
>CAYUAH010000453.1:0-2189 GCA_964442375.1 uncultured Hydrogenophaga sp. | reverse complement strand
ATGTGCACGCCCAGCTTGCCTTCGAGGTAATGCAAGGCCTTCTGACCATCGCGCAACTGGCAAGGCAGGTTGGTGCAGACGTTGAGCTTGAACTTGCCCACCGGCCGTTGGTTGTACATGTTGTAGAAGGTCGTGACCTCGTGCACAGCCATAGGCGCCATGCCCAGGTACTCGGCGATCTCGCGCTCGGCATCGGTGCTGACGAAACCCTGCTCCTGCTGCACGATGGACAGGCAGGCCATCACGGCCGACTGCGCCTGCTCGGGCGGGTACTTGGCGACTTCGCGGTCGAACCGCGCGCGGGTTGCTTCGGAAATCATCGGTCGATCTCTCCAAACACGATATCCAGCGTGCCGATGATGGCGACGGCGTCGGCCAGCATGTGGCCACGGGCCAGCTCGTCGAGCGCGGCCAAGTGCACGAAGCCGGGCGGACGGATCTTCAGGCGGTAGGGTTTGTTGGCACCATCGCTGGCCAGGTAGATGCCGAACTCGCCCTTGGGGTGTTCGACCGCTGCGTAGGCTTCGCCTTCGGGCACGTGGAAACCTTCGGTGAACAGCTTGAAATGGTGGATCAGCTCTTCCATGCTGGACTTCATGGATTCGCGCGAAGGCGGGGCCACCTTGTGGTTGTCGGTGATGACCGGGCCCGGGTTCGCACGCAACCAGTCCACACACTGTTTGATGATGCGGTTGGACTGGGCCATCTCTTCCATGCGGACAAGATAACGGTCGTAGCTGTCACCGGTCTTGCCGACGGGAATGTCGAAATCCACGCGGTCGTAAACGTCGTAGGGCTGCTTTTTGCGCAGGTCCCACGCGATGCCGGAACCACGCAGCATGGGGCCGGTCAGGCCCAGGTTGATGGCGCGCTCAGGGGCCATCACACCCACGTTGACGGTGCGCTGCTTCCAGATGCGGTTGTCGGTCAACAGCGTGTGGTACTCGGCCAGGTAGGTCGGGAAACGCTGGGTGAAGTCATCGATGAAGTCGAGCAAAGAACCCTGGCGGTTCTCGTTCATCTGCGCCAGGGCCTTGGCGTTCTTGATTTTGCTGACCTTGTATTGCGGCATGCTGTCCGGCAGGTCGCGGTAGACGCCGCCCGGACGGAAATAGGCCGCGTGCATGCGCGCACCCGACACCGCCTCGTACATGTCGAACAAATCCTCGCGTTCGCGGAACGCGTAGATCAGGATGGTGGAGCTGCCACAGTCGTTGCCGTGCGAGCCCAGCCACATCAGGTGGTTGAGCAGGCGGGTGATCTCGCTGAACATCACGCGGATGTACTGCGCGCGGATGGGCACTTCCAGGCCCAGCAGTTTCTCGATGGCCAGGCAATAGGCGTGCTCGTTGCACATCATCGAGACGTAGTCCAGCCGGTCCATGTAGGGCAGCGACTGGATGAAGGTCTTGCTTTCGGCCAGCTTTTCGGTGGCGCGGTGCAGCAGGCCGATGTGCGGATCGGCGCGTTGCACCACCTCGCCGTCGAGCTCCAGCACCAGGCGCAGCACGCCGTGCGCGGCCGGGTGTTGCGGACCGAAGTTCAGGGTGTAGTTCTTGATTTCGGCCATGACTCAGAGTCCACCGTAGTTGTCTTCGCGGATGATGCGCGGCGTGATGTCGCGTGGCTCGATGGTGACTGGCTCGTAAACCACGCGCTGGCGCTCGGCGTCGTAACGCATTTCCACATGGCCCGACAGCGGGAAATCCTTGCGGAAGGGGTGACCCACAAAACCGTAGTCGGTGAGGATGCGGCGCAGGTCGCTGTGGCCTTCGAACACGATGCCGTAGAGGTCGAAGGCCTCGCGCTCGAACCAATTGGCAGCCGCCCACAGACCATTGACGGAATCCACCACCGGCAGCTCATCGTCGGCGCAGAACACCTTGACGCGCAGGCGCTGGTTCAACTCCATGGACAACAGGTGCGAGACCACGCAAAAACGCGCGCCGTCCCACAAACCGTCGCGGTAGGCGGAGTAGTCCATGCCGCAGAGGTCGATCAACTGGTCGAAACGGCAACCCGGCGCATCACGCAAGGTTTGCATGGCCGCCAAATAATCGGCAGGCGCCACCTGCACCGTCACCTCGCCCAGGGCGATGTCGATGCGACGCAACTTGTCGCCCAGTGCGGCAAGCACCGCGTCCTGAATGGCCTCTGGCCGAACAGCAAATTCACTCATGGCAGTCCTC
>CAYUAH010000452.1:0-2210 GCA_964442375.1 uncultured Hydrogenophaga sp. | reverse complement strand
CGTGGTCGGTGCCGCGCATGCGCCGCAGGCTGTCGGTCACCGGCACACACAGGCCGGCCGGCACGCTGCCACCTTCGTCTTCGGATTCGTACACCGAAAAATCGACGCGGAAGCAGGCGCAGCAGGCGCCGCAGGACTTGCAGTGGCTCATGGGGCAGGGAGGCGGGCCAGGCGCGCGATGCGCTGCAGCAGGCGCCTGCGGATGAGCCCACTGACAGGGCGGATGGCGTACCAGTAGGGCGCAAAGCGCCGGCGCTGTTCTTCGGTGGGGCAGTGCACCCGTGTGTGGGTGACGAGTTGGCAGCCCGGGCCCTGGATTGGCTCCACGCAAACGTTGAGCACCAGCCGAGGCTGGTCGACCAGCTGTGCGAAGCTGTTGGCGTCGGCGATGGGGCGCAGGCCATAGTCCAGCCGCCAGAACTGCCCAGCCAGGCCGAAAGCCACTTCCTGACCGGGCCGCTCGCCCAGCAGCGTGAAGCTGTGGAAACCGAAGGCCTGCGAGGGCAGCTGGTTGCCGGACAGGCCCAGCTTTTTCAGCAAGCGACCGGGAGCCTCGCGCAGCGCGATGGCCCGGGCGATCAGGGCATCGGGGGCGCTGAGGCCGGGCACGATGCTGGCGTAGGCTTGCGCGGGCGTGATGCCTTCCAGGTGCAATGTGTGCCGCTCACCGAACTGCCAATCCGGCAACAGCCGGGCCATCAGCTCCATGCCTGCTCCCGGGCGTCGTTCAAGCCAACCGCCCCAGCAGCAGGTATTCCATCAGCGCCTTCTGCGCGTGCATGCGGTTTTCGGCCTCGTCCCAGACCACGCTTTGCGGGCCGTCGATGACTTCGGCGGTCACCTCCTCGCCACGGTGCGCGGGCAGGCAGTGCATGAAGAGGGCGTCGGGTTGCGCCAGCTGCATCATCTGCGTGTCCACGCACCAGTCGGCAAAGGCGGCCTGGCGGGTGGCGTTTTCCGCCTCGTAGCCCATGCTGGTCCAGACATCGGTGGTGACCAGGTGCGCGCCTTCGCAGGCGGCAAACGGGCTCTTGAAGAGCTTCAGGCAACCGGGGTTGCGCACACCCGCCAGCGCGGGGTCGATCTCGTAGCCGCTGGGCGTGCTGACGTGCAGCGTGAAGCCCAGGATGTCGGCCGCCTGCAGCCAGGTGTTGGCCATGTTGTTGCCGTCGCCCACCCAGGCCACGACCTTGCCCTTGAGGGCGTCCAGCGGGTTGCCGCTGGCGGCGGGGCGGTGTTCGACCAGGGTGAACAGGTCGGCCAGGATCTGGCAGGGGTGGAACTCGTTGGTCAGGCCGTTGATGACGGGCACGCGCGAGTGGGCCGCGAAGCGCTCGATCTTGGTCTGCTCGAAGGTGCGGATCATCACGATGTCCACCATACGGCTGATGACCTTGGCACTGTCCTCGATGGGCTCGGCCCGGCCGAGCTGGCTGTCGCCGGTGGTCAGGTGGACCACGCTGCCGCCGAGCTGGTACATGCCGGCCTCGAAGCTCACGCGGGTGCGCGTGCTGGCCTTCTCGAAGATCATGGCCAGGGTGCGGTCGGGATCGGCAAAGGGGTGGTGCTTCTCGAAGGCCTTGAATTTGGCCTTGATGAAGGCGGCGCGCTGCAGCAGGTAGGCGTATTCGTCGGCGCTGAAGTCCTTGAACTGAAGGTAATGCTTCATGCCTGTGCCTCGCTCAGGAAGGTCTTGATCTGCGGCACGAGGATGGCCACGATTTCGTCGGCCTCGGCGGCGCTCAGGATCAGCGGCGGCACCAGGCGGATCACGCTGTCGGCGGTGACCGACAGCAGCAGGCCGGCGTCGGCACAGCGCTGCAGCAGCACGCCGCAGGGGCGGTCGAGTTCGATGCCCAGCATCAGGCCCTGGCCCCGGATCTCCTTGACGCCCTTTACGTTCATCAGCTGCGTGACCAGCGCGGTTTGCAGGTGGGTGCCCACCTTGGCCGCATGGGCCAGCAGGCCGTCTTCTTCCATGATGCGCAGGGTTTCGATGCCCGCGCGCATGGCCAGCGGGTTGCCGCCGAAGGTGGTGCCGTGGTTGCCGGGCTGGAAGATCTCGGCCGCTTTGGCGCTGGTCACCACGGCGCCCACCGGCACGCCCGAGCCCAGGCCCTTGGCCAGGGGCATCACGTCGGGCTGGATGCCGGCCCACTGGTGGGCGAACCACTTGCCGGTGCGGCCGATGCCGCACTGCACCTCGTCGA
>CAYUAH010000451.1:0-2233 GCA_964442375.1 uncultured Hydrogenophaga sp. | reverse complement strand
CCTGGTAGATGCCGACGCGGCCCTTGTAGCCGTTGTTGCAGGCGTTGCAGCCCACCGGCTTGTAGGGGCGCCAGCTGCTGTCCAGTTCCTCTTGTTTGAAGCCGGCCGTCAGCAGCGCGTGCTCGGGCACGTCGATGGGTGCCTTGCACTTGGGGCACAGGCGCCGCGCCAGACGTTGCGCCGTGATCAGGATCACACTGGACGCGATGTTGAAGGGCGCGATGCCCATGTTGATCATGCGCGTGAGTGTGGCCGGCGCATCGTTGGTGTGCAGGGTGGACAAGACCATGTGGCCGGTCTGGGCCGCCTTGATGGCGATGTCGGCCGTTTCCAGGTCGCGGATTTCCCCCACCATGATCACGTCCGGGTCTTGACGCAGAAAGGCCTTGAGGGCCGCCGCAAAGGTCAGACCGGCCTTTTCGTTGACGTTGACCTGGTTGACGCCGGGCAGGTTGATTTCCGACGGGTCTTCGGCCGTGGAGATGTTCACGCCCGGCTGGTTGAGGATGTTCAGGCAGGTGTAGAGCGACACCGTCTTGCCCGAGCCGGTGGGGCCGGTCACCAGCACCATGCCGTAGGGCCGGGTGATGGCATCCATGAGTTTTTTCTTCTCATCCGGCTCGTATCCGAGCGCTTCAATGCCCATCTTCGCGCTGCTGGAGTCGAGGATGCGGATCACGATCTTCTCGCCAAACAGCGTGGGCAGGGTGCTGACGCGGAAATCGATCACCTTTTCCGGGCCCACCTTGAGCTTCATGCGCCCGTCCTGCGGCACGCGCTTCTCGGAGATGTCCATCTTGGAGATCACCTTGATGCGCGAGGCCAGCTTGTCCTTGATGGCCACCGGCGGACTGGCGATCTCGCGCAGCTCGCCGTCGATGCGGAAACGCACGCGGTAGTTGTGTTCGTAGGGCTCGAAATGCAGGTCGGATGCGCGCATGCTGAACGCATCCAGCAGCATCTTCTGCAAAAAGCGCACAACCGGTGCATCTTCCACCTCGGCCGAGACCTTGTCGGCGGGCTCGCCCGAGCTCATTTCGACGCTGGCGTCGTCGAATTCGAAGTCGCCTCCGACGATGTGCTCGATGGCTTCGCCGGCCGATGTGCTGGCGGCATCGACCAGCTTGCTCAGCTTGTCGTACTCGGCAATCACCCAGTCCACACCCAGCTGGGAGGAGAACTTGATCTTTTCCAGTGCTTGGTGGTCGGACGGGTCGGCGGTGGCGATGGTGAGGCGGTTGTTGCGCTTGCTCAGCACCAGGATGCGCGCCTGCTGGCAGACCTTGGGATCGAGCACCCCTTCGGGCAGGCGTTTCACGTCCACGGCGTCCAGGTCCAGCAGCGGGGCGGCAAAGGCCTGCGACATGGTGTGGGCCAGATCGGCCGACGACACCGCGCCGCTGCCGACCAGCTCCGAGATGAAGCTGGTGCGCTGGGCCTGCGCCTTGGCGTAGATGTCTTCGGCGCGGCGGGCGTCCAGCTTGCCGGCGGCGACCAAGGTGCGCGCCAAGCCGGGCAGCGCCATGGTCACGGCGGGGGTGCCGGTCTTGTCGTCTTCAGCCATGGGCGGCAGACGGCTGCAGGCCACGGGCCAGGGCGTGGGATACCGGTTTTGCAGCTGCTAAAACTGTGCGATCAACTGGGCGATTAAGGGCAGATGCCTGCATTTTGTCGGTGAATTGACCGAAATTGCTTACCACAAACGCCGGAAGGGTCGAAAATGAAGCTTCGTGTATAGTCCGCACGCTTTTCAACCATTGTGTATGGTTTGTTGCATTCTAGGTGCACATACTGGAGAAATATATGGATTTGCGCAAACTCAAGACCCTGATCGATCTGGTCTCGGAGTCCAACGTGTCGGAACTCGAAATCACGGAAGCCGAAGGCAAAGTCAGGATTGTGAAGAGCGCCCCCGTTGGCATGGCACCGGTGATGCAAGCCGCGCCGGTGGTGACACTGGCCCCTGCGGCCGCCGCTGCCCAGCCCCTGCCGGCCGCCGTGGCCGAGCCTGCCGCCGCACCGGCGCCCACAGGTCACGTGGTCAAATCGCCCATGGTGGGCACCTTCTACCGTGCCTCCAGCCCGGGCGCCAAGCCCTTTGTCGAGGTCGGTGCCTCCATCAAGGAAGGCGAGGCCATCTGCATCGTCGAAGCCATGAAAATCCTCAACGAGATCGAGGCCGACAAGAGCGGCACCGTGACGCAGATCCTGGTCGAGAACGGCCAGCCGGTGG
>CAYUAH010000450.1:0-2247 GCA_964442375.1 uncultured Hydrogenophaga sp. | reverse complement strand
TGCCCGACAGCCCTTGGCTGCACGAGGAGGTGGGGCGGCGCATGGCCGAACGCCTGCCGTGGATCAAGCTGCAGCCGCGCAGCTGGCTCAACTGGGCGCCGCTGGCGGGAGGGGTGCAAAGCCATGCGGCGGTGCTCAAGACCTACCCCGGCGCCCACGCCTGGCTGGACGGGCCGGGCGCCGACCTGGCCCTGGCGCGCTGGACGCCAGCCCGGGGTTGGAACCCATTCCGCCGTGGCCCCAAGCTGCAAAAGGCCTTGCCCGGCGAGACGGTGGACTTGGTCTGGGCCAACATGGGCCTGCACGCCGAACCCGAGCCGGCGGCGCGCCTGGCCGACTGGTTTGCGCGCCTCAACACCGATGGCTTCCTGATGTTCGCCTGCCTGGGGCCCGACAGCCTGCGCGAGCTGCGTGCCGTGCACCAGCGCATGGGCTGGCCGGAGCCTGCGCTGCCTTTTGTGGACATGCACGACTGGGGCGACCGCCTGGTGGGCGCCGGTTTTGCCGAACCGGTGATGGACATGGAGCGCATCGTGTTGAGCTACAGCGAGCCGTCCGCCCTGCTGGAAGAGCTGCGCGGTCTGGGCCGCAACCAGCACCCCCAACGCTTCGCGGCGCTGCGTTCGCGCGCCTGGGGGCAGCGTTACCGGGAGGCCCTGGCACAGGGCCTGCCACGCGGCGAGGACGGCCGTTTGCTGATGACCTTCGAGGTGGTCTATGGCCATGCCTTCAAGCCCCGCCCGCGCGTGAAGCCGGGAGAGGCCAGCGCCATTTCGCTCGAGGACATGCGTGCCATGCTTCGCGCGCCGCGCGCAGGCGGGTGAACTTCGCCCGCACCGCACCGTCAGCCCGCCGTCATTTGAGGGCGCTGACCGGGAAAACCAGTCTCCGGCGCCGCTACAATTGACGTAAATCAAGAATCGTTGGGGCATTTTCCCCGGCTGGCTGCTCGCGACAGAGGTTGAACCCCGGTCCCTGCAGCCTTTTTGGTGTGCAAGACGTGGCTGACCCTCACAAGCCGTTTCGCTTTGCTGCTGTGGACGAACATGGGCCGCAGTGGCGACTCAAGCGCAATTGCTCGTTGACGCCGCAACAGGCGGGCTGGTTTTTCCTGCTGCTGTGTGTGCTGTCCTTGTCGGTGGGCCTGTTCTTCTGGTTGCAGGGTGCCAAGTTGGTGATGTTGTTCACCGCCTTGGAGCTGACGGCCATGGGGACCGCTTTCCTGTTGTATGCGCGTCACGCCACGGATGGCGAGTGCATCCGGCTGGATCGTGAGCGTCTGGTGGTCGAGCTGGAAACGGCCGGGCGCCTGCAGCGAACCGAATTTGCGCGCGACCGGGTGCGCATCGCCCCGCAGTCGGAGCGGGGCGCGCTGATTGAGGTGTGTGCGGGCAGCCGCAGTGTGAAGGTGGGGCGTTTCCTGAGGGCTGAACTCAGGCCCGCGCTGGCGCTGGAGATTCGGCAGGCTTTGTGTGCTTCATGACGGCATGCGCGTCGTGGTGTGGGCAGGGTAGCAAAAATTTGGTGTAATCGACGTTGATATAAATCAATGGTTATATTTGAGGCGAGATCAAAAGTGAGCACGATGAAACAAGCAGCAGAATCGGTGCGCCAGGGCGCGCTTGCCCTGAAAGCCACCGCCGCCGCCTTGGTGGCCAGTGCCGGTGCCTGGGTCAGTACGGCCGCCTACGCGGTCAATGACCTACCTGGCGGTCCGGCCGTCAACCAGCTCAACTTCGCGCCGCCCGCCACCAAGATCGCCGAAGAGCAGCACTGGCTGCACTGGTTCATGATGATCATCTGCGCGGTGATCTTCGTGGTCGTGTTCGGCGTGATGTTCTATTCCATCGTCAAGCACCGCAAGTCGGTCGGCCACAAGGCGCAGGAACTGCCCGAGCCGATCTGGGTGGAGCTGGGCTGGACCATCGTGCCCCTGCTGATCGTGATCGGCATGGCACTGCCCGCCACCAAGGTGCTGGTGGCCCAGAAGGACACCACCAACAGCGACCTGACCATCAAGGCCACGGGCATGCAGTGGAAGTGGGGCTACGACTACCTCAAGGGTGAAGGCGAAGGCATTGGCCTGGTGTCCACCCTGGACCCGTCGCACCGCGAACTCTCCAACAACCCCAGCGGTGCCAAACCCGACGACTACCTGCTCAAGGTCGATCACCCGCTGGTCGTGCCCGTGGGCAAGAAGGTGCGCATCATCACCACCGCCAACGACGTGATCCACGCCTGGATGGT
>CAYUAH010000449.1:0-2250 GCA_964442375.1 uncultured Hydrogenophaga sp. | reverse complement strand
GCCTTGTCCGGCTTGTCCTCGCTGCGGGCGTTGACCAGCACCACCTCCAGCGGTGTGTCCTGGAACACGCGGTTGAAGGCCTCGGGGTTGACGAAGCGCACCGTCAACAGCGCCGCGTGCACGGCCACCGACACGCCCAGGGCGATCTGGAGGGGGCTGAACGCGGCGGGGGTTTTCACGAGGCCGGATTATCCGTGTCGGCGGCGGGCGCGGGCGCTTCGGCGTCCATGTCCACCGCAATCGCCAGGGGGGCCGCCAGCTCGTCGTCGCCCTCGTCTTCGGCCAGCTCTTCCACCGGCTGGTCCAGGCGCTCGATGACGGTGCCGCCCACGTCCAGCGAAATCAGGTCCATGGCGCCCAGGCGCACGCGCACGTGGGCGCCGCGCGGCAGGCCATCGGCGCCCATCACCTGCAACACCAGAGGCAGGGTGTCGGCGCGCACCAGGCCGTCCTTCATCACGGTGGCGGTCAGCTCGGTGGTGCCGGTCTGCTGTAGGTGTTTCAGGGTCCAGTAGCGTTCCATGCCGCCCTGGAACTGGTTGTAGGCGCTGTAGGCGCCGTCGAACGCGCTGATGATGGAGAACAGGTCGGCGTCCTTGGGCTTGAAGGGCGCGGCCAGCGCGGCGGTCTTGCCGTGGCGGGCGCAGGCGATGATCTGCCACTGGTTCACCAGGTCGGTGTAGCGGCGCAGGGGCGAGGTGCTCCAGGCGTAGCACTTCACGCCTATGCCGGCGTGCGGCTGGGCCTTGGTGCCCATGCGCACCTTCACGCCGGGCGCCAGGCTGTGCTGGCTGCGGTAGATGCCGGGCACGCCGCAGTCGGCCAGCCACTGGCCCCAGGTGCTGTTGGCCACGATCATGGCCTCGGCCACCATCAGGTCCAGCGGGGCGCCGCGTTTGCGGGTGCCGATCAGCACGGTCTCGTCGCCCACGGGTTCGTCACCGGTCTTGTCGGCCAGCTTGAAACTGTAGTCGGGGCGGTTGAAGGTTTCGGGCTTGCCGCGCACCACCTCGCGCTGTGCCTTGAGGTGCTGGGCCAGGCGCCACAAAAACGCCAGTTGGGGTTGCAGGGCGGTCAGCTCAGGGGCGGCGGCGGTATTCGTTTCACCAGCCAGCCATTCGGGCGTGATCAGGTCGTCCAGCTTGTCGTGGCGCAGGTTGTGTGCGATGGGCACGCGCTCCAGCCGGGTTTCACTGGCGGTGAAGGCCAGTGTGGCCTCGTCGATGGTGACGTAGAGCGACACCGCCGGGCAGTCGCGTCCTTCGTCCAGCGTGTAGGCCTGCACCACCGCGTCGGGCAGCATGGTGATTTTGTGGCCCGGCATGTAGACGGTGGACAGGCGCGCACGGGCGACCTGGTCCAGCGGGCCACCGGGCGCAATGGCCAGGCCGGGCGCCGCGATGTGGATGCCCAGCGTGACCGTGCCGCTGCCGAGGCCCACCACCGACAGCGCGTCGTCGATTTCGGTGGTGTGCGAATCGTCGATGGAGAAGGCCTGGACCGCTGCGAGCGGCAGTTCGCCTTCCACCGGCGGCGCCTGCAGCGCGGGGAAACCCGTGCCGCGCGGGAAAAATTCGAACAGGAAACGTTGCCAGTGGAACTGGTAGGCGCTGCTGATGGCGCCCACTTTTTCCAGCAGCGCCAGCGGCGCCAGGTGGGTCTGGCGCGTGGCCTCGGCCACGGCCTTGTACTCGGGCGCGTTCTTGTCGGGTTTGAACAGGATTTTGTAGAGCTGCTCGCGCACGGGTGCGGGGCACTGGCCTGCCGCCAATTCGGCCGCCCAGGCATCGATCTGGGCCTGCACCAGTTTCTTCTTCTCGATGGCGGCCAGCGCCTGCTGCACGATCTCGGCCGAGGCCTTCTTGAAGCGGCCCTTGCCGGCGCGGCGGAAGTAGTGTGGCACCTCGGACAGCTTGAGCAGCGCGGCGACCTGCTGGTCCACCGAAGGCGGATCGCTGAAGTACACGGCGGCCAGGTCGGCAAAGCCGAATTCGTCTTCGGGCGCGAATTCCCAGGCCAGGTCGGCCTCCATGCCATCGACCAGCGCCTGCGCGGACGCCAGCAACGCGGCCGGCGCCGGCTTCTCGAACTTGAGCAGCGTGTTGGCGGCCTTGACCTTGACGCGTTTGCCCGAGTCCAGCTCGACCTGCAGCGAGCTTTCGGCTTCGGACAACACACGGCCGGTCAGGAATTTGCCGGCTTCTTCGAACAATGCAAACAAAAGGGGCTTTCGGGGTCGGTCTGGGAAGG
>CAYUAH010000448.1:0-2251 GCA_964442375.1 uncultured Hydrogenophaga sp. | reverse complement strand
ACCCGCTGGGCCGGCTGTGGCGCGACGCCAAGCTGTACGAGATCGGCGCCGGCACGAGCGAAATCCGCCGCATGCTGATCGGCCGCGAGTTGTTTGCCGAAACGATGTGAATGTCAGGCTGTCTCGGTAACATCGCCGCATGAGCTCATCCATCCAAACCCTCATCGACAACAACCGCCGCTGGGCCGCGCAGACCGAGCTGGAGCGGCCTGGCTATTTCCAGAAGCTGGCGCAGCAGCAGAACCCCAAGTACCTGTGGATAGGCTGCTCCGACAGCCGCGTGCCGGCCAACCAGATCACCGGCCTGGAGCCGGGTGAGGTCTTCGTCCACCGCAACGTTGCCAACGTGGTGGTGCATTCCGACCTCAACGCGCTGTCGGTCATCCAGTTCGCGGTCGAGTTCCTCAAGGTGGAACATATCCTGGTGGTGGGCCACTACGGCTGCGGTGGCGTGCTGGCGACGCTCAAGGGCGCACGCGTGGGCCTGGCCGACAACTGGCTGCGCCATGTGTATGACGTGAAAATGCGCCACCGCAAGCGCCTGGACCACCTGCCCGAAGCGGTGCAGGAAGACGTGTTGTGCGAGATGAACGTGATCGAGCAGGTGGGCAACGTCGCCTGGACCAATGTGTTGCAGGACGCCTGGGCGCGTGGCCAGAACGTCACCGTGCACGGCTGGTGCTACGGCCTGAAGGACGGCCTCGTGAAAGACCTGGGCGTGAGCATGAGCCGCCCCGAGGAGGTCATGACCACCTTCCGCAACGCACTCAAACGTTACCCCAGGCAAGACGCCTGAGGGCGATCCCGGCGATGTTCCCCCAGCGGCTGGACTCCAGCGTCGCCTACGGCATCGCCCGGGCCATGATGGACGGCTTCAACCGCCATTACCGCCTGTTCCGTACCGAGTCGGCACGCGCCAAGCACCGTTTCGAAACCGCCGACTGGCACGCCCAGCAACGCGGCCAGCGCGAGCGCATCGAGTTCTACGACCTGCGCGTGAAGGAATGTGTGATGCGCCTGGAAAAGGAATTCAAGGCCGGCCAGCAGCCCATGGACGTGTGGCAGCAGGTCAAGCTGCATTACATCGGCCTGCTGGTCAACCACCTGCAGCCCGAGCTTGCCGAGACCTTCTTCAACTCGGTCACCACCAAGATCCTGCACCGCACCTACTTCCAGAACGACTTCATCTTCGTGCGGCCGGCGGTCAGCACCGAACACATCGAGGACGAGGCGCCAAGTGCCCGCCCCACCTACCGCAGCTACTACCCCCGGCGCGACACCCTGGCGGCCGAGCTGCAGCGCATGATCGAGGACTTCGACCTGCACGTGCCCTTTGTCGATCTGGAGCGCGATGTGCAGCGGGTGCACCAGGCCATGCTGGGCCATTTCGACCACGGCAAGCTGCGCTCCAACTTCCAGCTGCAGGTGCTCTCCAGCCTGTTCTTCCGCAACAAGGGCGCCTACGTGGTCGGCAAGGTCATCAACGGCTTCCAGGAGGTGCCGTTTGCACTGGCCATCGTGCACCAGCGGCGCGCCCGGCTGGTCATCGATGCCGCCTTGTTCGGCGATGACGACCTCCAGCTGCTGTTCAGCTTCGCGCGCGCCTATTTCATGGTGGACATGGCCGTGCCCAGTGCTTACGTGCAGTTCCTGCGTGGCCTGATGCCGCGCAAGCCGCGCGCCGAGCTCTACAACGCGCTCGGCCTGGCCAAGCAGGGCAAGACGCTGTTCTACCGCGACTTCCTGCACCACATGCGCCACAGCTCGGACCGCCTGCGCATCGCGCCCGGCATCAAGGGCATGGTCATGCTGGTGTTCGACCTGCCCAGCTTTCCCTTCGTGTTCAAGGTCATCAAAGACCACTTTCCGCACCAGAAGGACACCACCCGCGAACAGGTGCGCGCCAAGTACCAACTGGTCAAGCAGCACGACCGCGTGGGCCGCATGGCCGACACGCTGGAGTTTTCCCTGGTCGCGTTTCCGCGTGATCGCTTCGAGGATGAACTGATCGAAGAGCTGCAGAAGTTCGCCCCCAGCCAGCTCGAAATCTCCGACCGCGACGGAGATGGCCAGCTGGAGGTCATCCTCAAGCACTGCTACATCGAGCGGCGCATGATCCCGCTCAACCTCTACCTGCAAGAGGCCTTCGACGCCGGGCTGGACGACGCACGCGCACACGCGCAGATGGCGCACGCGGTCGTCGAATACGGCAACGCCATCCGCGACCTGGTGGCCGCCAACATCTTCCCCG
>CAYUAH010000447.1:0-2252 GCA_964442375.1 uncultured Hydrogenophaga sp. | reverse complement strand
GACACCAACATGCAGATCGTGCAGCCCACCACGGCCAGCCAGATCTTCCACGTGCTGCGCCGCCAACAGGTGCGCAACCTGCGCAAGCCGCTGGTCATCATGACCCCCAAGAGCCTGCTGCGCAACAAGGATGCGACCTCGCCGCTGTCCGAGTTCACCAAGGGCGGTTTCCAGACCGTCATCCCCGAGCAGAACGCCGAGGTGGTGAAAAAGGCCGAGAAGGTCAAGCGCGTGATCGCCTGCTCGGGCAAGGTCTACTACGACCTGGTCAAGAAGCGCGAGGAGAAGGGTTCCGACGACGTGGCCATCATCCGCGTCGAACAGCTCTACCCCTTCCCGCACAAGGCCTTTGGTGCCGAGATCAAGCGCTACCCCAACGCCACCGACATCGTGTGGTGCCAGGACGAACCGCAGAACCAGGGCGCCTGGTTCTTCATCCAGCACAACATCCACGAAAACATGCTGGACGGCCAGAAGCTGGGTTATGCCGGCCGTGCTGCCTCGGCCTCGCCGGCCGTGGGTTACGCCCACCTGCACCAGGACCAGCAGAAAGCCCTGATCGAAGCCGCCTTCGCCAAGCTCAAGGGTTTCATTCTCACGAAATAAGGGGTTCAGCGTTGGGCGTTGAGCGTGCGGTGCGCGCTCGTTTTCGCACAACGCTCAACGCACAACGCTCAACTGGAAGTTTCAAATGGCAATCGTAGAAGTCAAAGTTCCGCAGCTCTCCGAATCCGTGGCCGAGGCCACCCTGCTGCAGTGGAAGAAGAAGCCCGGTGAAGCCGTGGCCATGGACGAAATCCTGATCGAGATCGAGACCGACAAGGTTGTGCTGGAAGTGCCGGCCCCGGCCGCTGGCGTGCTGGCCGCCCACGTGGTGGCCGATGGCGGCACCGTGGTGTCCGACCAGCTCATCGCTCAGATCGATACCGAAGGCAAGGCCGGCGCCGCCGCTGCCCCGGCCGCTGCTGCCGCACCTGCCGCCGCCCCGGTGGCCGCAGCCGCAGCACCCGCCAGCGCTTCCATGGCCGGCGTGGCCATGCCCGCCGCCGCCAAGCTGATGGCCGACAACAACCTGGCCGCCGGTTCCGTGGCCGGCACCGGCAAGGACGGCCGCGTGACCAAGGGCGACGTGCTGGGCGCCGTGGCCGGCGGCGCCAAGCCCGCCGCCGCACCGGTGGCCATCCCCACCGGCGCGCCCACCAAGGTGTTGCCGCAGGTGGCCGCTCCCGTGGCCCAGCCCCACCTGGGCGAGCGCCCCGAGCAGCGCGTGCCCATGAGCCGCCTGCGCGCCCGCGTGGCCGAGCGCCTGCTGCAATCGCAGTCCACCAACGCCATCCTGACCACCTTCAACGAAATCAACATGGCCCCGGTCATGGACATGCGCAAGCGCATGCAAGAGCGTTTCGAGAAGGAACACGGCGTCAAGCTGGGCTTCATGAGCTTCTTCGTCAAGGCGGCCGTGCACGCGCTCAAGAAGTTCCCGGTGCTCAACGCCTCGGTCGATGGCAACGACATCGTCTACCACGGCTACTTCGACATCGGCATCGCCGTGGGTTCGCCCCGTGGCCTGGTGGTGCCCATCCTGCGCAACGCCGACCAGATGTCCTTCGCCGACATCGAAAAGAAGATCGCCGAATTCGGCCAGAAGGCCCGCGACGGCAAGCTGGGCATCGAAGAGATGACTGGCGGCACCTTCTCCATTTCCAACGGCGGCACCTTCGGCTCCATGCTGTCCACGCCCATCATCAACCCGCCGCAGTCGGCCATCTTGGGCGTGCACGCCACCAAGGACCGCGCCGTGGTCGAGAACGGCCAGGTCGTGGTGCGCCCGATGAACTACTTCGCCATGTCCTACGACCACCGCATCATCGACGGCCGCGAAGCCGTGCTGGGCCTGGTGGCGATGAAGGAAGCGCTGGAAGATCCTGCGCGCCTGCTGTTTAATATTTGACCCACCCCCGCGCCGCGCCTAGGGGCGCGTCACCCCCTCAAGGGGGCAAGGCCAGCAGACCGGCAGAGCCGGATCTGCGGCCTTCTCGGTAAGGCATATCGGTCGCGGCATGCGTGGCCACAGGAAAGCAACTCATGAGCAAACAATTTGACGTCGTCGTCATCGGCGGCGGCCCCGGCGGCTACATCGCCGCCATCCGTGCGGCCCAGTTGGGCTTCAACGTGGCCTGCGTCGACGAGTGGAAGAACGACAAGGGCGGTCCGGCACCCGGCGGCACCTGCACCAACGTCGGCTGCATCCC
>CAYUAH010000446.1:0-2265 GCA_964442375.1 uncultured Hydrogenophaga sp. | reverse complement strand
GGGCCTGGGTGATGATGGAAAAGTACACACCCTTGATGCGCGAGCGGAAAGCGAAGTAGCCGAACACAAAGGCCACCAGGCCCGGCACCAGCACCGCGAGCAGCAGCGTGGCGATGAAGCTGTCGCTCAGTGCCCAGTGCCAGGGCAGTTCCTTCCAGTCCAGAAAGACCATGAAGTCGGGCAGATCGCTTTTGTAGTTGCCGTCGCGGCCGATCTGGCGCATGAGGTACATGCCCATCACGTAGCCACCCAGCGCAAAGAACAGCCCGTGGCCCAGGCTGAGAATGCCCGTGTAGCCCCAGATGAGGTCCATGGCCAGCGCGCAGATGGCGTAGCACATGATCTTGCCCAGCAGGCCCACCATGTAGCCCGAGAGGTGGAAGGCACTGTCTTCGGGCACCAACAGGTTGAGCAGCGGCGCCACGGCGCACACCACCAGCAATGCCACCATGAAGGCGCTCCAACCGGGGCGGGTAAGCAAGGGGCCGCGCTCGGGCAAGGCGGCAACCGCGGAAGTGGTGGTCGTGCTGTTCATGCTTCGGCGCTCCGGCCTTTCATGGCAAATATCCCCTGCGGCCGTTTCTGTATGAAAACGATGATGAAGACCAGCACCGCGATCTTGGCCAGCACAGCGCCGGTCCAGCCTTCGAGCAGTTTGTTGAGCAGGCCCAGGCCCAGCGCGGCGTACACCGTGCCGGCCAGTTGCCCCACGCCGCCCAGCACCACCACCATGAAGGAGTCCACGATGTAGTTCTGGCCCAGGTCGGGGCCCACGTTGCCGATCTGGCTCAGCGCACAACCGGCCAGACCGGCGATGCCCGAACCCAGCGCGAAGGCGTAGGTGTCGATGCGTGCGGTGTTCACGCCCATGCAGGACGCGATGGGCCGGTTTTGCGTGACGCCGCGCACGAACAGGCCCAGCCGGGTGCGCGAGATCAGCAATGTGACGCCCAGCAGCACGGCGGCGGCAAAGGCGATGATGATGAGGCGGTTCCAGGGCAGCGTGAGGTTGCCCAGCAGGGTCACGCTGCCACTCATCCAGCTGGGGTTTTCCACGCCCACGTTCTGCGCGCCGAACAGGCTGCGCACCAACTGCATGAGCACCAGGCTGATGCCCCAGGTGGCCAGCAGGGTTTCCAGCGGCCGGCCGTACAAAAAGCGGATCACGCTGCGCTCCATGGCCGCGCCCACCAGGGCCGAGCTCAGGAAGGCCACGGGAATGGCGGCCAGCAAATACCAGTCGAACAGGCCGGGCAGGCTGTTGCGGAAGAAGACCTGCACCGCCCAGGTGGCGTAGGCGCCGATCATGATCAGCTCGCCGTGGGCCATGTTGATCACGCCCATGAGGCCGTAGGTGATGGCCAGGCCGAGCGCGGCCAGCAGCAGGATGGAGCCCAGGCTGATGCCGGTGAAAGCCTGCGAGAGCGCGCCGCCCCAGGCCAGCTGGCGGTCGATGGCGGCCAAAGCGGAGGACAGGGCGGCCTTGACCGCCGGGCTGGACTCGGCCTGCAGGCGCTGCAAGAGCAGCGGGCGCAGCGTGGGCCGGCTTTTGTCGCCCAGCGCACGGGCGGCACTCAGGCGTTTGGCCTCGTCGTCTGCGGCCAGCTCCAGGGCGGCCAACGCCAGGTCCAGGCTGTCGCGGGCCTGGGTGTCGAGCTGGCCGGCCAGGGCTTTTTCGATCAAGGGTATTTGCGACGCGTCGGGCTCGTCGAAGGCCGCGCGTTGCAGCAGGCTGGCGGCCTCGCGCTGCGCCGCCACGTCGGCGCCAAACAGCTGGCGCACCGCCATCGCGGCCTCGATCGCGCCGCGCATGCGGTTGTTGACGATGGCGTCCTGCGCCTCTTCGTTGGCGGCCACGGCCGCGCCGGTGACGGCGTTGGTGGTGCTGCCGTCGTCGGCAACGATCAGCACCTGCTCGCCCAGCACCTTGACGGCGCCATCGGCCATGGCCTTCATGAGTGCCTGGGCCTGGTCGTCGGGTTCGGTGGCCAGGCGGTTGAGGGTCGCGATGCGGGCATCGCTGTCACCCGCGGCCAACGCCAGGGCGTCGGCCGGGGTCAGGGCATGGGCACTGGCTGCGCCGATGAGGCACAACAGGACAACACAGGATCGCAGCCAGCGCATCATGCTCCCTCGCTCACTTCGCCATGGCGACGTTTTTCTTGCCCTTGTTCTCGGCGATGTAGTCGCTCCACGGATCGGCCACCACGGGGCCCGGCGTCTTCCAGACCACGTTGAACTGGCCGTCGGCCTTGATCTCGCCGA
>CAYUAH010000445.1:0-2268 GCA_964442375.1 uncultured Hydrogenophaga sp. | reverse complement strand
TGCGCCTCAAGCAGCAGGTCGTGGTCGACAACAAAGGGGGCGGCGGCGGCACCATCGGTGCACAAGCCGTGGCGCAGGCGCCTGCCGATGGCTACACCTTTCTCTACGACGCGACCTCGTTTGCCGTCAACCCGAGCCTGTTTCCCAAACTCGCTTTTGACTACGCCCGGGATTTCACGCCCATCGCCATGGTGGCGCGCATCCCGACCCTGCTGGTGGTGCCCGCATCTTCGCCCGTGAACACGGTGGCCGATCTGGTTCAGCTGGCGCGCGCGCAGCCCGGCAAGTTGTCGTACGCGTCGGCCGGCAATGGCGGCGCTGCGCATTTGAGCGGCGAGCTGTTCAAGCAAGGCCACCGCTTGGACGTGCTGCATGTGCCCTACAAAGGTGGCGCTCCCGCGCTCACGGATCTGGCCGGCGGCCAGGTCGACATGATGTTCAGCGCCGTGACCGTGTCGGCCCCGCTGGTCAAGTCGGGCCGCCTCAAGGCCATCGCCACCGCGTTCGACAAACGGATAGACACCATGCCGGACCTGCCCACCGTGGCCGAGACCGGTCTGCCAGGCTTCAGCGCCTACGAGTGGAACGCGGTGTTCGCGCCAGCGGGCACGCCTGCCGACATCGTCGGCCGCATGGAAACGGAAATGCGCGAGGTCTTGGCGGCCCCCGCCGTGCGCGAGCGCCTGGCGGCCATGGGCGCGCTTCCCGCCACCGGGGGCGCCAAGGCCCTCGGTGCCTTTGTGTTGGCCGAGAGCGCCAAATGGGCCACGGTCATCAAAGCGGCCCGCATCAAGTTGGACTGATTCCATTCACCAGGAGACATACATGAAAATCCGTATCCTTTTTGCGCTCGCCCTGATCGCAGCCAGCTCCACCTGGGCACAAAGCTGGCCCACCAAACCCGTGCGCATCATCGTCCCCTACCCACCCGGCGGTGCGGTGGACGTGGTCACCCGCCGCATGGCCACCAAGCTGCAGGAGCAGACGGGGCAGACCTTTTTTGTCGAGAACAAGGCCGGCGCCACCGGCACGATAGGCATCAACCTGGCGGTGCAGTCCGCCGCCGATGGCCACACGCTGGTGGCCAACGACACCACCTTCGCGCTGCTGCCCCACATCTTCAAGAAGCTGCCCTTCGACCACGACAAGGACTTGTTGCCCATGGGGGCGTTCATGTTCGCGCCCATGGCGGTGGTGGTGCGCAGCGAGTCGCCCTACAAGACGCTGGATGAGTTGCTGCGCGCGGCCAAGGCCGAGCCCAACAAGATCACCTACGGTACGGGTGGCGCGGGCACCATGCCGCACTTTGCCAGCGAAGCCCTGGGCATCGCCACGGGCGTGAACTTCATGCACATCCCCTTCAAGGGCGCCGGTGAGGCCACCCTGGCCCTGCTGGGCGGCACCATCGACTACCAGATCGCCTCCACGCCCGGCGTCATCGGCCAGGTCAAGGGCGGCAAGGCACGCCTCCTGGCGGTCAGTGGCGACAAGCGGCCGGCCGCGTTGTCGAACGTGCCCACCTTTGCCGAAGCCGGCATCAAAGGCTATGGCGTGGTGAACTTCACCGGACTGTGGGCGCCCAAGGGCACCCCCGCCGAAGTGGGCGCGCGGCTGCAAAAGGAAATCGCCACCGCCATGGCCAGCGCCGACATGAAGGCCTATGCCGAGAGCATTGGCGCCGAGGCGGGGGCCTGGGACGCGCCCACCTTCGCCCGCAACCTGGCCGAGCGCACGGCCTACTGGGGCAAGATCGCCGCCAACACGACGTTTGACCGCCAGTGAGGCCCGGCATGTGGCTGCTCAACCCCCCTGAGGTGCGTGAGGCCGAGGTGTTCACGCGTTTGCCCGATCACTTGCGGCGCACCGGTGTGCGTTCGGTGTGGGGCGACGCCAACCGCCCTGGGCAGGCGACCGACAGCTTTCTGGAAGGCCCGGTGTTCGACGCGGCGGGACGGCTGTACGTCACCGACATTCCCTTCGGCCGCATTTTTCGCATCGACGCCCAAGGCAGCTGGACGCTGGTGGCCGAGTACGACGGCGAGCCCAACGGCATGAAGTTCTTGAACGACCGGGACCTGTTGATCGCCGACTACAAAAACGGCTTGATGGTCTGCGAGATCGCCAGCGGAGCGGTGCGGCCCTATCTGGAACGGCGCAACACCCAGCGCTTCATGGGCATCAACGATCTGTTGTTCGATCGCCAGGGCAACCTCTATTTCACCGACCAGGGCCAGACCGGGCTGCACGACCCCACCGGGCGCCTCTACC
>CAYUAH010000444.1:0-2285 GCA_964442375.1 uncultured Hydrogenophaga sp. | reverse complement strand
GAGCGCTCGCTGCGCCTGCGGCACGACAACCCCGTGGCCTGGAACAACCTGGGCAACGTCTACCGCTCGATGGACCGCACGGCCGACGCCCTGCGCTGCTACCAGCAGGCGCTGGCGCTGCGGCCCGCCTACCCCATGGCCATGGTCAACCAGGCCGGCACCCTGGCACCCACCCGCCCCGAGGATGCGCTGCGCTGCTACCGGGCCGCCGCGGCCATGGTGGGCAACCCACGGGCCCACGCCGGCCCCGAACTGGAACTGCGCATGGCCTTGTGCGACTGGCCGGACCTGGACGGCGCACTTGAACTGGTCCGCTCGCTGGACGAACCGGGCCGCGGTGCCGTCCAGCCCTTCAGCGCACTGGCCATGGCCGACGATCCGGCCTGGCACCTGCGTCTGGCGCGGGCCTATGCCCAGGCCCGCCACCCGAGCGACCCGCGCCTGGGCCTGCTGCCTGCCTGGCCCAAGCACCCGCGCATCCGGGTCGGCTACTTCTCGGCCGACTTCCACAACCACGCCACCGCCTGGCTGATGGCCGAACTGTTCGAGCAGCACGACCGCGCGCATTTCGAGTGGTGGGCCTTCTCGTTCGGGCCCGCGAGCGACGACCCGATACGGCGCCGCCTGGAAGCGGGCTTCGACCACTTCATCGACGTGCGCGGCCACAGCGACGAGTCGGTGGCCCGGCTCGCGCGCTCACTCGAAATCGACATCGCCGTCGACCTCAAGGGCTTTACCCAGGACCAGCGCGCCGGCATCTTCGCCCTGCGCGCTGCCCCGGTACAGGTCAACTACCTGGGCTACCCGGGCAGCATGGGCATGCCCGAAATGGATTACCTGCTGGCCGACCACCAGGTGCTGCCCGACGGCCTCAAGCCCCTGTGCACCGAACAGGTGGTGCGGCTGCCGCACTGCTACCAGCCCAACGACCGGCAGCGCCGCGCCGACGCCACACCCACCCGCGCCAGCCAGGGCCTGCCCGAGGGCGCCACGGTGTTCTGCTGCTTCAACAACAACTACAAGATCACACCCGAGGTGTTCGGCCTGTGGATGGACATCCTGCGCGAGGTGCCGGGCAGCGTGTTGTGGCTGTACCTGCGGCACGCATCGGCCCAGGACAGGCTGCGGCGCCAAGCGCAGGCGCGCGGCATGGACCCCGGTCGCCTGGTGTTCGCCACCACCCTGCCCCATGCGCAACACCTGGCCCGCTACCCGCTGGCCGACCTGTTCCTGGACACCCTGCCCTACAACGCCCACACCACCGCCAGCGACGCCTTGTGGATGGGCCTGCCCGTGCTGACCCGGCGTGGCCACAGTTTTGCCAGCCGGGTGGCGGCCAGCTTGCTGCACGCCGTCGAGCTGCCCGAGCTGGTGACCGACAGCGCAGATGCCTACCGGGATCTGGCCGTGGCGCTGGCACGGCAGCCCGAACGCCTGGCGCGCATGCGCGCACACCTGCTGGGCCGGCGCGAGCACCTGCCGCTGTTCGACACGCCCCGGCTGGCGCGCGCCATCGAGCAGGCATACGCCCGCATGCACCAGACCTGCCAGAACGGCCAGGCGCCACAGGCGTTTGACCTGGCGGACTGATCGGGGGTAAACCCGGGGCCTTCCACACGACGAGGGGGCTTGCCAAAGCCCGTCCGGCCACCTAAACTCACGAGCAATTACTTTAAATCTAAACTATTCGACCATAATGGAAATCGTGGTCAACGGATCAACCCAAAGGAGCTGAGATGAAGATTGTGTGCATCGGTGGCGGCCCGGCCGGCCTGTATTTCGGCCTGCTGATGAAACAGCTGGATCCGGCCCACGACGTGACGGTGGTCGAACGCAACAAGCCCTACGACACCTTCGGCTGGGGCGTGGTGTTCTCCGACGCCACCATGGACAACATGCGCCAGTGGGATCCGGCGACCGCCGCCGAGATCGAGCAGGCCTTCAACCACTGGGACGACATCGAGCTGCTGTTCAAGGGCCGCACCATCCGCTCGGGCGGCCACGGTTTTGTGGGCATTGGCCGCAAGAAGCTGCTCAACATCCTGCAGGCGCGCTGCGAGGAACTGGGCGTCAAGCTGGTGTTCGAAACCAATGCCGAAACCGACCTGGCCTACGCCGACGCCGACCTGATCATCGCCAGCGACGGCATCAACTCGCAGATCCGCACCCGCTACGCCAACACCTTCAAGCCCGACATCGTCACCCGCCCCAACCGCTACATCTGGCTGGGCACGAACCGCCTGTACGACGCCTTCACCTTCGACTTCCAGCGCACCGAACACGGC
>CAYUAH010000443.1:0-2305 GCA_964442375.1 uncultured Hydrogenophaga sp. | reverse complement strand
TGCCGCCGCCGTAGTTGTGCCAGGCCAGCAGCATGTTGGGGTCCATGCCGAAGGAGGGGCCCGAACCCCACAGCGCCAGCGCCGAATTTTTGCCGTAGTGGTAAGCCACCACACCGTGGCCGCCGTCCAGCGTGCCTTTGGCCACGGCTTCAAGCAGCTGGAACGCGGGCACCACGGCACCGGACGGCAACACCTCGATCTTGAGCTTGCCGCTGGCCATGTCGTTCACCTTTTTGGCGAAGTCGTTGGCGTATTCGTGAAAGATGTCCTTGGCCGGCCAGGTGCTCTGGAAACGCAGGGTGGTGGCGGTCTGGGCGGTGGCCACCATGGGGGCGGTCATGGCACCGGCGGCGGCTGCCACACCCTTGAGCAGGTTGCGGCGGCTTTTGGCGGGGGATTTTTCTGCGCTCATGCTTGTCTCCGTTTGTTGAGGAAAATATAAGCATGAATGAGAACTCTGGCGAATGTGGACAGGGTTTCCACCAGCAAGTGAAAGATTTTAACAATCACCGCTATCAATTGATTCAATTCAGGCGTGCAGGCGCGATGTCTTGGGCAGGTGCGCCATCAAAAACTCCATCTGATCGGCCAGGATGCGCCGGTTGCGCAGGATGAAGTCTTCCCACAGGCTGGGCACGTAGGGCGCGTACATCAGCGGCATGTGGGCTTGTTCGGGCGTGCGGTTGCCCTTGCGGTGGTTGCACGATTTGCAGGCCGTGACCACGTTCATCCAGTGGTCGCGGCCCTTTTGCGCCATGGGCACGATGTGTTCGCGCGTGAGCTCGGCCTCGTGGAACGGGTGGCCGCAGTAGGCGCAGAGGTTGCGGTCGCGCGAGAACAGTTTGCTGTTGGTCAGCGAGGGCCGCAGGTCGAAGGGGTTGATGTTGGGCACGCCCTTGGTGCCGATGATGGAGTTGACGGCGATGATGGACTGGCGCCCGGTGATGGCGTTGTGCCCGCCGTGGAACACCGCCACCTCGGCGCCCATTTCCCAGCGCACCTCATCCGCCGCGTAATGCAAGACGGCTTCTTCCAGGCTGATCCACGATTGCGGCAACCCTTGCGCGGACAACTTCAAGACCTTCAAAACCCACCTCCAAACGCTTGGCTACGGGAAAATCGTCTCGTTGCGGCGTTCAGGCGCCGCTCCTTCGTGTGTCAATATACAGCGACTGTGTGACAAATCCGGCACATCGGGCCATTTCCCCTGGCCGTGCCCGCCCCCATGAAGATCATCCGCGGACTCTGGAACCTGCAACACGCGCTCAAAGACGAGGCGCGGCGTGGCTGCGCGCTCACCATTGGCAACTTCGACGGTGTGCACCGTGGCCACCAGGCCATGCTGGCCCTGCTCAACAACGAAGCCCGCCACCGGGGTGTCCCCAGCTGTGTCATGACGTTCGAGCCGCATCCGCGCGACTACTTTGCCGGGGTGCACCACAAGCCCGAGCTGGCGCCTGCGCGCATCGCCACCTTGCGCGACAAGCTGGCCGAATTGCGCCGCTGCGGCGTGGACCGCTGTGTGGTGCTGCCCTTCAACGAACGCCTGGCCAGTCTGCCGGCCGAGGCCTTCATCGACGACGTGCTGGTGGGCGCCTTGGGCGCGCGCTACGTGCTGGTGGGCGACGATTTCCGCTTTGGCGCCAAACGCCAGGGCGACTACGCCATGCTGGACGCTGCCGGCACCGCCCGTGGCTTTGACGTGGCGCGCATGCAAAGCTACGAGGTGCACGGCCTGCGCGTGTCCAGCTCGGCCGTGCGCGAGGCCCTGGGCGCTGGCCGCATGGACGATGTGGCCGCCTTGCTGGGCCGACCCTACAGCATCAGTGGCCACGTGGTGCACGGGCGCAAGCTGGGCCGCCAGCTGGCCGAAAGCGCGCCGGGCCGGGGCGATGGCTTTCGCACCCTCAACCTGCGCTTTGCGCACTGGAAGCCGGCGGCCAGCGGCATTTTTGCGGTGCACGTGTTTGGCCTGACCGAGCCTGAGCCGCCGCCGGGCCGCCCCAAGGCGGCGAGCGCCCCCTCGGGGGGCAGCGAGGACACGTCAGTGCCGAGCGTGGGGGCTCCTTTGCCTGGGGTGGCCAACCTCGGCGTGCGGCCCTCGCTGGACCCGGACGACGTCAACGGCGGGCGGGTGTTGCTGGAAACCCATTGCCTGGAGTGGCCGGCTGAGCTGGCCGCCCGCCTGAGCGGTGGGGAGGCCTACGGTAAAATCATCCGCGTGGAACTGCTGCACAAACTGCACGATGAGCTGAAATACGACAGTCTGGATGCCCTGACAGCCGGCATCGCCAAGGACTGCGAT
>CAYUAH010000442.1:0-2316 GCA_964442375.1 uncultured Hydrogenophaga sp. | reverse complement strand
AACCAGGTCGAGTACGTGGTGCTCGACGAGGCCGACCGCATGCTCGACATCGGCTTCCTGCCCGACCTGCAGCGCATCCTGAGCTACCTGCCCAAGACCCGCACCACGCTGCTGTTCTCGGCCACCTTCTCGCCCGAAATCAAGCGCCTGGCGTCCAGCTACCTGCAGGACCCGGTGACCATTGAGGTTGCACGCTCCAACGCCACCGCGTCCACGGTGGAGCAGTGTTTCTACCGCGTGGAAGACGAAGACAAGCGCCGCGTGATGCAGCAAATCCTGCGCGAGCGCGGCGTCAAGCAGGCCTTTGTGTTCGTCAACAGCAAGCTTGGTTGTGCGCGGTTGGCACGTTCGCTGGAGCGTGATGGCCTCAACACCACCGCCTTGCACGGCGACAAGAGCCAGGACGAGCGCTTGAAGGCCCTCGACGCCTTCAAGACCGGCGCGGTGGACTTGCTGGTCTGCACCGACGTGGCCGCGCGCGGCCTGGACATCAAGGACGTGCCCGCGGTGTTCAACTTCGACATCCCCTTCAATGCCGAAGACTACGTGCACCGCATTGGCCGCACGGGCCGCGCCGGCGCATCGGGTCTGGCGGTGTCCTTCGTCACCGCTCGCGACGCGCGCAACCTGGGTGACATCGAAAAACTGATCGGCAAGAAGGCCGAGTTCGTGCCCCTGGAGCTGGAGCCGGAGCGTCGGCCCAGCGGTCGTTACAACGACGGCCAGCGGGTGTGGCAGCAGCCGACCCCGCGTGACGAAGCGGGCACCAGCCGCCCTGCGCGCACGCCGCGCGCGCCCCGACCCTCGGCCGATCCGTTTTTTGACAAGCCCTACGAGGCGAGCGTCGCACCCGAGGCCAAGCCCGCCTGGGAAGTGGCCGACAAGCCCGCCGCACGCAGCCTGTCGCCCAACATCAAGCCCAAGAAAAAAGTGGCTGCGCTGTTCAAGGCCACCGAACGGACGCCCGAGACCGAGTCCTGACCGCGCGCCGTGCTCGCCGGCTCAAGCTTTGGTGCGGCCTGGCACCTGGGCCTGCTGGCAGCGCACCTGCAGCACCTCCACTTGGCCAGGAGCCCCCAGCAGGCGCGCCGCGCTCAGGCAGCCGCCCCACACGCAGCCGGTGTCCAGCCCCAGCACATCGGGGCGCTGCAACAGCCCCAGCGTGGACCAATGACCAAACGCCACCGGCGTGCCGGCGCTGCGTCGGCCGGGCACGTCGAACCAGGGCAAAAACCCCGGCGGCGCCGCATCGGCGCTGTCCTTGGTGTCGAAGTCCATCACGCCCTCAACGCTGCAAAAGCGCAGGCGCGTGAGCGCGTTCACCACCACCCGCAGGCGCGCGGCACCCCGCAGATCGTCGCGCCAGTGGTCCGGCCGGTTGCCGTACATCTGGTGCAGAAAATCCGCCCAGTCTGGGCCGGCCAGCACCGTCTGCACTTCGCCGGCCAGGGCCAGTGTCTGGTCTGCCGTCCACTGGGGCAATACGCCCGCATGCACCACCAGCCAGCCGTGGGCCTCCAAGGCCAGTGCTTGCGCACGCAGCCAGTCGATCAGCTGGCTTCGGTCGGGTGCGTCCAGCACGGCCTGCAAGGTGTCGCTTTTGTGCGGCTGGCGCACAGCCTGTGTGAGCGCCAGCAGGTGCAGGTCGTGGTTGCCGAGCACACATCTTGCTGCACCGTCGAGTGCCATCACGCGCCGCAGCACGGCCAGCGACTGCGGGCCGCGGTTGACCAGATCGCCCAGCAGGTACAGCGTGTCACGGCTGGGTGAAAAGCCGATGTGGGCCAACAGCCGCCCCAGGGCGTCGTCGCAGCCTTGCACATCCCCAATCATGTAAAGTGCCATGCACAAATTATGGACATCCTGCTGATCGTTTTCCTCACGGTGCTCAACGGCGCCTTCGCCATGTCGGAATTGGCGCTGGCGTCCAGCCGCAAGGCGCGCTTGCTGGCCATGGCCGAAGCCGGCGACAAAGGCGCGCAGACCGCGCTCAAGCTGCTCGACAACCCGACCCAATTCCTGTCATCGGTGCAGGTGGGCATCACCTCCATCGGCATGCTCAACGGCATCGTCGGCGAAGCCGCGTTCAGCGGTGGCCTGGCGGCCAGCCTGTCGGGCTGGGGCATGCCAGAGGCGGCGGCCGAGGTCACGGCCACCACCGTGGTGGTGGTGGTCATCACCTTCATCACCATCGTGTTCGGCGAGCTGGTGCCCAAGCGCATCGGCCAGCTGTACCCCGAAACCGTGTCGCGCTGGGTCTCACGCCCCATGGCCTGGGTGGCGCGCATCGCGCGGCCTTTCGTGAGCCTGCTGTCG
>CAYUAH010000441.1:0-2327 GCA_964442375.1 uncultured Hydrogenophaga sp. | reverse complement strand
ACGAGCTGGTCTATGTGAGCCAGACCGACGCCGAGGACATGTGCCGGCGCCTGGCGCGCGAGGAGGGCATCTTCGCCGGCATCTCGGCGGCGGGTGCATGCTGGGTGGCGCTGCAGATCGCCCAACAGGTGGAGAACGCGACCATCGCCTTCGTGGTGTGCGACCGGGGCGATCGCTACCTGTCCACCGGGGTGTTTCCAGCATGAGCGGCGCCCACTTCCGCTACTGCCCGCAGTGCGCCACGGCGCTGGCCGAACGCGTGGAGCAGGAGGATGGCGGCCTGAAGTCGCGCCTGCGCTGCCCGGCCTGCGACTGGACGCACTGGAACAATCCCACGCCGGTGCTGGCCGCCATTGTGGAGGTGGACGGCAAGGTCTTGCTGGCGCGCAACGCGGCCTGGACGCACCGCATGTTTGCCCTCATCACCGGCTTCATGGAGGCAGGCGAAAGCCCTGAACAAGGCATCGCACGCGAGATCGCCGAGGAGACCAACCTGGTGGCCGACGAGCTGACGCTGGTGGGTGTGCACGAGTTCCTGCGCATGAACCAGGTCATCATTACCTACCACGCGCGTTGCCACGGTGAGGTGAGGCTGTCGCCCGAGCTGGCCGAGTACAAGATGTTCGCGCCGGAGGACATCAAGTGCTGGCGCGCCGGCACCGGCCTGGCGCTGGCCGACTGGTTGCGTGGCCGTGGTCTGGAGCCCGAATTTGTTGAAATCCCGCGTCAGCCGCCGGATAGCACGGCCGCGTAAAATCGGCGCCGAAACAGGAACCCCAACGCCATGACCGCTGACAAAGAACTCGACGCCCGCGGGCTCAACTGCCCGCTGCCCATCCTCAAGGCCAAGAAGGCGCTGGCCGACATGAGCAGCGGCCAGACCCTCAAGGTGATTGCCACCGACGCCGGTTCTGTGCGTGACTTCCAGGCCTTTGCCAAGCAGACGGGCAATGAGCTGGTGGCGCAGGACACCGTGGGTACGGATTACGTGTCGGTGCTCAAGCGGCGTTGATGCAGCGCAGGCTGGCAGCGGCCGACGCCGCTTCCAGCCAGATGACTCAGCCCAGGCGCGCCAACTGCGCGCGCACCTTCTCCAGCGTGGCGCCGAACTCTGCCACGCGCTTGTTCTCCTGTTCGATCACCGCCGGCGGTGCCTTGGCCACAAAGGCTTCGTTGGAGAGCTTGCCTTTGGCCTTGGCGATCTCGCCTTCCAGGCGGGTCGCTTCCTTGCCCAGGCGGGCCTTTTCGGCCGCCACGTCCACTTCCACAAACAGGCACAGGCGGGCATCGCCCACCACCGCCACCGGGGCCGCCTGTGCGGCGGCAGACCAGGCGGCCTCGTCGGCAAACACCTTCACTTCGCTGAGCTTGGCCAGGGCCTTGAGCACGGGCGCGGCGGTTTCCATGAACGTGGTGTCGCCCAGCACGTACAGCGGCAGGCGCTGCGCGGGTGACACGCTCATCTCGCCGCGCAGGTTGCGGCAGGCGTCCACCAGGCCCTTGAGCTTGGCCACAAAGGCGATGGAGCCTTCGTCGATGCGCTCGGGCTGGCTCACCGGGTAGGCGGCCACGCTGACCGACGCACCCGCACGGCCAGCCACGGGGGCCACCTTCTGCCACAGCTCTTCGGTGATGAAGGGCGTGATGGGGTGGGCCAGGCGCAGGATGGCCTCCAGCGTGCGGATCAGGGTGCGGCGGGTGGCGCGCTGCTGCGCCTCGTCGCCGGTCTGGATCTGCACCTTGGCGATTTCGAGGTACCAGTCGCAGAACTCGTTCCAGACGAAGTCGTAAATCGTGTTGGCCACGTTGTCCAGGCGGTAGCCGGCAAAGCCCTGGGCCACCTCGGCCTCCACCTTTTGCAGCAGCGAGACGATCCAGCGGTCGGCCTGGCTGAAGTTGAGGTAGCCGTGGGCTGGGCCGCCCACTTCGCACTCGGCCTTGGTGTGCTCGCGCAGGCCGCAGTCGAAGCCCTCACAGTTCATCAGCGTGAAGCGCGTGGCGTTCCAGAGCTTGTTGCAGAAGTTGCGGTAACCCTCGCAGCGCTTGCTGTCGAAGTTGATGCTGCGGCCCAGCGAGGCCAGGGCCGCGAAGGTGAAGCGCAGCGCGTCGGCGCCGTAGGCCGGGATGCCCTCGGGGAATTCCTTTTGCGTGTTCTTGCGCACGGCCGGCGCGGTCTCGGGCTTGCGCAGGCCGGTGGTGCGCTTGTCCAGCAGGGGTTCCAGCGCGATGCCGTCGATCAGGTCCACCGGGTCGAGCACGTTGCCCTCGGACTTGCTCATCTTCTGGCCATGCGCGTCGCGCACCAGGCCGTGGATGTAGACGTCGCG
>CAYUAH010000440.1:0-2338 GCA_964442375.1 uncultured Hydrogenophaga sp. | reverse complement strand
TCGCGCCACTCGATGCGCGCCTGCTCGGCCTGGGCCTGGCGCTCGCGCACGGCCTGCAACTTGTCCAGCACCCAGCGGGCTTTGTCGCGCAGCAAGGCCTCCACCTCGGCCAGGGGCGTCCAGCGTGGTGCGCTCACGCTCAGGCCATCGGGCCCCACGCTCAGGCCGATGGTGCGGCGCTTGCCACGCTTGAATTCGTAGGCCACCAGACAGGCGCCGAGTTGCAACTGGCGGCTGGCGCGCGGGTGTTGCCAGTGGGCGGCAGGTGCCGCCACGGCGGCCGGCGCCTCATCGAACAAATCCAGGCTCAGTTGTTCGACCCGTTTCACGGCGCGGGTCCGGTCAGCGGTAAGCCTCAGGGTCGAGGCGGCGCATCTCGGCCTCGATCCAGTCTTCCACTTCGCGCATCAGCTCGTCGGGTTTGCGCCCTTCGCTGGGAATGGGTTTGCCAATGGAAAACTCCACCACGCCCGGGCGCTTGACGAAGGCCTTGCGCGGCCAGCATTTGGCCGAGGTGACGGCGATGGGAATGACCGGCGCGCCGGTCTCGATCGCCAGGCGCGTGCCGCCGCTTTTGTACTGGCCCTTCTGCCCGCGGGCTATGCGCGTGCCCTCGGGGAACATGATGACCCAGGTGCCCTGCGCGAGCAGCCGTTTGCCCTGCTCCACCACCCGGTTGAAGGCCTGGGCGCGTTTGGAGCGATCGATGTGGATCATGTCCATCTTGGCCATGGCCCAGCCAAAAAACGGCACGTAGAGCAGTTCCTTCTTGAACACGTAGGCCAGCGGGTGCGGCATCAGCGTGGGCATGCAAAAGGTTTCCCAGGTGGATTGGTGCTTGAGCAGCAACACGGCCGGCGCGGTGCTGCCCACGGGCAGGTTCTCGTAGCCGATGACGTGGTTGCGTATGCCCAGGATCACGTTGCCGCCGCGCACGGCCACCTTGAGCCAGCCGGCACACATCCAGTAGACCTGGGTGCTGCTGAGAAACGGAGCAGCCACCACCACCGCCAGCCCCCAGGGAATGACGGTGAGGGCCATCCACAGCATGTGGAGCACGGAACGCAGAAAGGGCATGGGTCAGACCTTGTCGGTGGCCAGAAGAAAATCGGCAAAAGCCGCGAGGTCGGCGTGCACCACCGTGCCTTCGGGTAGTGGCGGCAAGGGCAGCGCATCGGGGCCGGTGTGCGCACTCAACAGCCCACACAACAGCAGGTGGGGTTGGCAGCCGGCGGCCACGGCGGCGCGCACGTCGTTGAGCGAATCGCCCACCGCGCGTATCTCGGGCAGGGCCACGCCATAGCGCTGACCGATCTGCATCAACAGCCCGGGCTCGGGCTTGCGGCAGTTGCAACCGTCTTCGGGCGCATGGGGGCACACAAACACCGCGTCCACCCGCGCACCCGCGCCGGCCAGCAGCTTGTGCATGCGGGCATGCACGGCGTTGAGCGTGGCCATGTCAAACAGGCCGCGCCCCAGGCCCGACTGGTTGGACGCCACCACCACCCGCCAGCCACCCTGATTGAGCCGGGCGACGGCTTCGAGCGCACCGGGCTGCGGCAGCCAATCGTCGGGCGAGCGCACGAAGTCTTCGCTGATCTGGCCGAGCGAACCGTCGCGGTCCAGGACGATGAGTTTGACGGTGCCGCCCATGGGAGTCTCCGGTTCAGGAAGCGAGGCGCGACAGATCGGCGACGCGGTTCATGGCCGCGTGCAGGGTGGCCAGCAGGCCCAGGCGGTTGGCCTTGAGCGCGGCGTCCTCGGCATTGACCATGACGCCGTCGAAGAAGGCATCGACCGGGGCCTTGAGTGCGGCCAGGGCCTGCAGGCTGGCGGTCAGGTCACCGGCGTCGAACGCGGCGTTGGCCTGGGGCACCACGGTCTTGAGGCCGTCGTTGAGGGCCTTCTCGGCGGGCTCGACCAGCAGCGCCTCGTTGACCTGCGCGGTCACGTCGCCCTCGGCCTTCTTGAGGATGTTGCCCACGCGCTTGTTGGCCGCTGCCAGGGCAGGTGCCTCGGGCAGCGCGGCAAAGGCCTTCACGGCCGCCAGGCGCTGGGCCACGTCGGCCAGACGCTGCGGGCGCAGGGCCAGCACGGCATCGACCTCCTGCGCACTGGCGCCCTGCTCGCGCAGGCCACCGGCCAGGCGGTCGTAGATGAAGTCGCCCAGGGCGGCGGAGGCATCGGTGATCTTGTCGCCAAAGGCCGGTGCGGCATCCCGCAGCAAGGCATCGAGCTGCAGCGGCAGGTTCTTCTCGACCAGCATGCGCACCACACCCAGCGCGTGGCGGCGCAGGGCGAAGGGGTCCTTGTCGCCGGTGGGCAGGTTGCCGATGCC
>CAYUAH010000439.1:0-2348 GCA_964442375.1 uncultured Hydrogenophaga sp. | reverse complement strand
CATGGTGTGAGGGCCAGGGTAAGCAACCCGCCATTTTATCGGCTTGGCCAGGGCCGCCCCGCGCGGCTTTGGGTATAACCCGAAGCTGACGCTTGACCGACGGAGACCCCTCATGCACACACCGATCAACCCCTTCAAACAGGCCATGCGCGCACGCCGTGCCCAGATCGGCCTCTGGGTCGGCCTGGCCGACGCCTACGTGGCCGAACTGCTGGCCACCGCCGGCTTCGACTGGCTGCTGCTCGACGCCGAGCACGGCCCCAACGACATCCGCAGCCTGCTGGCGCAGCTGCAGGCGGTGCAGGCCTACGCGTCGCACCCCATCGTGCGCGTACCGGTGGGCGACGTGGCGCTGATCAAGCGGGTGCTCGACATCGGCGCCCAGACCGTGCTGGTGCCCATGGTGGACACGCCCGAACAGGCCGACCTGATGGCGCGCGCCATGCACTACCCGCAGCCCGACGACCCGGACGGCCTCAAAGGCATACGCGGCATGGCCGGCGCACGCGGCTCGCGCTGGGGCCTGTACCCACGCTACGTGCACGAGGCCAACGCCCAGGCCTGCCTGCTGGTGCAGGCCGAAACCGTGCTGGCCATGGACCACCTCGACGCGATTGCCGCCACCCCCGGCGTGGACGGCGTGTTCATCGGTCCGGCCGACCTCTCCGCCTCCATGGGCCACCCCGGCAACCCCAACCACCCGGCGGTGCAGGCGGCCATCGCGGACGCCATCCAGCGCATACTGAAAGCCGGCAAGGCGCCCGGCATTCTCAGCACCGACGAGGCGCAGGCGCAGCACTGGCTGGACGCGGGCGCGCGTTTTGTGGCCGTGGGCCTGGACACCGTGATGCTGGCCAACGCGGCGCGGCAATTGCGCCAGCGGTTTGCCGGCGCAGCGCCGGTGCCCACCGTCACCGGCTACTGAAACCGGCCGCCCGAGTGGACCCTTTGCCGCGCGGCGGCGTGGCCTGACGCGGCGGGCCGTCACGCGGTAAGCTCCCGCTTTTCCATGGCGGCGCAGTACAAGCCGCCCTCACACCACAGGACGACAAGCATGGACATGAAGACCTCCCCTCTGGCCCAACTCAAGGACCCCAGCCTGCTCAAGACCGACGCGCTGATCAACGGCCAGTGGGTGGCCGGCGCCAGCCGCTTCGACGTGCTCGACCCCGCCACCGGTTTGAAGCTTGCCGACGTCGCCAACCTCGGTCCCGCCGAAGCACAGGCGGCCATCGCCGCCGCCGACGCCGCCTGGACCGGCTGGAAGAACAAGACCGCCAAGGAGCGCAGCAGCATCCTGCGCAAGTGGTACGACCTGCTGATGGCCCACCAGGACGACCTGGGCCGCATCATGACCGCCGAGCAAGGCAAGCCCTTCCCCGAAGCCAAAGGCGAAGTGGCCTACGGTGCCTCCTTCGTCGAGTGGTTTGCCGAGGAGGCCAAACGCGTCAACGGCGAAACCCTGCCCCAGTTCGACAACAACCGCCGCCTGATGGTGCTCAAGCAGCCCATCGGCGTGTGCGCGGCCATCACGCCCTGGAACTTCCCATTGGCCATGATCACCCGCAAGGTGGCCCCGGCCCTGGCCGCCGGCTGCCCGGTGGTCATCAAACCGGCCGAACTCACGCCGCTGACCGCCCTGGCCGCCGGCGAACTGGCCCTGCGCGCCGGCATCCCGGCCGGTGTGCTCAACCTCATCACCGCCGACAGCGACAACTCCATCGCCGTGGGCAAGGTCATCTGCGCCAGCGACACCGTGCGCCACCTGAGCTTCACCGGCTCCACCGAAGTGGGCCGCATCCTGATGGCGCAGTGCGCGCCCACGGTCAAGAAGATGTCGCTTGAACTCGGCGGCAACGCGCCTTTCATCGTGTTCAACGACGCCGACATCGACAGCGCGGTGGAAGGCGCCTTTGCCAGCAAGTACCGCAACGCCGGCCAGACCTGCGTGTGCTCCAACCGCCTCTACGTGCAGGAGGGTGTGTACGACGAGTTTGTGGAAAAGTTCGCCGCCAAGGTGAAAACCGCCAAGGTGGGCAACGGCTTTGAGGACGGCGTGAACCAGGGCCCGCTGATCGAGGAAGCGGCGCTGGTGAAGGTGCAGCGCCACGTGGACGATGCCGTGGCCAAAGGTGCGCGCGTGGTGGCCGGTGGCAAACGCCTGGACGGCCAGTTCTTCGAGCCGACGGTGGTGGCCGATGCCACGGCCGACATGCTGTGTGCCCGCGAAGAAACCTTCGGCCCCTTTGCGCCGGTGTTCAAGTTCAAGACCGAGCAGGAAGCCATCGACGCCGCCAACAACACCGAGTTCGGGCTGGCGAGCTACTTCTACAGCCGCGACATCGGGC
>CAYUAH010000438.1:0-2375 GCA_964442375.1 uncultured Hydrogenophaga sp. | reverse complement strand
CGAAGATCGGGTCCTTGGGCATGCCGATGTTGATGCGGTAGATGTCGCTGCCGAAGATGGTCTGGCCAGCGCCATCCAGAAAGTAGGTGATGCCCAGCGTGGCCATCAGCAAGGTGGCCGCTTCCTGGTTCACCAGGTGGCGCAGCACCAGCCGTTCGACCAGCCAGGCCACAGCGAACATGCAAGCGCCCGCCACGAGGAAGGCCAGAACGTTGGCCAGCACCAGGCTTTCGATGCCCAGCCATTTCGGAATCCATTCCGAGAAGCGGGCCATGGCCAGCGCCGCGAACAGCACCATGGCGCCCTGCGCGAAGTTGAACACGCCCGAGGCCTTGAAGATGAGCACAAAGCCCAGCGCCACCAGCGAATACAGCATGCCGGCCATCAGGCCGCCAAAAAGGGTTTCAAGAAAAAATGCCATGGCCGTTCTTTCAGTGTGAAGTGCCGAGGTAGGCGCTGATGACGTCCTCGTTGTTGCGCACCTCGTCGGGGGTGCCGTCGCCGATCTTCTTGCCGTAGTCCAGCACCACCACACGGTCGCTGATGTCCATCACCACGCCCATGTCGTGCTCGATCAGCACGACCGTGGTGCCAAACTCGTCGTTGACGTCGAGCACGAAGCGGCTCATGTCCTGCTTCTCTTCCACGTTCATGCCGGCCATGGGTTCGTCCAGCAGCAGCACCTGGGGCTCCATGGCCAGGGCGCGGCCCAGGTCCACGCGTTTTTGCAGGCCGTAGGGCAGCTGGCCCACAGGCGTTTTGCGGTAGGCCTGGATTTCGAGGAAGTCGATGATGTGCTCGACGAACTCGCGGTGTTTGACCTCTTCTTTTTCAGCGCCGCCGATGCCGAAGGGGTTGCGAAAGGCCTGGCTGAACAGCCCGCTTTTGATGCGCAGGTTGCGCCCGGTCATGATGTTGTCGATCACGCTCATGCCCTTGAACAGCGCCAGGTTCTGGAAGGTGCGCGCGATGCCCATCTCCGCCACCTGGCGGCTGTTCATGTGCTTGAAGGTCTGGCCGCGGAAGGTGATGGCACCCTGCTGCGGCTGGTAGACGCCGTTGATGCAGTTGAGCATCGAACTTTTGCCGGCGCCGTTGGGGCCGATGATGGCGCGGATCTCGTGCTCGCGCACGTTGAAGCTGATGTTGGTCAGCGCCTTGACGCCGCCAAAACTCAGGGAGATGTTGCTGACGTCGAGGATGACGTCGCCGATTTTTTTGCTCATGCTGCGGCCTTCACGGGGGCGAATGTCTTGGCATCGGCGATCTTCAGCGTCGCGCTGACCTTGCCGCTGCGGCCGTCCTCGAACTTGACGGCGGTCTCTATGAACTGTTCGGTCTTGTCGCCGTAGAGGGCATCGACCAGCACGCCGTACTTGTCGCCGATGAAGCCACGGCGGACCTTGTTGGTGCGGGTCAGTTCGCCGTCATCGGCGTCCAGTTCCTTGTGCAGCACCAGGAAGCGGCTGATCTGGCTGCCGGCCAGCAGCTCGTCGCGGCTGAGGTCGGCGTTGACCTTCTCCACGCATTCGCGGATCAGTTCGTAGACCTCGGGTTTCTGTGCCAGGTCGGTGTAGCCGGCGTAGGGCAGGTTGCGGCGCTCGGCCCAGTTGCCCACGGCGTCGAAGTCGATGTTGATCATCACGCAGACGCGTTCGCGCTTGTCGCCAAAGGCCACCACTTCCTTGATGTGTGAGAAGAACTTGAGCTTGTTCTCCACGTACTTGGGCGCGAACATGGCGCCGTCGTTGGGGCCGCCCATGATGCGGCCGACGTCTTTCACGCGGTCGATGATCTTGAGGTGCCCGTCGGCGTCGATGAAGCCGGCGTCGCTGGTGTGGTACCAGCCGTCGGCGGTCAGCACCTCGGCCGTGGCGGCCTCGTTCTTGTAGTAGCCCTTGAGCAGGCCGGGCGACTTGACCAGGATTTCGCCGCTCTCGGAGAGTTTGATTTCCACGCCGTCGCAGGGCACGCCCACGGTGTCGGCGCGGGCCTCGTGGTCGGGCTGCAGGCAGACGAACACGGCGGTTTCGGTGGAGCCGTAGAGCTGCTTGATGTTGATGCCGATGGAGCGGTAGAAGGTGAACAGGTCGGGGCCGATGGCCTCACCCGCCGTGTAGGCCACCCGCACACGCGAGAAGCCCAGCGTGTTGCGCAAGGGGCCATACACCAGCACGTTGCCCAGGGCATAGAGCAGGCGGTCGGTGGTGGACACCGGCTTGCCGTCCATCAGCGCCGGGCCGACCTTGCGCGCGACGTCCATGAAGTGGTGGAACATATTGCGCTTGAGCGCGCCGTCGTCTTCCATGCGAATCATAACGCTGGTCAGCTAGCCCTCAATCTCACGGGGCGGCGCAAAGTAGTTGGTGGGGCCC
>CAYUAH010000437.1:0-2418 GCA_964442375.1 uncultured Hydrogenophaga sp. | reverse complement strand
GCCCGCGCATCTGGTCCATCTTGCCGGTGATGCCCATGAGGTTCTGCACGTGGTGACCCACTTCGTGGGCAATCACATAGGCCTGGGCAAAGTCGCCGGGCGCGCCCAGCTGGCGCTTCATGGTTTCGTAGAAACTCAGGTCGATGTAGACCTTCTGATCACCCGGGCAGTAGAACGGGCCCATGGCGGCCTGGCCGGTGCCACAGGCCGTGGGCGTGGCCTGGCGGAACAGCACCAGGCGCGGCTTGGCGTACTGGGCACCACCGGCCTGGAAGATCTGGCCCCACACATCCTCGGTGCCGCCCAGCACCGAAGCCACAAAACGGCCCATGTCGTCGGTGGGCGCGCCTGCCGGTGTGGGCGCACTTTCCACTTGCGCGGTGGGCGCCATGTCGCCACCGCTGAGCACGCCCAGCACCGTCAGCGGGTTGATGCCCAGCGCCCAGCCGGCCACCAGCGCGATCACGATGGTGCCCAGGCCCACGCCCCGGCCACCCAGTCGGCGCCCGCCGGGCAGACCGCCACCCGGGCTGTCGCGGCGGTCTTCGATCTGGTCGGACTGGCGGTTGTTTTCCCACTTCATGTTCTGCTCCCTCTCGGTTGTTTGGCCACTTTTTGGTCCAGGGCTATAATGTAGGGCTTTGCTGGCAACATCCACAAACCCTTAAGGAACATCACCATGGCAACCGCCAAACCCAAAAAGAAGAACCCCCGCCTGGCATCCGGCCGCAAACGCGCCCGCCAGGACGTCAAACTGAACGCTGCGAACACCTCGCTGCGCTCCAAGTACCGCACCGCTGTCAAGAACGTCGAGAAGGCCGTTGTGGCCGGCGACAAGACCAAGGCATCGGAGCTGTTCGCCAAAATGCAAGCCGTTGTCGACACCATCGCCGACAAGGGCATTTTCCACAAGAACAAGGCCGCTCGCGACAAGAGCCGCCTGTCGGCCAAGGTCAAGGCCCTGGCCACCGCCGCCTGACCTGCCACAGGTCAACCGCCCGGGCCAGACGCTTCGGCGCCTGCCCGCCGTTTGAATCGGGTGCGCTGCCAGCAAAAAAAGCAAAAACCGCCTTCGGGCGGTTTTTTGTTGCCCTAACGGTGGACGTGCAAATGGTGCAGGTCCGGCCCATGGGCATGGGCATGCGACAGGGGTTCGTGTTGATGCCGGTGGCTGTGAGGCCCCGTCGGCATCACCTCGTGCGCGTGGTTGTGGTGTCCGTCGTCATGGGCATGGGCGTGCTCGTGGTCGAGCGCTTCGTGGACGTGCTCGTGCGAATGGGATTCCACGAGATGAAGGACCACGCCGGCAAGCATGGACGCACCACCCACCAGGAGCAAGCCCGAACCCACGCGTTCGCCCAACCCCATGGCGCCCACGGCCCCGATGAAGGGCGCGAAGGCAAACACCGATCCCGTGCGCGCAGCACCGAAGTGGCGCTGGGCCAGCAGGTAAAAGCGAAGGCTCAGGCCATAACCGCTGGCACCTATGGCCAGAAGTGCCGCTGACGGGCCGGCGCCAGGCGGGTTTTCGCCGAGTTGCCAAGCCAGCAGGCCTGTCGCGAGCAGCCCCAATACGGCTTTCACAAACACCACCTGCCCAGGATCGCGGTCCGCAACGCCTCGAGACAAGGTGTTGTCTATGCCCCAGGCGAGCGTGGCCACCATCACGGCGAAAAGGCCCAGCAGCTGAACGGCTCCGGTCAGCCCCTGCTCAAACGCCAGCAGCACGCCACCCGTCATCAGCAGGAGCATGGCCAGCACCACCCGCCTGTCCACCGTTTCGCCATACAACAGCCGGGCCAGCCCTGCCGTGAACACCGCCTCCAGCGTGAGCATCAGCGAGGCTGCGGTCCCGCTGGTGTGCTGCAGTCCCCACGCCAGCGCGACCGGGCCAATGGCGGCCCCAAACAAGGCCATCAGCAGCAGGCGACCGGCATCGGACGCCTGAATGCGGGCCTCACGCTCCCTGGGCTTGCGCATGAAAACCGCCACGACGGCGGCGCCCGCGTACAGCAGCGCAGCCGTCGTGAAAGGACCCAGGTCACGACCCCAGTGCTGAACCAGGGGCGTGCTCAAACCAAACAGCGCGGCCGCCAGCAAGGCCAGCAGGCCGCCCTGGAGCGTGGGGTTGAAGGACCTGAGGTTCATGGCTGGCCCAACCAGACGGCTCCAGCGGCCGTCAACGCGGACGTTCGTCCGGCATCAGGCATGCCTCCACCACCTGCAACTCGTTGTCGCGGGCAAAGTTCATGCAGAAGTCCCAGGCCATGGGCTCAGCATCGCGCAGATCGCGGTGCACCACCACACATTTCACCCCGCCCAAGGTGGTGGGAATGCACCAGGGCGAGTAACTGAGGTGGCTTCCAGGGTGCGCACCGCCGGGGCGGAAAGAACTCATGACGCCCGCCAGCCGCTCGG
>CAYUAH010000436.1:1260-2420 GCA_964442375.1 uncultured Hydrogenophaga sp. | reverse complement strand
CCTTCATGTACTCGGGCAGCAGGTGGCGCCGGTTGCTGGTCGCGTAGATCAGCACATTGGGCGAGGCCGCCGATACCGAGCCATCCAGGATGGACTTGAGCGCCTTGTAGCCCGGTTCGCCGTCCTCGAAGCTCAGGTCATCGCAGAAGACGATGAACTTCTCGGGCCGGCTGGCCACCACGTCCACGATGTCGGGCAGGTCGGTGAGGTCGGCCTTGTCCACCTCGATCAGACGCAGCCCTTTGGGCGCGTACTCGTTCAGGCAGGCCTTGATCAAGGAGCTTTTGCCGGTGCCGCGCGCGCCGGTCAGCAGCACGTTGTTGGCCGGCAGGCCCTTGACGAACTGCTCGGTGTTGCGCTGGATCTTTTCCTTCTGCTGATCGATTTCCTTGAGCGCGGCCAGGCGCATGTCGGCCACGTGGCGCACCGGCTCCAGACCGCCGTGGCCGCTGCTGCGCTTGCGGTAGCGGTAGGCGATGGAGGCCGACCAGTCAGGCTCGCCCAGAGGCTGGGGCAGCACACTTTCGATGCGGCTGATCAGTTGCTCGGCCCGCTGCAGCAGGCGCTCGAAGTGTTCGTTCATGCTGCGCTCAACTCCGGTAGTCGGCGTTGATGGTCACGTAGTCGTGGCTGAAGTCGCAGGTCCACACGGTGTCGGTCACCTCACCACGGCCCAGGCCGATGCGGATGGTGATTTCGCTTTGTTTCATCACGCGCGCACCGTCTTCCTCGCGGTAGCCCGGGTTGCGCCCGCCCTGCGTGACCACGTGCACGTCGTCCAGGTGCAGTTCGATCTTGCCCTGGTCCAGGTCGGTGATGCCGGCGTAGCCCACGGCCGCCAGGATGCGGCCCAGGTTGGGGTCGCTGGCGAAGAAGGCGGTCTTGACCAGGGGCGAATGCGCCACCGCGTAGGCCACCTTGAGGCATTCCTCGGTGGAGGCGCCACCCTCGACGCGCACGGCGATGAACTTGGTCGCACCCTCGCCGTCGCGCACGATGGCGTGGGCCAGAGTGCGGGCCACGTCCAGCAGCGCGGCCTTGAGTGCCTGGGCGTCGGCACCGTCCCAGGCGGTGATTTCGGCGTGCGCGGCCTGGCGCGTGGCCACCAGCACAAAGCTGTCGTTGGTGGAGGTGTCGCCGTCCACCGTCACGCGGTTGAA
>CAYUAH010000436.1:0-1250 GCA_964442375.1 uncultured Hydrogenophaga sp. | reverse complement strand
CGGTCGCCGCCGGGTGGAGAAGCCCAGTCGCCGGCCCTGTCGACATCGAGGGCACGGTGACCCACGCACACCCAGAGTAGCCCAGCATGGTGGCCATGTTGGGGCGGATCATGCCGGCGCCCTTGGCGATGCCGGTGACGGTCACGGTCTGCCCCCCAATCACCACCTGGCGGCTCGCGGCCTTGGCCACGGTGTCGGTGGTCATGATGCCTTCGGCGGCCTTGAGCCAGTGCGCCGCTTGCGCGTCGGCAATGGCGGCGGGCAGGCCGGCCAGCACGCGGTCCACGGGCAAGGGCTCCATGATGACGCCGGTCGAGAACGGCAGCACCTGCGAGGGCGCGATACCCAGGGCCTTGGCCAGGCCGATGCAGGTGGCGCGCGCGTTCACCAGGCCCGGCTCGCCGGTGCCGGCGTTGGCGTTGCCGGTGTTGATGACCATGGCGCGGACGCCGGTGTCCGCCGCCAGGTGCTCGCGGCAAATTTGCACCGGAGCGGCGCAATAGCGGTTCTGGGTGAAGACACCGGCCACGGCCGCGCCCTCGTCCAGCAGGAACACCGTCAGGTCCTTGCGGTTGGCCTTGCGCACGCCCGCTTCGGTCACGCCAATGCGCACGCCCGGCACGGGCAGGATGCTCGCCGCCTCGGGCGCAGTCCAGTTCACAGCCATTGAATACTCCTCAGCTCAGCTTGCCGTGGCACAGCTTGAATTTCTTGCCGCTGCCGCAGGGGCAGGGGTCGTTGCGGCCCACGCGGGGCAGGTTGGGCATGGCGGTGGTGGCATCCACCACGGTTTCGGCCTCACCCGTTTCGGTGGGCGCTGTGTAGGTCACGTTGCTCACGCGTTCGGCGCTGGCTTCCAGGGCCTGCGCGGCCTGCGCCATCTGCTCGTCGGACTGGATGCGCACGTTCATCAGCGTGCGGGTCACGTCGTTCTTCACCGTGTCGAGCAGCTGGCCGAACAGGACGAAGGCCTCGCGCTTGTACTCCTGCTTGGGCTGCTTTTGCGCATAGCCGCGCAGATGTATGCCCTGACGCAGGTAGTCCAGCGCGCTCAGGTGTTCGCGCCAGTGCGAGTCGATGTTCTGCAGCAGCACCATGCGCTCGAACTGGGTGAAGCTCTCGGCCCCCACCAGCTGCACCTTGGCGTTGAAGGCCTCGTGGGCAGCGGCCACCACACGCTCGACGATGTCTTCGTCGGTCACGGCCTCGGCCTGGGCCACATAAGACGCCAGTTCCACGTTGACGGACCA
>CAYUAH010000435.1:0-2427 GCA_964442375.1 uncultured Hydrogenophaga sp. | reverse complement strand
TTTTGGGTGGCGTGGCGGGTGGCGTCAGGCCCACGGCGGGGTCGAACTTGCCGGGGCCGTGGTAGGCCACCGGGTCGGCCTCGGCCAGCTTGTAGCCCTGGCCCTTTTTGGTGACCACGTGCAGGAACTGCGGGCCGTCAAGCTGCTTGATGTTTTCGAGCGTGGGGATGAGCGAGTCCAGGTCGTGGCCATCGATGGGACCGATGTAGTTGAAGCCGAACTTTTCGAACAGCGTGGCCGGCACCACCATGCCCTTGGCCTGCTGCTCCAGGCGTTTGGCCAGCTCGAACAGCGGCGGCACCGGCTTGAGCACACTTTTGCCCACGTTCTTGGCCGCGGCGTAGAACTGGCCGCTCATGAGCTGGGCCAGGTAGCGGTTGAGCGCGCCCACCGGCGGGCTGATGGACATGTCGTTGTCGTTGAGGATGACCAGCAGGCGGCAGTGCTCCACACCCGCGTTGTTGAGCGCCTCGAAGGCCATGCCGGCGGTCATGGCACCGTCACCGATCACAGCAATGGCGTGGCGGTCTTCGCCCTTTTGCCGTGCGGCCACCGCCATGCCCAGCGCCGCCGAGATGCTGGTGGACGAATGCGCCGTGCCGAAGGTGTCGTAGTCGCTCTCGCTGCGCAGCGGAAAGCCGCTGATGCCGCCGAGCTGGCGCAGCGTGTGCATGCGCTCGCGCCGTCCGGTCAGGATTTTGTGTGGGTAGGTCTGGTGGCCCACGTCCCAAACGATGCGGTCCTGCGGCGTGTTGAACACATAGTGCAGCGCCACGGTCAGTTCCACCGTACCCAGGTTGGAACTGAGGTGGCCACCGGTCTTGGACACACTCTCCAGCACAAACTGCCGCAGCTCGTCGGCCAGCGGCCGCAACTGGGCGCGCTGCAGGTGGCGCAGATCGGCGGGCGATTGGATGGTGGGCAACAAGGCGCTCATCGCGGGGGTGCTTTCGGAATCCGTTGGGAGTTGCTCAGAAGGAACGCTGCACCACCTGCCGCGCCAGGGCGGCCAGGGCACGGGTGTCGTCCAGCCCACTGCGTTGCAGCGCGGCGTGGGCACGTTCGATCAGCGACTGGGCATAGGCGCGGGCGGCATCCAGGCCCATCAGCGACACAAAAGTGGGTTTGTCGTTGGCGGCGTCCTTGCCGGCGGTTTTGCCCAGGGTGGCCGAATCGGCCACCACGTCCAGGATGTCGTCCACCACCTGAAAGGCCAGGCCGAGGGCGGCGCCGTAGTCGGCCAGCGCCTCCACCGCCTGCGTGTCTGCGGTGGCGCAGGCCGCCCCCATGAGCACACTGGCCTGCAGCAGCGCGCCGGTCTTCTTGCGGTGCATGTCTTCCAGCGCGGCCTGGTTCAGTGCCAGGCCCACGCTGGCCAGATCAATGGCCTGGCCACCGGCCATGCCCTGTGCGCCCGCCGCCTGTGCGAGCAGCCGACACAGGCGCGCGCTGACAGCGGCCGGCAAGACGCCTTCACCGGGCAGCAGCAGCTCAAAGGCCAGCGCCTGCAGGGCATCGCCGGCCAACAGGGCCTGGGCCTCGCCAAACTGCACATGCACCGTGGGCTTGCCCCGGCGCAACACGTCGTTGTCCATGCAGGGCATGTCGTCATGCACCAGCGAATAGGCGTGGATCAGCTCCACCGCGCAGGCGGCGCGCAAGCCGGCTTCCGGCTGGCCATGGACAGCCTCGGACGCGGCCAGGACCAGCAGCGGGCGCAGGCGTTTACCACCGTCGAGCACGGCGTAGCGCATGGCCTGACCGAGCCCGGCGGGCGCATCGGCGGGCACCCAGCGCTTCAGCGCCACCTCCACTTCGGCCAGGCGGGCCTGGCTCCAGCCGGCAAAATCCAGGGCTGCCGCGCTCACTGTGCGTTCCACGGCTGCGACCCGCCGTTCTCGAACACGCGGATCTGCTGCTCCACCGTGTCGAGCCGGGCGCGGCAAAAACGCAGCAGTTCGGCACCGCGCTGGTACTGGGCCAGCAACTGGTCCAGCGGCAGTTGACCGGCGTCCATCGCGGCCACGAGCTGCTCCAGCTCCTGCAACGCGGCTTCGTAAGTGGCGGGTGGGGCGGACGCCTTGGCGGCGGCGGTTTTGGACATGGGCAAATCGGTTCGCGGCCACGCTGGAATGCGTGCGCCAAACCTGCCATTTTAAAGGCCAGCCCGGCCAGCGGCCCGATACCCCCGGGGTACAATCGCCCCCTTTTGTTCTCAGGAGCCCGGGCTCTATCCACCCCTTCCGCGCTGACTTCACCGTCGACAAGCGCTTACCCTGCCCCTTCATAGGGGGAGTCTCTAGGTCAGGACCACGATGTCTGATTTAAGTCTTCAACTGCAGCAGGCCGCAAGCCAACTTCCAGTTTCCAGCTACTTCGACGAGGCGCTGTTCCAGCGCGAACTGGAGACCATCTTTCAGCGCGGGC
>CAYUAH010000434.1:0-2427 GCA_964442375.1 uncultured Hydrogenophaga sp. | reverse complement strand
AACAGGCTGGCCGTGGCCCAGCAGGCGGCGGCCAGCAAGGCCAGGGATTCGACGGGCATGGGTTCAATCGGCGGCAGGGCGAGCCCAACATTGTCGCCGTGTCATACCATGGGCCATGAAAATCGATTTCGATGGCGTGCAGGCCTTTGTGCTGGTGGCCGAGCTGGGCGGCTTCAACAAGGCGGCCGAACAACTGCACATCACCCAGACCGCGCTGACCCGACGCATCCAGAAACTGGAGGCCTACCTCGGCCTCAAGCTGCTGGACCGCACCACGCGCCGGGTGGACCTCACGGCCGTGGGGCGGGAGTTCCTGCCCAAGGCGCGCCACATCGTGTTCGAGATGACCGCCGCGGTCGAGCGCTTGAAGGACATGTCGCAGAACGCACGCGGCAACTTCACGCTGGCCTGCATCCCCTCCATGACCTCGCACGTGTTGCCCGAGGTCATTCGCCGCTACGCCGGCCAGTACCCCGACAACCGCATCCGATTGCTCGACGGCGCCTCCAACGAGGTGCGCGAGGCGGTGCTCAGCGGCCAGGCCGAACTGGGCATTGCGGTGGCCGGTGACAAGCACCCCGACCTGTTGGAAACCGTGTTGTTCGCCGACCCGCTGGTGTTCCTCTGCCACACCCCCCACCCCTTGCAGCACCACAAGACCGTGAGCTGGCGCGACATGCGCGATGCCGAGCTGATTGGCGTGAGCAGCTTCATGGCCACGCGGGTGTTCATGGACTACCAATTGGCCAAACGGGGCATACGCCTGCACGGCAACTACGAGGTGCAACACCACGCCACCGCCGTCAACCTGGTGGCGGCCGGCGTGGGCAGCGCCATCCTGCCATCGTCCACCTTCAAGACCGGCGACCGTCCGGACGTCCTCAAAATCCCGCTGGTGCAGCCCTCGGTCAAGCGCAAGGTGGTGTTGCTGCAACCCCAGCGCGGCGCCTTGTCACCAGCGGCCGAAGCCTTTCAGAAGCTGTTGCGCGGGATGTCGTTCAAGATCTGACACTCATGCGCCAAACGCAACAATTCTGACCCAGGTTTCATTTATCAAAACAATGGCCAGCTAAGAGAATTCGCCCCATTCCCACTGGAGGCAAGTTCTCATGCACACAGACGTGCTGGTCATCGGCGGCGGCAACGCCGCCTTGTGCGCGGCTCTCATGGCCGCCGAAGCGGGCGCCCAGGTGCTGCTGCTCGAAGCCGCACCGCGCGCCTGGCGCGGCGGCAACTCCGCCCACACCCGCAACCTGCGCTGCATGCACGACGCACCGCAAGACGTGCTGGTCGATGCCTACCCGGAAGAGGAATACTGGCAGGACCTGCTCAAGGTCACCGGCGGTCGCACCAACGAACACCTCGCGCGCCTGACCATCCGCGCCTCGTCCACCTGCCGCGACTGGATGCGCCGCCACGGCGTGCACTTCCAGCCACCGCTCTCGGGCGCGCTGCACGTGGCCCGCACCAATGCCTTTTTCATGGGTGGCGGCAAGGCGTTGGTCAACGCCTACTACCGCAGCGCCGAGCGGCTGGGCGTGAAGATCCGCTACGAATCGCCGGTGGACCGGCTTGAAATCGACAATGGGCGCTTCGTGGCCGCCCATGTGAAAGGCGAACGCATCACCGCCAAGACCTGCGTGCTGGCGGCCGGCGGCTTCGAGTCCAACCGCGCGTGGCTGCGCGAGGCCTGGGGCCAGAACGCGCGTGGCGAGTGGCCGGCCGACAACTTCCTGATCCGTGGCACGGCCTACAACCAGGGCGTGCTGCTCAAGCACCTGCTGAACGATCACCAGGCCGACGGCATCGGCGACCCGACCCAGGCCCACATGGTGGCCATCGACGCCCGCGCGCCGCTGTACGACGGTGGCATCTGCACCCGCATCGACTGCGTGTCGCTGGGCGTGGTGGTCAACCGCGAGGCGCGGCGCTTCTACGACGAGGGCGAGGATTTCTGGCCCAAGCGCTACGCCATCTGGGGCCGGCTTGTGGCCCAGCAGCCCGGGCAAATCGCCTACTCCATCATCGACGCCAAGGCCATCGGCCGTTTCATGCCACCGGTGTTCCCGGGCGTGAAGGCCAACACCTTGCCTGATTTGGCGCAGCAACTGGGCCTGGACGTGGACACCTTCATGGCCACGCTGGGCAGCTACAACGCGGCCTGCGTGCAGGGCCAGTTTGACCACACACAGCTGGACAACTGCCACACCGAAGGCCTGACGCCGCCTAAAACCCACTGGGCCCGCCCCATCGACACCGCCCCTTTCTACGCCTACGCCGTGCGCCCAGGCGTGACCTTCACCTACCTGGGCCTGCACACCGATGACACCGCCGCCGTGCGCTTTGGCGGCCGGCCCAGCAACAACCTGTTCGTGGCCGGCGAAATGATGGCCGGCAACGTGCTGGGCCAGGGCTACACCGCGGGCG
>CAYUAH010000433.1:0-2435 GCA_964442375.1 uncultured Hydrogenophaga sp. | reverse complement strand
GAGCGGTGGGCGCTGGCCCGGGCGACCACGATGAAGGCGGTCCACATCAGGACCGTGACCAGCGCGGCGCCCACACCCAGCACACGCGGACTGGGCCGGCGAAAGGAGAAGGTCATGGGCAGGATTATCCCGTTCGTGCTCGGATAATCCCGGTCATGGCAAGCTTTCCCTTTTCAACGTGGCGGCTTGGGCTGTGGCTGCTGCTGGCGGGCAGCGCGCTGTCGGCCTGGGCCCAGCCCGCACCGCTGCCACCCGAGACCCTGCCCCCGGTCGTCAACGCTGCGTTGGCGCAGGCCCGCGTGCCCGCCTCTGCCCTGGCGGTGCTGGTGATGGACGCGGGCGACAGCGGCCAGGTCTATGCCTCCCACCGCGCCCAGGCGCCGGTCAACCCGGCCTCGGTGATGAAACTCGTCACCACCTACGCCGCGCTCGACCTGCTGGGCCCGGGCCACACCTGGACCACGCCGGTCTACACCGACGGTCCGGTGAAAGACGGCGTGCTGCAAGGCAACCTCTACCTCCAGGGCGGCGGCGACCCCAAGCTGGTGACCGAGCGGCTGTGGCTGCTGATGCGGCGCATACAAGGGCTGGGCATACGCCGCATCGCGGGCGACATCGTGCTCGACCGGCGCGCCTTCCAGCTGCCGCCGGTGGACCCCGGCGCCTTCGACGGCGAGCCGCTGCGGCCCTACAACGCCGCGCCCGATGCCCTGCTGCTGAACTTCAAGTCGGTGGTGATGTCCTTCACGCCCGACCCATCCAATGGCGTGGCGCAGGTGGCGGTAGAGCCCCCGCTGGGCGGCGTGGCCCTGCCCACCAGCGTGCCCCTGGCCCCCAACGGCAACGGCTGCGGCGACTGGCGCGGCGGCCTCAAGGCCGACTTTTCAGACCCTTTGCGCATCCGCCTGCCCGGCGCCTACCCCGCCGCGTGCGGCGAGCGCAGCTGGCCCGTGGCCTATGCCGCGCCCGATCGTTTTGCCGAGCGCGCGGTGCAGGGCATGTGGTTGGCCGTGGGCGGCCAGCTCGATGGCCAGGTGCGCGACGGCGCCGTGCCTGCCGGCCTCAGCCCCCGCTTGGTCTGGCCCTCGGTGCCGCTGCCCGAGGTGGTGCGTGACGTCAACAAGTTCAGCAACAACGTGATGGCCCAGCACCTGCTGCTGAGCCTGGCGCTGAACACGGGCAACGGGCCGGCCACGTTTGAGAGCGCACGCCAGCGGGTGGCCGGCTGGTGGCGCGAACGTGTGGGGGCCGACCTGCCCCTGCCCGAAGTGGACAACGGCGCCGGCCTGAGCCGCACCGCCCGCACCACGGCGCAGGCGCTGGGGCGTTTGCTGCGCAGCGCCTACGCCACCGGGCACATGCCGGAGCTGATGGCCTCACTGCCCCTGAGCGGGCACGACGGCACCTTGCGCCGCAGCCAGAACGCGGTGGGCCTGGCCCACCTGAAAACGGGCAGCCTGAACGAGGTGAATGCGCTGGCCGGCTACGTGCACGGCACGCAGGGCAAGCGGCTGGTGTTCGTGGCCATCGTCAACCACCCCAACGCCCACGCGGCGCGCCCCGCGCTGCAGGCGCTGTTGGGGTGGGCAGCCGGGCAGTCCTGATCAGGCCGCCAGCAATTTCTGCATGGTTTCGCGCAGGCCGGGCGCGAGTTCCGGGCGTTGCATGGCCAGCTCCACCGTGGCCTCCAGGAAGCCTTCCTTGCTGCCGCAGTCGTAGCGCTTGCCTTCGTAGCGGAAGGCGTAGACCTTCTGGCTGCGCATCAGGCCGGCGATGCCGTCGGTGAGCTGGATCTCGCCGCCCACGCCGCGCGGCTGCTCGCGGATCTGCTGGAACACCTCGGGCGTGAGCACGTAGCGCCCGGCCACGCCCCAGCGCGAAGGGGCCACCTCGGGGGCGGGCTTTTCGACGATCTCGCGCACGTCCATCAAGCGCTCGTTCAGCATGTCGCCGGCCACGATGCCGTAGCGGCGCGTGTGCTCGGCCGGTACCTCCTGCACCGCCAGGATCGAGCGGCCCAGCTGGCCGAACTGGCGCACCATCTGGCTCAGCACGGCGCCGTCGGCCGGCGTGCCCACCATCAGGTCGTCGGCCAGCAGCACGGCAAAGGGCTCACCGGCCACCAGCGGCTCCGCGCACAACACCGCATGGCCCAGGCCCAAGGCCTTGGGTTGACGGATGGCGATGCACACCATGTCGTCGGGCTTGACCGAGCGCACCTGCTCCAGCAGGGCGGCCTTGCCCGCGTCCTCCAGCTCACGCTCGAGTTCGTAGGCCATGTCGAAATGGTCGTCGATGGCGCGCTTGTGGCGGCCGGTGACGAAGATCATTTCGCGGATGCCCGCCGCATAGGCCTCTTCCACCGCGTACTGGATCAGCGGCTTGTCCACCACCGGCAGCATCTCTTTGGGCATGGCCTTGGTGGCGGGCAAAAA
>CAYUAH010000432.1:1703-2439 GCA_964442375.1 uncultured Hydrogenophaga sp. | reverse complement strand
GGGGTGCACGGCCTCGGCACCGTAGCCGGCGAGCACGCCGAAATGATGCACCTCGCGCGCCGAGCCGGTCTCGACCACCAGGCCGGCCGTGGTGCGCAGGCCCTCGCGAACCAGGTGCTGGTGGATCGCCGACAGCGCCAGCAGCGCGGGAATCGCGATCTGGTCGCGGCTCATGCGACGGTCGGTGATGATCAGAATGTTGTGGCCGCCCTGGATCGCGTCCACCGCCTCGGCGCACAGCGACGCCAGCTTGGCCTCCACGCCCTCGCCGCCCCAGGCGTACGGATAGACGATGTTGAGCTCATACGACTTGAACTTGCCATGCGTCGGCTTCTCGATGCTGCGCAGGCGCGCCATGTCCTCGAAGTCGAGGATGGGCTGCGCGACCTCCAACCGCATCGGCGGATTGACGGCATTGATGTCCAGCAGGTTCGGCTTGGGGCCGATGAAGCTGTTCAGCGACATCACGATCGCCTCGCGGATCGGATCGATCGGCGGGTTGGTGACCTGCGCGAACATCTGCTTGAAGTAGCTGTACAGCGGCTTGTTCTTGTCGGACAGCACGGCCAGCGGCGAGTCGTTGCCCATCGAGCCGATGCCTTCCTCGCCGGCCTGGGCCATCGGGCTCATCAGGAACTTGATGTCTTCCTGCGTGTAGCCGAAGGCCTGCTGGCGATCGAGCAAGGTTTCGGCGAAGGCCGGCGCGGCCTCGGCCGGCGCGGCGATGGCGTCGAGC
>CAYUAH010000432.1:0-1693 GCA_964442375.1 uncultured Hydrogenophaga sp. | reverse complement strand
AGGCCTGCTGGCGATCCAACAGGTTGCTGGAGACGGGCTCGATGCTCGCCACCGAGGACTCGTCCATCAGCACCTTGCCGGTGCTGTCGGCCTCGCCCGCCACCGGCTGCTCGACGTCGTCGAGGCGGATGCGCAGGTTCTCGATCCACTGCTTGTAGGGCTTGCTGTTGGCGAGGTTGGCTTTCAGCTCCTCGTCGTTGATCATGCGGCCCTGCTCCAGGTCGATCAGGAACATCTTGCCGGGCTGCAGGCGCCACTTGTTGACGATCTTGTTCTCGGGGATGGGCAGCACGCCCGATTCCGAGGCCAGGACCACGAGGTCGTCGTCGGTGATGCTGAAGCGGGCGGGGCGCAGGCCGTTGCGGTCCAGCGTGGCGCCGATCTGGCGGCCGTCGGTGAACACGATGGAGGCGGGGCCGTCCCAGGGCTCCAGCATGGCGGCGTGGTACTCGTAGAAGGCCTTGCGGCGCTCGTCCATGGTGGTGTGCTGTTCCCAGGGCTCGGGAATCATCATCATCACCGCCTGACTGATGGGGTAGCCCGCCATCGTCAGCAGCTCGAGGCAGTTGTCGAAGGTGGCGGTGTCGGACTGGCCGGCGAAGCTGATCGGGTAGAGCTTTTGCAGGTCGTTGCCCAGCACGGGCGAGGACATCACGCCTTCGCGGGCGCGCATCCAGTTGTAGTTGCCCTTGACGGTGTTGATCTCACCGTTGTGCGCCACGTAGCGGTACGGGTGGGCTAGCGGCCACTCGGGGAAGGTGTTGGTGGAGAAACGCTGGTGCACCAGGCCCAGAGCCGAGACGCAGCGCGGGTCCTGCAGGTCGAGGAAGTATTCGCCCACCTGGTTGGCCAGCAGCAGGCCCTTGTAGACCACGGTGCGGCTGCTCATGCTGGGCACGTAATACTCTTTGCTGTGCGTCAGCTTGAGCGCCTGGATGTGGGCGCTGGCGGTCTTGCGGATCACGTACAGCTTGCGCTCCAGCGCGTCCTGCACGATCACGTCGTTGCCCCGGCCGATGAAGACCTGGCACATGATGGGTTCTTTTTCGCGCACGGTGGGCGACATGGGCATGTCGCGGTTCACCGGCACCTCGCGCCAGCCCAGCAGCACCTGGCCCTCGGCCTTGATCGCGCGCTCCATTTCCTGCACGCAGGCCAGGCGCGAGGCGTGTTCCTTGGGCAGGAAGATCATGCCGACGCCGTACTCGCCCACCGGCGGCAGCGTCACGCCCTGCTTGGCCATTTCCTCGCGGTACAGCGCGTCCGGCAGCTGGATCAGGATGCCGGCGCCGTCGCCCATCAGGGCATCGGCACCCACGGCGCCCCGGTGGTCCAGGTTTTCCAGGATCTTGAGGGCCTGGCTCACGATTTCGTGGCTCTTGGCGCCCTTGATGTGGGCCACGAAACCGACGCCACAGGCATCGTGTTCGTTGGCGCTGGAATACAGGCCTTGTTCTTGCAGATGGGTGATCTCGGCAGCCGTGGTCATGGCGCACTCCTGTGAATTTCGCGGGATGTGAAGCATAGTGCAGTGCAACAAGGATGCCAAGCACTTTAATTGGGGTCGGATTTGTATTTACTGAAAATAAAAAACAAACTCAAAATATTTGGGGACAGATTAAGGATGGAGAAAAAACACGGCAAATCAATCACTTGTCGGTTCGGCTCAGCCCTGGACCGATTTTTTGGGCCG
>CAYUAH010000431.1:0-2447 GCA_964442375.1 uncultured Hydrogenophaga sp. | reverse complement strand
GTTGTTGGTGCCAAACATCTCGGCGTGGGTGGCCAGGTAGGCAAGCATCTTCTTGGTGTACGGGCTGCCATCAACGGCGAGAAGGATTTTCATGGGGTCGGCTCCTGGGTCCAGTGTTGTGTGAGAAGGCTGGCTTGAGTGTAAATGTTTGACCGAAGCGCCAGTTGTTTTTGGTCAAGGCGCGAGCTCGAAACAGTGGTCGGGACGGAAGTGTTTCTGCTCGCCTTTTTCGGCGTAGCCCATGGGGTTGGCCACCACACGGCAGCGCCCGACCCGGTAGTCGTGCGCGCAATGCAGGTGGCCGTGCAGCCACAGGTCGGCGTGTGCCAGCAGAGGGTCCAGCGCATTGCAGAAGCCGGCCGTGCCGGGGTTCAGGCCATAGCGCGGATCGGCGCTGCGCAGGCTGGGCGCGAAATGGGTCACCACCACGGTGGGGCCTTCAAAGGGCTGGGCCAAGGCATCGGTCAGCCACTGCTGGCACAACAAGGCCTGCTCGCGCATGGCGGCGGCGTCGAACAGCGCACCGCCGCGCTGCGTGGCCATGGTGCGCAGGTAGAAGTTGGCGGCCCGAAAGGCTTTTTCGCGCGCCCTCAGCGCCTCGGTTTGCGGCAGGCCCAGGGCCAGTGCATCGAAGTCGGCCCACAGCGTGGTGCCCACAAAACGAACGCCGGCGTGCTGCCACTGTTCGCGCTCCAGCCACACCAGCCCCAGGCGTTCGCAGGTGCGGCGCAACCCGGCATGGGCCTCGTCGAAGTCCAGCGTGTCGTACTCGTGGTTGCCGGGCACGAACAGCACCGGCACCGGCCAGCCGGCGTACTGTGCCAGCGGGGAGAAACGTTGCAGGCCCCAGTCGGGCTCGGCCAGCCGGTCGCCCGTCTTGCGGGTCTGGTAGGAGCCGATGTCGCCGGCCAGCACCAGCAGGTCGGCGTCGGGCGCGGGTTCGATCTGCAGGCCGGGGTTGGCTTCCAGGTGCAGGTCGCTCAGCAGCTGGATCTTCATGGGATGGCCACCGGTGCGGCGTGCCGGTTGTTCTGCGCGGTGCGCCGCACCGCTTCGCGCAGCCAGCGGTGGGCACTGCTGGCCTGGTGCTGGCGGTGCCACAGCGCGTCCACGTGCACGGCCGGCACGTCCAGCGGCAGCGGGTGCCAGACCAGCCGGTCGGCCACGCCGGTGCCGCCAATGAAATGGCGCGGCAGCACGGTGAGCAGGTCGGAGCCGGCCACCACCAGACCGGCGGTGAAGAACTGGTTCACCGTCAGGACCACGCGGCGCTGGCGCGAGATCGCCGCCAGGGCTTCGTCCACGAAGCCGAAGGGCCGTCCCGAGAAGCTCACCAGCAGGTGTCGGGCGGCGCAGTAGGTGTCCAGGCTGAGCGGGCCTTGGGCCAGCGGGTGGTGCTTGCGCATCACCACCACGTACTCGCCGTCGTACAGGCGTTCGAACATGAAACGTGGGCTGCTCTCCTGCAGGTGCTGGGCGCCCAGTTCGGCCAGCACGCCCGGAAAGTGCCCGATGGCGAGATCGACCTCGCCCGACTCCAGCAACTGGCGCGGGTCGCGCGTGGTCAGGGGCACGACCCGCAGCGTCACGCCCGGGGCTTCGCTGGCCAGCACGTCCATCAGGCCGGGAATGACCTTGGCGGCGGTGGCGTCGGCCATGGTGAACACAAACGCGTTCTGGGCCAGGGCGGGGTTGAAGTCGCCGGGGGCCAGGGCCTCGCGCAACTGGTGCAGCGCGTCGCGCACGCTGGGCCACAGCATCAGCGCGCGTGGGGTGGGCTCCACGCCATAGCCGGCACGTTGCACCAGCTCGTCGCCCAGCAGCTCGCGCAGGCGGCGCAGCGCGTTGCTCACCGCCGGCTGTGTCATGGACAGGCGCTGCGCCGCCCGCGTGAGGTTGCGTTCGGCCATGACCTCGTCGAACACGCGCAGCAGGTTCAGGTCCAGGGTGCGGAAGTTCAGCTCATTCATTTCACGGGTGAATGTAAGCCATCACAAGAATAAATTTGCAAATATCTAGGGTTAACCCTAGGATTCACCCGTCCAAAAGACATTTTTCAAGGAGTCCGCCATGAGCACCGTTTTTTCTCCCTCCCCGGCTTCTCTGGGCTTGCGCGCTACCGCCGCCGCTGACAGTGCTGTTGCACGGCCGGTTCGCCAGGCGTCCGAAGGCGCGCGCGGCCTCGCCGCCTTGTTGCTGGCCGCTGTGGTCGCGGCCCTGGTGGTGGTGGCCGATCAGGTGATCGATTCCTGGGCCGACGGCCATGTGTTCCTGGCCTGGGTGCTGCTGTGGGCGGTGGTGTTCGCCGCCACCCTGGTGTTTGCCGGCACGGCCCGCCGCATGGGTTACCGCGCCATGGCCGCGCTCAACCGCTGGTCGCGCGCCGCTGCCGAGCGCCGTGCCGAAGCCCGCATGTGGGAAATCGCCAAGACCGACCCGCGCGTGAT
>CAYUAH010000430.1:0-2472 GCA_964442375.1 uncultured Hydrogenophaga sp. | reverse complement strand
TCTCGGCGGGTTTGCTCATGTCGGCGCCGTGGTAGCCCACTTTCACGCCCAGGGCCGCCACCTCGCGTTGCGCGGCCTCGACGTCGCCAAAGCCGTTGAGCATGATGTTGGCGCCCTGGCGCGCCAGGGCTTTGGCAATGCCCAGCCCGATTCCGCTGGTGGAGCCGGTGACGAGGGCGGTCTTGTTGGCAAGCATTCGGGTACTCCAATTCCATTACGATCAAGTCAAAACCGCCATCGAGTCACACGGGGCCCCGTGGCGAACCTGCGTTTGATTATCCGTGCCCCATCCTTACGCCATGCCTTCTCCCGCTTTGAAATATCTTGAATTGCCAGGTCCCGCGGCGGTGGCTGGGCTGCCCCGACGCCTGGCCTGGTGGGACTGGGCGGCGCAACCGACGGGCGACAGCGGCCATGTCGTGGTGTGCGTGCATGGGTTGAGCCGCCAGGGTCGCGACTTCGACACCTTGGCGGCGGTGCTGAGCGCCCACGCGCGCGTGGTGTGCGTGGACGTGGCCGGACGTGGCCACAGCGACTGGCTGGCCGACCCCATGGGCTACCAGATCCCCCAGTACGGGGCCGACCTGATGGCGCTGTTGCAGCACCTGCGGGCCGACCCTGCGGTGCGCCAGATCGACTGGGTGGGCACCAGCATGGGCGGCCTCATCGGCCTGGGCGTGGCGGCCCAATCCAGTGCAGGCCTGCGCCGCCTGGTGCTCAACGACGTGGGGCCCACCGTGCGCTGGGAAGCCTTGCTGCGCATCGGCACCTACCTGGGCCAGGACCCGCTGTTTGCCTCCGAAGACGAGGCCGTGGCCTACCTGGCCGGCATTTCCACCGGTTTCGGGCCCCACACGCCGGCGCAGTGGCGCGCCTTGTCGCTGCCCATGCTGCGCGCTGCAGATGGGGGGTGGCGCCTGCACTACGACCCTGCGATTGCCGTGCCTTTTCGTGCCCTGGTGGGCTTACCCGAGGAACAGGGCCGAGCCGCCGCTGCGGCCAGTGAAGCCGCCTTGTGGGCGCTGTACGACGGCTTGCGCCTGCCCACGCTGCTGCTGCGCGGTGCCGACTCGGATCTGCTCACGGACGAAACCGCCCAAGCCATGACCCAGCGCGGCCCACGCGCCCGGCGGGTGGACTTTGCGGGAGTGGGCCATGCGCCCACCTTGGTGACCGCCGACCAAACCGAGACGGTGCGGCGTTTCCTGTTCGAGGTCACATGAAAACTTCCCTGGGCAGCGACCTGCCCGCGCCCTCGGCCATCGTGGCGGCAACCTCAGCCAGCCTGCCGGCGGAGGCCCACACGCTGCAGCGTGCGCGGGCCTTCGCCGAGCCGCTGATCGCCTGCGAGTTGCTCGACACCGGCGAGAACATCCTGGCGCATGCCGATGCGGTGGCCGACATCCTGGCGGCCATCGGCGGCTCCGAAGCCATGGGCGCGGCGGTCTACCTGGTGTATGCCAGCCCCTACCTCAACCGCCCGCACGAGGTCATCACCAAGGCCTTTGGCGAAAGCCATGCCGCGCTGGCGATAGAGACGACCAAACTCGTGCAGTTGCAGCGCCAGGCGAGGGCCGCCCAGCAGGCCGTACCCGCTGTCTCGGGCAAAGCGCCGGTGTCGGAGCTGGCGGCCAGCCAGACCGAAAACGTGCGCAAGATGCTGTTGGCCTTCTCGCGCGATCTGCGCGTGGTGATGCTGCGACTGGCCTCGCGCCTGCAGACGCTGCGCTACTTTGCCCAGTGCAAGCAGGTGCCCGAGCCGGCCATCGCCTCCGAGGCCCTGCACGTGTTCGCCCCCTTGGCCAACCGCCTGGGCATCTGGCAGATCAAGTGGGAGCTGGAAGACCTCGCCTTCCGTTTCCTGGAGCCTCATACCTACAAGGCCATTGCCAGGCTGCTGGACGAAAAACGCACCGAACGCGAGGGCCACGTGGAGCGCGTTCGCCTGGCGCTGGAGCAGGATTTGCTGGCACAGGGCGTGCACGCTTCGGTGCAAGGGCGACCCAAACACATCTACAGCATCGTCAAGAAGATGCGCGGCAAGTCGCTGGACTTCGATCAGGTGTTCGACATCCGTGCCCTGCGTGTGGTGGTGCCCACGGTGAACGACTGCTACACGGCGCTGGCCCACGTGCACGCGCACTACAGCCCGGTGTCGGAAGAGTTCGACGACTACATCGGCAAACCCAAGCCCAACGGCTACCAGTCGCTGCACACCGTGGTGCGTGACGACCAGGGGCGGGCGTTCGAGATCCAGATCCGCACCCAGGCCATGCACGATCACGCCGAACACGGCGTGGCCGCCCACTGGGCCTACAAGGAGGCCGGCACCAAGGGTTACGCCGGCGTGTCGGCCAGCTCGGAATACGACGCCAAGATCGCCGTGTTGCGCCAGCTGCTGGCCTGGGAGCGCGACCTCAGTGGTGCCGCCGAAGGCCTGTTCGACGACCGCATCTACGTGCTCACGCCCGA
>CAYUAH010000429.1:0-2473 GCA_964442375.1 uncultured Hydrogenophaga sp. | reverse complement strand
AGGTCGCCGGTGGCGGTGAGCACCAGATCGCCCAGCCCCGACAGGCCCATGAAGGTCTCGGCCCGCGCACCCAGCGCCAGGCCCAGGCGGGTGATCTCAGCCAGGCCGCGGGTGATGAGGGCGGCACGGGCGTTCAGGCCCAGTTGCAGGCCATCGCACAGGCCGGTGGCGATGGCCAGCACGTTCTTGACCGCACCGCCCACCTCCACACCCACCATGTCGTCGTTGGCATAGACACGCAGGCTGGAGCCGTGAAAGGCCTGCACCATGGCCTCGCGCACCTCGGCGTGTGGCGAGGCGGCCACCAGCGCCGTGGGCTGGCCACGTGCCACCTCCTGCGCAAAACTGGGCCCACTGAGCACGCCACAGCGCGCGGCAGGCAGGTGTTGTGGCGCCAGTTGGGCCCAAATCTCGTGCCCGAGCAGACCTTGCTCGCTCGGCTGCGCGGCCTCGAAACCCTTGCACAGCCACACCACCGGAACGCGCGCGCCGGCCAGCGCCAGCAGGGTGCTGCGCAGGCCGGCCATGGGCGTGCCCACCACCACCAGGTCTTGCGCCTGAGCCAGCGCCGCCAGCGAGACCTCGCCCGGATGAACAATCTGCAGGCTCTCAGGCAGCTCCATGCCCGGCAGGTAGCGCCGGTTTTGGCACAAGGCGGCCATGTCGGCGGCCTGGGCAGCGTCACGCGACCACAGGCTCACCTGGCGGTGGCCGTCGCGCGCGGCGCTGATGGCCAGGGCCGTGCCCCAGGCGCCGGCTCCTATGACCAGCACGTGCATGGTGACCGCTTACTGCGCCAGACCTTGCTGCTGCTGTTGCTCGTACATGGCCTGGAAGTTGATCTCGGCCAGGTGCACCGGCGGGAAACCGGCGCGGTTGATCAGGTCAGCCACGTTGGCGCGCAGGTAGGGGTAGACGATCTGCGGGCAGGCGATGCCCAGGATGGCACCCATCTGGTCTTCGGGGATGTTGCGGGCCTCGAAGATGCCGGCTTGTTTGACCTCGACCAGGAAGACGGTCTTTTCACCGATCTTGGTCTGCACGGTGGCGGTCACGCTGACCTCGTACACGCCCTCGGCGGCCGGCTCGGCGGCCACGCCCAGCTGGATGTCCACGTTGGGCTGCTGCTGTTCCAGCAGGATGGCGGGCGAGTTGGGCTGTTCCAGCGAGGCTTCCTTCAGGTAGACGCGTTGGATCTGAAAAACGGGGTTTTGCTCGTCGGCCATGGGTTCTTTCGAAAATGCGAATGCGGGTTTGAAACGAAACAAGGCCCGTTGCGGGAATGGCGTTCCCACAACGGGCCCTCGCGGACCGATTATCTCAGCACAGGACAGGGATCGGTTCAGGCAGCGAGCAGCGGGGCCAGCTCGCCCCGGCTGTCCAGCGCCATCAGATCATCGCAACCGCCCACGTGGGTCTCGCCGATGAAAATCTGGGGCACGGTGCGCCGGCCGGTGATGTCCATCATGTGGGCACGCTGGACGGGGTCGGTGTCGATGCGGATTTCCTCGATCTGCTCCACCCCGCGCTGCTTCAGCAGCGACTTGGCCCGGATGCAATAGGGGCAGACAGCGGTGGTGTACATCTTGACGGCGGGCATGCAGGGGTCCTCAAAAGCTTAGGCAACCTGGATTTTCAGGCTTTCTCGACCGGCAGGCTGGCGGCGCGCCAGGCAGCCGTACCACCCGTCAGGGAATGGGCGTTTTCGAAGCCCAGCTTCTTGGCCACCGCCACCGCGCGCTTGGAACGTATGCCGCTGGCGCAGACCAGGATCAAGGGGTTGGTCTTGTTCTTGACCACGCCGGCCAGCTTGTTTTCCAGCTCGCCCAGGGGCACATTCTTGGCGCCGGCCACGTGACCGGCCGCGAACTCCTCGGCGCTGCACACATCGATCACCACCGCCTTTTCGCGGTTCATCAGCATCACCGCGTCGGTCGGGTTGACGCCGCCGGCACCGCCGCCACCACTGAGCGCGGGCCACAGCAGCAGACCGCCCGAGGCCAGCGCCACCGAGATCAGCATCCAGTTGTCGATCAGAAACTTCACGTCAAAACCTTTCTAGAGAAGCCGGGATTTTAGAATGCCGGGTTGTGCCGCTGCGACGGCCCGGCTTTTTTCCACCTGCAAACCACCCGCCCCCATGTACAAGCTTGTCCTGATCCGCCACGGTGAATCCACCTGGAACCTCGAAAACCGCTTCACCGGCTGGACCGACGTGGACCTCACGCCCACCGGCGTGTCCCAGGCCATGTCGGCCGGCAAACTGCTCAAGGCCGAGGGCTGGGACTTCGACATCGCCTTCACCAGCGTGCTCAAACGTGCCATCCACACCCTGTGGTACACGCTGGACGAGATGGACCGCACCTGGCTGCCGGTGGTCAAGGACTGGCGCCTGAACGAGCGCCACTACGGCGGCCTGCAGGGCCTGAACAAGGCCGACATGGCCAAGCAGTACGGCGACGAACAGGTGCTG
>CAYUAH010000428.1:0-2493 GCA_964442375.1 uncultured Hydrogenophaga sp. | reverse complement strand
GCCGCGTCCACCGCGTTGCCGCCGGCCAGCAGCATGCGCAGGCCGGCCTGGGCCGCCAGCGGTTGCGAGGTGGACACCACGTTGCGTCCCATCACCGCGCTGCGGTGCGAGGCGTAGGGCAGGGACCAGTCCAGGGAGGTGGCGTTGGGGTTCATGTCACTGCACCGTGATTTTGTGTTGACGGATGACGGACGCCCAGCGGGCGCTGTCGGTTTTGACCATGGCGGCGAACTTGGCCGGCGTACCGGGATCGGCCGGGTCCACGCCCAGCTTGGCCAGGCTGGCTTTGACTTCGGGCGACTGAACGGCCTTGGTGAAGGCCTGGTGCACACGGTCCACCAGAGCCGGCGGCGCGCCGGCGGGCAGGTAGACGCCGAACCAGGTCACCGACGCAAAACCGGGCAGGCCCGATTCGGCCAGCGTGGGCAGTTCGGGCGCCAGGCCACTGCGTTTTTCGCTGGTCACGCCCAGGGCGCGCACCTTGCCGCCGGCCACATGCGGCATGCCGGTGGGCAGGGAGTCGAACAGCACGTGCACCTGCCCCGAAATTAAATCGGGGATGGACAGGGCCGTGCCCTTGTAGGGCACGTGGGTCATGTCGATGCCGGCCTGGGCACTGAAGGCGGCCGAGTTCAGGTGCACGATGGTGCCGTTGCCGCTGGTGGCGTAGTTGAGCTTGCCCGGGTTCGCCTTGGCGTAGGCGATCAGCTCGGCCACCGTCTTCACCGGCAGCGAGGGCGTGACCAGCAACACGCTGGGCGCGTCGGCCACGTGGGCGACCGGGGTGAAGTCCTTGGCGGCGTCGTAGCTCAGGCGCGGCATCAGGTGCGGCGAAATCGCGTGGGTGCTGCTGGTGGTGAAGAGCACGGTGTAGCCGTCCGGCGCGGCCTTGGCCACCTCGGCCGAGCCTATGGTGCCGCCGGCGCCGGGCTTGTTGTCCACCACCAGCTGCTGGCCCAGGTCCTGGGCCACGCGCTGTGTGACCACGCGGGCGATCAGGTCGGTGGCGCCGCTGGCCGGGAAGGGCACGACCACCCGAACCGGGCGTTCGGGCCACTGGGCCTGGGCCAGTGCCGCCGTCCCCACCATCAAGGCGCAGGCCACGCCCGCGCTCACCCGCACCCAAGACACCACGCCCATACAAACACCTCACGACAATTGGTTGATCCGTCGTTGCCATCTTAGAAAGGCGGCGCGTTCCTGACAAACACCATTTCGGCAAGAACATTTGCCAAAATGGCAAAACGATCATGTTGGAGGCACAGGCACGCCCATGCGCATTCACAGTCTGCAAGACACGGCCCTGCGCTACTTCCGAGCGGTGGCCGACACCGGTTCGCTCACCGAAGCCTCGGTGCGGCAACACGTGGCGGCCTCTGCCCTGAGCCGCCAGATCGCCGCGCTGGAGGCGCAGCTGGGTGTGGCGCTGTTTGAGCGCCACCCGCGCGGCATGGTGTTGACCGCTGCCGGCGACATCCTGCTGGCCCACGCGCGCCGCGCGGAACTGGATGCCCAGCGGGCGCTGGAAGACATAGGTGCCTTGCAAGGCCTGCGCGCGGGCCAGGTGCGGCTGGCGACGTCGGACGCCTTTGCCAACGAGTTGGTGCCGCGCCTGTGCGTGGACTTCCAGCGCCAGCACCAGGGCGTGAGCTTCAACGTGACGGTGCTGCCCACGGCCCAGGTGCCCGAGGTGGTGCGGCTGGGTCAGGCCGATATCGGTCTGTGCTTCAGCCGTGCGCCACAAAAAGAGATTGCCGTGCAATACCGCCAGCCCGCGCCGGTGCTGGCCTTGCTGCCACCGGGGCATGCGCTGGCCGCACAGCCCAGTGTGACGCTGGCCCAGCTGGTTCGCTGGCCGCTGGCGCTGCCGCCCGCCGAAACCGCCATCCGCCAGATGATGGACATCGTCTGCAGCCGCCAGGGCCTGCAACTGGCGCCGGTGCTGGTGAGCAACCACGCGCGCACGGTGATCCACTTCGTGCTCGGTGGCGGCGGCTTGTCGGTGTCCAGCGAGGTGGCGGCGCGCGACCTGGTGGCGCAGGGCGCCGTCGTCGCCCGCCCCATCAGCGATCCCGGCATGGACTTGCGTGACATCGAGGTGCAGACCCTGGCCGGGCGCAGCCTGCCGGTGGCGGTGGAGGCCTTTCTGGACCTGCTGCGCCAGCGCCTGCCCGGGCCTTGAATCCGGATGCCCGCCGGGCTATTTGGCGAAGCGCTTGCGTGTGAGTGCCAGCGCCACCCAGAAGCCCACCACGGTGTAGCCCAGCAGCACCAGCGCGTGCTGCAGGGCGTTGTCGGGCCAGCGGTCCATGAACAGCGGGCGCACCAGTTCCACCGCATGGGTCAGCGGCAGCACGTCCGAAAACGCGCGCACCCAGACTGGCAACTGCTCCCGTGGGAAAAACACGCCGCTCAAAAACATCATGGGCGTGAGAAACAGCGTGAAGTAGTAGGTGAAGAAGTCGTAGCCCTTGGCCAGCGCGTTGAAGATCA
>CAYUAH010000427.1:0-2496 GCA_964442375.1 uncultured Hydrogenophaga sp. | reverse complement strand
CAACACGCCGAGCGCCACCACGGCACACAGCAGGTGGTCTCGCGCCGGGTGGAAGGCGACATCCACCGCTGCACCTACGCCGAACTCGCTTCGCGCTCGCGCCGCCTGGCCAAGGCCCTGTCCGCGCTGGGCATGGCCCCCGGCGTGCGCGTGGGCACCATCGCCTGGAACACCTACCGCCACCTGGAGCTGTACTACGCGGTTTCCGGCTCGGGTGCCGTGCTGCACACCTTGAACCCGCGCCTGCACCCCGACCAGCTGGTGTGGATTGCCGACCACGCCGAAGACGAGATCCTCTGCTTCGACAAGACCTTCCTGCCCCTGGTCGAGGCTGTGGCCACGCGCCTGAAGACCGTGCGCAAGTTCGTGTTGATGGTGGACAAGGACCACATGCCCGCCGAGAGCAACATCCCCGGCCTGCTGTGCTTCGAAGACCTGATCGCGGGTGTTCCCGATGACCGCTTTGAGTGGCCCAGCTTCGACGAGCAGACGGCATCGAGTCTGTGCTACACCAGCGGCACCACCGGCAACCCCAAGGGCGTGTTGTATTCGCACCGCTCCACCGTGCTGCACACCTTCGCGTCAAGCTTGCCCGATGCGCTGAACCTCAGCGCCCGCGACGCCATCCTGCCCGTGGTGCCCATGTTCCACGTCAACGCCTGGGGCCTGCCGTATTCGGCCTGCCTGGTCGGCGCCAAGCTGGTCTTCCCCGGCCCGGGCCTGGACGGCAAGAGCCTGCACGAGTTGTTCGAGAGCGAAGGCGTCACCGTCTCGGCCGGCGTGCCCACGGTCTGGCAGGGTTTGCTGGCCCATGTGAGCGGCAACGGATTGCAGTTCAGCACCATGCGCCGCACCATCATCGGCGGCTCGGCCTGCCCGCCGGCCATGATGAGCGCCTTTGAAGACACCTACGGCGTGCAAGTCATCCACGCCTGGGGCATGACCGAACTCTCCCCCATCGGCACGGTGGGCATCCTGAAAGGCCACCAACTCGATTTGCCGGTGGAGCAGCACCGCGCCATCCAGGCCAAGCAGGGCCGGGGCGTGTTCGGCATCGACATGAAGATCGTCGGCGAGGACGGGGCCGAGCTGCCCTGGGACGGCAAGGCCTCGGGCGAGCTGCTGGTGCGCGGGCACTGGGTGGTCGATCAGTACCTCAAGGGCGAGAAGTCACCTCTGATCAACGGCTGGTTCCCCACCGGGGACGTGGCCACCATAGACGCCGACGGCTTCATGAACATCACCGACCGCGCCAAGGACGTGATCAAGAGCGGCGGCGAGTGGATAGGCTCCATCGACATCGAGAACATCGCGATGGCGCACCCGGCGGTGGCCATGGCCGCGTGCATCGCCGCGCGCCACCCCAAGTGGGACGAGCGCCCGCTGCTGGTGGTGGTGAAGAAGCCCAACGCCGAGGTGACTCGGGAGGGGCTGCTGGCCTTCTTTGATGGCAAGATCGCCAAGTGGTGGACGCCCGATGACGTGGTCTTCGTGGACGCCATCCCCCTGGGTGCGACCGGCAAGATGCTCAAGAACCGGCTGCGCGAGCAGTTCCAGGACCATTTGCTGACCTGACACATGACAGCCCTGCTTGCCCGTGTGAAACCCCTGCTGCCCGGTCTGGCCATCAGCGCCGTGGTGGCGGTGGCGGCCATGTTCCTGGCCGAGCACTACGGTGCGCCGGTCATGCTGTTTGCCCTGCTGCTGGGCATGGCGCTGAACTTTCTGACGCAGGAAGAGGGCGGTCAGAAGAACCGCAGTGCCGCCGGCATCGAGTTCACCGCCAAGGCGGTGCTGCGCCTGGGCGTGGCGCTGCTGGGCCTGCGCATCACGCTTGACCAGGTCATGGCCCTGGGCTGGCAGCCCATTGCCATGGTGGTGCTGGCGGTGGCACTGACCATCGCGGTCGGCATCGTGCTGGCCAAAACAATGGGTTTCCAGATGTTCTTTGGCCTGCTCACCGGCGGCGCGGTGGCGATCTGCGGGGCCTCGGCCGCGCTGGCGCTGTCGGCGGCCATGCCCAGCCACCCCAAAAAGGAGCAGGCCACGCTGTTCACCGTCATCGGGGTCAGCACCCTGTCCACCCTGGCCATGGTGCTGTACCCCATGCTCACGCAGTGGCTGGGCATGACACCGGTGCAGGCGGGTTACTTCATCGGCGGCACCATCCACGACGTGGCGCAGGTGGTGGGCGCAGGCTACAGCCTCTCGCACGAGGCGGGAGACGCGGCCACGCTGGTCAAGCTCATGCGCGTGGCCATGTTGCTGCCAGTGATCGCGCTGGCCGCAGTGCTGGCACGGCGCCAGATGCTGGCCAACGGCGAAGCCATGCACGGCCCGCGCCCGCCGCTGCTGCCCTGGTTTGCCGTGGCCTTTGCGGTGTTGGTGGCCATCAACAGCACGGGTTGGCTGCCGCAGGCGCTGGTGAGCGCCGGCAAAAGCGCCTCGCAGTGGTGCCTGATCGCGTCCATGGCCGCCATCGGCATGAAGACCCAC
>CAYUAH010000426.1:0-2499 GCA_964442375.1 uncultured Hydrogenophaga sp. | reverse complement strand
CGGCCGCGCCGGGCAAGGTCACGGCCATCGACACCCACTGGATCTGGCAGGACGGCCAGCGCCTCACCAAAGACCCGCTGGTGATCGAGGGCGGCTATGTGCAGGTGCCCAAGAAGCCGGGCCTGGGCATAGAGATCGACATGGTTGAAGTGGAAAAAGCCCACCAGCTGTATCTGCAGCACGGCCTGGGCGCGCGCGACGACGCGATGGCCATGCAGTACCTGATCCCGGGCTGGACCTTCGACAACAAGCGGCCTTGCTTGGTGCGCTGAATCCATGAACCGAACGACGCTGTTGCAAGTGGGTCCGCTGATGCCGGCCTTGGAAGCCGCGCTGCGCGAACAACACGAGGTGTTGAGCGCGCAAGCGGTGACCGCTTCCGCACCGCTGGCCCATGCGGCTGATGCGGCGCGTGTGTCTGCGGTCGTGACCTCGGCCCCCGTGGGCCTGCCGGCTGCGTGGCTGGCGCAGTTGCCCTCGCTGAAGGTGGTCTCGTCTTTTGGCGTCGGGCTGGACAAGCTGCCGCTGGACGCCTGCCGTGCCCGTGGCCTGCCCGTGGGTTACACGCCCGACGTGCTCAACGACTGCGTGGCCGATCTCGCCATGGGCCTGCTGCTGGACGGGTCGCGCCAGATCGCGGCGGCCGACCGCTTTGTGCGCCGGGGCGCCTGGCAACAAGGGCGTTTTCCGGTCACGACACGCGTCAGCGGCAAGCGGCTGGGCATCGTGGGCCTGGGCCGCATCGGCCAGGCCGTGGCGCGCCGTGCCGTGGGTTTTGACATGGACATCGCTTACCACAACCGCCGCCCGGTGGATGGCGTGGTCTGGCGCCACGAGCCCGCGTTGATGGCCTTGGCCGAATGGGCGGATTTTCTGGTGCTCACGGTGGCCGGCGGCGCCGGCACACGCCACCTGGTCAACGCCGATGTCCTGCGCGCCCTGGGTCCCCAGGGCCTGCTGGTCAACGTGGCGCGGGGCAGCGTGGTGGACGAAGCCGCGCTGATCGCCTGCCTGCACAACGGCAGCCTGGGCGGTGCTGCGCTCGACGTGTTCGAGGACGAGCCGCAGGTGCCCGAGGCCTTGCTGGCCATGGATCAGGTGGTGCTGGTGCCCCACATGGCCAGCGGCACCTTGGAGACCCGGCAGGCCATGGCCGATCTCACCCTGGCCAACCTGAGCGCCGGCCTGGCCGGCACGCCCTTGCCCGCGCGTGCGGTCTGACCCCAGGTTTTCGAGAAGACTTTTCCCATGAACCCGACCATCACGCCCCGCACCATCCGCATCCACCCCAACGACAACGTGGCCGTGGTGGTCAACGACGGCGGTTTGCCCGTGGGCACGGCCTTGCCCGGTGGACCCACGCTGGTGCAGGCCGTGCCCCAGGGCCACAAGGTGGCGCTCACCGAGCTGCCGGCCGGCACCGAAGTGCGCCGCTACAACGTGGTCATCGGCCATACGGCGGTGGACATTCCCGCCGGTGGCTGGGTCAACGAGCAGCGCCTGGTGATGCCGGGCGCGCGCAGCCTGGACGGTCTGCCCGCACCACAGCCGCCGGCCGATTTGCCGCCGCTGGCCGGCCACAGCTTCCAGGGCTACCGCAACGCCGACGGCAGCGTGGGCACACGCAACCTGCTGGCCGTCACCACCACGGTGCAGTGCGTGGCCGGCGTGCTCGAATTTGCCGTCGAGCGCATCAAGAAGGACCTGCTGCCCAAGTACCCCAACGTGGACGGCGTGGTGGGCCTCACGCACAGCTACGGCTGCGGCGTCGCCATCGATGCGCCCGACGCCATCATCCCCATCCGCACCGTGCGCAACCTCGCGAGCAACCCCAATTTTGGGGGCGAGGTGATGGTGCTCAGCCTGGGCTGCGAGAAGCTGCAGCCCGAGCGCTTGCTGCCGCCGGGCAGCATCCCGATCAGCGACGAGCGCCAGGGCCCCGACGTGGTCTGCCTGCAGGACGAGCAACACGTGGGCTTCATGTCCATGATCGGCGCCATACTCACCCAGGCCGAGGTGCATCTGGCGCGCCTCAACCGCCGCCAGCGCGAAACCTGCCCGGTGAGCGAGCTGGTGGTGGGCGTGCAGTGTGGTGGCAGCGACGCGTTCTCCGGCGTCACCGCCAACCCCGCCGTGGGTTTTGCCACCGACCTGCTGGTGCGCGCCGGTGCCACCGTGATGTTCAGTGAGAACACCGAGGTGCGCGACGCAGTGGACCAGCTCACGCGCCGCGCGGCCACGCCTGAGGTGGCGGCGGCCATCGTGCGTGAGTTGGGGTGGTACGACGCCTACCTGGCCCGGGGCCAGGCCGACCGCAGCGCCAACACCACGCCGGGCAACAAGAAGGGCGGCCTGTCCAACATCGTCGAGAAGGCCATGGGCTCCATCGTCAAGAGCGGCAACGGCCCCATCCACGGGGTCATTGCCCCCGGCGAAAAGGTGACACGCAAAGGCCTGATCTTTGCCGCCACGCCCGCGAGCGACTTCATCTGCGGCACG
>CAYUAH010000425.1:0-2499 GCA_964442375.1 uncultured Hydrogenophaga sp. | reverse complement strand
GTGGAGGCCGATCTCGAATTCCACCGCAGCATCGCGCGCGCCACCGACAACCCGCAGTTCGAACGCCTGCTGGGTTTTCTGGAGCAGTACCAGCGCGACGCCATGCGCGTGACCCGCACCAACGAGGCCATGGACAGCGAGTACATGGTGCAGGTGCGCGAAGAACACCGCGCCATCGCCGCCGCCGTGATGCGCGGCGACGTGCCCGCTGCCCGCGAAGCGGCCATGCGCCACATGAGCAACGCCGCGCACCGCATCGAACACGCCGCGCCACCGATACGGCGCGCCCTCGACGCGTTGCTGGCACAACCCGAAGACAACAAGGACCCCACATGACTTCCCCCTCCGCGCCCACCCTGGGCGTGATCGGCCTCGGCTCCATGGGCATGGGCGCCGCCCTTTCGGCCCTGCGCAAGGGTGTGCCCACCTTGGGCTGCGATCCCCGCCCCGAGGCCCGCACCGCGTTCGAGCAAGCCGGTGGCCGCGCCGTGGCCAGCGCCGCCGAACTGGCACCCCACTGCGACGTGGTGCTGGTGCTGGTGGTCAACGCCGCGCAGACCGAGGACGTGTTGTTTGGCCCCCAGGGCATCGCCAGCCGGCTCAAGCGCGGCGCGGTGGTCGTCACCTCGGCCACCGTGGACCCGGCGCTTCCCCCACAGTGGGAAGCCCGCCTGGCCGAGCTGGGCGTGTTCCTGATCGACGGCCCGGTCTCGGGCGGCGCCAAAAAGGCCGCTGCGGGCCAGATGACGGTGATGGCCTCGGGCAAGCCGCAAGCCTTTGCCGCCGCCGGCGACGTGCTCAAGGCCTTTGCCGGCAAGGTCTACCGCCTGGGTGACGCGGCCGGCGTGGGCTCCACCGTCAAGATGGTCAACCAGCATCTGGCCGGCGTGCACATTGCCACCGCCTGCGAGGCCATGGCGCTGGGCATCAAGGCCGGGGCCGACCCGCGCCAGCTCTACGAGGTGATCTGCAACAGCGCCGGCATGAGCTGGATGTTCGAGAACCGCGTGCCCCACATCCTGGACGGCGACTACACGCCGCTGTCGGCGGTGAACATCTTCGTCAAAGACCTCGGCATCGTGCTGGACGCCGCGCGCGCGCTCAAATTCCCGCTGCCCCTGGCCGCCGCCGCGCACCAGCTCTACCTGTCCACCGCCGCCATGGGCCTGGGCGGTGAGGACGACTCGGCCGTGGTCAAGTACTACGCGCAACTGGCCGGGCTGGAATTGCCCACGGCGAAGGAAGCAGCATGATCCTGGGCGTCATCGCGGACGACTTCACCGGCGCCACCGACGTGGCCAGCATGCTGGTGCGCGCCGGCATGCGCACGGTGCAGGTGCTGGGCGTGCCCGAGGGCGATCTGCCCGAGGCCGATGCCGTGGTCGTCGCGCTCAAGACCCGCACCATTCCCCCGGCCGAGGCCGTGGCCGAAAGCTTGGCCGCGCTGCAGGCCTTGCAAGACGGTGGTGCGCGGCAGATCTATTTCAAGTACTGCTCCACCTTCGACTCCACCGCCGAAGGCAACATCGGCCCCGTCACCGACGCGCTGATGAGCGCAATGGGCACCGATTTCACCATCGCCTGCCCGGCCTTCCCGGAAAACGGCCGCACCGTCTTCCGTGGCCACCTGTTCGTGGGCGACCAGCTGCTCAGCGACTCGGGCATGCGCAACCACCCGCTCACGCCCATGACGGACGCCAACCTGGTGCGCGTGTTGCAGGCCCAGACCGCCCAGAAAGTGGGTTTGCTGCGCTACGACCACCTCGGTAATGCGGGCAGCGCAAGCGAACGCGTCGCTGCCTTGCGTGCTGAAGGCGTGCGTATCGCTGTAGCAGACGCGGTGAACAACAGCGACCTTCTGACCCTAGGCGAGACCTGCGCTGAGCTGCCGCTGCTGACCGCCGGTTCCGGCGTGGCCCTGGGCCTGCCACCGGCCTACGCGCGCCGCGGCTGGTTCACCCCCAGCGACAGCGCGGCCACCCTGGACGCGGTGACCGGACCTGCCGCCGTGCTCTCTGGTTCGTGTTCCGAGGCCACCAACGCCCAGGTGGCGGTGTGGCGCGTGGCCGGTCGCACAGCCTTGCACATCGACCCGCTGGCGCTGCACCAAGGCACACAAACCGCCGATGGCGTGCTGGCGCAGGCCCAAGCAGCACTGGACCAGGGCCCGGTGCTGGTCTACGCCACCGCTGCGCCCGAGAGCGTGAAAGCCGTGCAAGCCGCACTCGGCGTGTTGGCCGCCGGTGAGCTGGTGGAACATGCTCTGGCGCACATCGCGCAAGGTCTTGTCGCTGCTGGTGTGCGCCGCTTGGTGGTGGCCGGCGGTGAAACATCGGGCGCCGTGGTGCAGGCCTTGCAGGTGGCACAACTGCGCATCGGTGCGCCCATCTCTCCCGGCGTGCCCTGGACCCAGGCCGCCCTGCCCGGCAACGGCGAGCCCATGCTGCTGGCGCTCAAGTCGGGCAACTTCGGTGGCCCCGACTTTTTTGCCCAGGCCCT
>CAYUAH010000424.1:0-2503 GCA_964442375.1 uncultured Hydrogenophaga sp. | reverse complement strand
GTAAGCGGTCAATAAACCCCGCCCTTGAACAGAGGCTTGTGACCTGAGAGCCTACGTTCCCACATAGACCGACGTGGGAACGTAGATGACAGACGAATTGAGTGAGCTCAGGCGCCGACTGGTGGTGGGACGCAAGAGCGACGGGCGCAGCGTGTACGACGAAGGGGCGAAGGCTGAGCTGGTGGCCTTGTGTCGACAGCCAGGAGCATCAGTTTCTCGCCTTGCGCGGGAGTGCGGCGTGAATGCCAACCAGGTCAGCCGCTGGCTTCGTGAACATGAACGCGATGCCCGTGCGCGGCATTCGGTGGCCAACGTGGCCCCAACGGCGGCGGCGTTTGTGCCAGTTGCATTGCCACCGGTATCGATGCCTGCGCCTGTGATGGACATGCAGGCACGTTTGCCCAATGGCGTGGTGATCGACATGCGTGGTCTGGACCTGAGCAACGTTGGCGAAGTGATTCGAGTCTTGGGGAGCTTGCGGTGTTCCGCTTTGACGAAGGCCTGAAGGTCTACCTGCACCGCGAACCGGTGGACTTTCGGCTCAACATCAATGGCCTGGCTGTGTTGGTGGAGCAGGCGCTCGGTCTAAATCCGTTTGCCTCGTGCGTGTATGTGTTCAGCAACCGTCGGCGCGACCGTATCAAGATTCTGGGGTGGGAGCGCAACGGCTTTTGGCTGTTGCTCAAGCGGCTGGAGAAGGACCGGTTCATCTGGCCATCGGCACAGGCCGTGCCCACGCTGACCATCGAGCAGTTGCACTGGCTGCTGGAGGGCATCGACATCGAGGTGGTGCAACGCCACCCCCATCTGCGCTACACCAGCGTGGCTTGACCCAATGGTGAAGGAACGATGATGGGGCATGCAGATCCAAGTTGGCGTGTCATCGCTTGTCTCCATCACCGCTGAAGAACTGAGCGCCCTCATCGCCGAACGTGATGCGCTTGCCGGCGCGCTGCGGGTGGCCACCACCGAGCGGGATTTGGCGCTGGAGCGGCTCAAAGCGTTTCAACGCCAACTGTTCGCCGCCAAGAGTGAGGCGCGCAGCACCGACCAGAAGGACTTGTTTCTCAACGAGGCCGAGGCACTCGCGCCCACCGTGCAGACGCTGCCGGCACAGACCGATGAAGAGGCATCGACACCGGTGGCAGGCCACCAGCGCAAGAAGCGTGGGCGCAAGCCGCTGGACCCCGCACTGCCACGTGAGGTCGTGCGTCACGAGTTGCCCGAGGCCGAGCGCGTGTGCGCCCATGATGGGCACACGCTGGTGGAGATTGGCGCGGAGGTCAGTGAGCAACTCGACGTCATCCCCGAACAGGTGCGCGTTCTGCAGCACCACCGTATCAAGTACGCCTGTCCTTGCTGCGATCAGAGTTTGAAGGTCGCACCGACGCCGGCGCGCGTCATCCCGCGCGGGCTACTCACTGAAGCCGCGCAGGCCTGGGTCATCACCGGCAAGTACCAGTTCGGCATGCCGCTGTACCGCACGGCCGCGTTGCTGCGCCGCTTTGGCGGCGATATCGCGAGCAACACCCTGGCCGCCGGCGTTGTGCGCATCGGCCAGGCCGTGCAACCCGTAATCAATCTGCTGCGCGACCACCTGCTCGACTCGGACCTGATCTATGGCGACGAGACCACGGTCCAGGTGCTCAAGGAGCCCGGTCGCAAGGCGCAGACCAAAAGCTACATGTGGGCGCAGATGAATGGCCCCGGCACCGGGCCACCGGTGCGGCTGTTCGCCTATGCCCCAGGCCGAGGTGAGGTGCATGCCAAGAAGCTGTATGCGGGTATCCGGCCTGGAACCACGCTCGTGAGCGATGGTTACCAAGTCTATGACGGCATCGCCGCAGACCATGGATTGACGCATCTGGGGTGTTGGGTGCACGCACGTCGACCTTTCATCAAGGCAGAGGAGGCCATACCGAAGGCGGCGCGTTCGCCCGATCAGGTTGCCACCCGTTTCGTGCAACTCATCGGCAAGCTATACCGGGCGGAGTCACTGGCCCGGGATTGGAAGCCTGCACGTCGGTTACGCCTGCGCTCGCGCTACAGCGCCCCTGTCGTGCGAGAGATCGAACGCTTGCTTCTCGCGAACTTGCACTGCGTGACTCCCTCAAGTCTGCTGGGCGAGGCACTGCACTACTTGCACGGGCAGTGGCCCAAGCTCATTCGGTTCCTGGACAACGGCGCCTGGCCACTCGATTCCAACCCGGTGGAGAACGCCATCCGGCCCTTCGTGGTGGGGCGGCGCTCCTGGTTGTTCGCCGACACGGTGGGGGGCGCCAATGCCAGCGCCAATCTGTACTCGCTCATCGAGACGGCCAAGGCCAACAACATTGAGCCCTACCGTTACCTCGCCGCGCTGTTCAAGAAGCTTCCATTGGCCCAGACCGTCGATGACTATGAAGCCCTTCTGCCTTGGAACATCGCCCTCGGCGCACCGTGAACCGCGCACGGTACACATCCCTCAAACAGCACAAGGGCGGGGTTTATTGACCGCTTACCA
>CAYUAH010000423.1:0-2509 GCA_964442375.1 uncultured Hydrogenophaga sp. | reverse complement strand
GACCGGGGCCCGGGCATCGCGCCGGCCTGGCGGGATCGGGTGTTCGAGGTGTTCCAGCGCGGCCACGGCCCCAGCCAGGCACCCGACATCGGTGCCCACAACACGGGCACGGGCGTGGGCCTGGCGGTGAGCCGATCGATCGCCCGGGCCCACGGCGGCGAGCTGAGCGTGCGCGCGCGTGCGCATGGCGGGTCTTGTTTTGAATGCACACTGCCGCTGCATGAGCCACCTCATCCTGTTGGTTGAAGACGACCGCGAACTGCGGGCGGCGCTCACAGAAGCGCTGACCGTGGAAGGCCACGAGGTGCTTGCCTCGGCCAGCCTGGCCGACGCCCGCGCCCGCCTGCGGCATGCCCAGCCACACGCGCGGCCCGATCTGGTGTTGCTGGACCTGGGCCTGCCCGATGGCGACGGTGCGTCCTTTCTCGCCGAGATCCGCCGTGCCAGCAACACGCCGGTGATCGTCATCTCGGCGCGCGAGGCCGAGGGTCAGAAAATCCGGCTGCTGGACAGCGGCGCCGACGACTACCTGGTCAAACCCTTTGGCATCGGCGAGCTGCTGGCCCGCATGCGGGTGGCCCTGCGCCACCGGGGCCAACACCCCCGGCCCGCTGTGCTGCGACACCGCCACGGCCCGCTGGACATCGACCTCGCCGCGCACCGCGTGCGCCGCCACGGACAGGACGTCCACCTCACGCCCACCGAGTTCAAGCTGCTGGCGCGGCTGGTGCGCCAGAGCGGGCAAGTGGTCACGCACCGCCAACTGTTGGCCGACGTGTGGGGCGCCGAATACACCGAGCAGACCCACTACCTGCGCCTGTACATGGGCCAGCTGCGCGCCAAGCTCGAGGACAACAGCGCCGAACCCCAGCACCTGCTGACCGAACCCGGCGTGGGCTACCGCCTGGCCGAGGGCGACACCGACGACACCCCACCGGCGTGACAGCGGGTCGCTTATGCGATCCTGATGCGGGTGGGTCCATCGTACGGACTTCGGAACCACCGGAGTCTTCATGACCACCCCATCTCAGGCCACCACCCCACCCGCGCGACAAGGCCTGGGCGCGTTGACGCTGGGCGCCATCGGCGTCGTGTACGGCGACATCGGCACCAGCCCGCTCTACACCGTCAAAGAAATATTTGCGCCCCACACCGGCGTGCCGCTGGACGCCGCCCACCTCATTGGTGCCGTCTCCGCCGTGATCTGGGCGCTGATGCTGGTGGTCACGCTCAAGTACGTGATCCTCATCCTGCGGGCCGACAACCACGGCGAGGGCGGGGGCCTGGCCCTCACCGCGCTGGCCGCCAAGGCGGTGTCGTCGCGCCCCGCCACACGCCGCGCCCTGCTGCTGCTGGGTGTGTTCGGCGCCACGCTGTTCTATGGCGACAGCGTGATCACGCCCGCCATCTCGGTGCTCGGTGCCATGGAAGGGCTGGAGCTGCTGACCCCCGTGCTCAAGCCCTACGTGGTGCCCGCCACCCTCGCCATCCTCGTGGCGCTGTTCGTCGTGCAACGGCTGGGCACCGCCGTGGTGGGCCGCTTCTTCGGCCCCATCATCGTGTTGTGGTTTGTTGTCCTGGGCCTGGTGGGTTTGGTCCACATCGCGCAGCAGCCTGCCATCCTCGCGGCACTCAACCCGCTGCACGCCTGGCACTTTCTGGCCGATCGCGGTTGGCATGTGTTTGCGGCGGTGGGGGCCATCGTGCTGGCACTCACCGGTGCCGAGGCGCTGTACGCCGACATGGGCCACTTCGGCCGCCGGCCCATACAGCTGGCGTGGACGGGCCTGGTGCTGCCCGGCCTGGCACTCAACTACCTGGGTCAGGGGGCGCTGCTGATGGGCGACCCCTCGGCCATCCAGAACCCCTTCTACCGCCTGTTCCCCGACGCCTGGGTGCTGCCCGCCGTGGTGCTGGCCACGCTGGCCGCCATCATCGCGTCGCAGGCGGTGATCTCGGGGGCGTACTCCATGACCAAACAGGCCATTCAGCTGGGTTATCTGCCACGCCTGACGGTGCGCTACACCTCGGCGCGCGAGATCGGCCAGATCTACATGCCCGCCATCAACTGGGCCTTGCTGGCCGGCGTGGTGGCGGTGGTGCTGTTCTTCGGCAGTTCATCGGCCCTGGCCAGCGCCTACGGCATCGCGGTCACACTCACCATGTTGATCACCACGGTGCTGACCTTCTTTGTGGTGCGCGAGGGTTGGCGCCTGCCGGCCCCCGTGGCCTGGGGCGCCACGGCGTTTTTCCTCGGCATCGACGTGTTGCTGGTGGCCGGTTGCGCGATCAAGTTCCTGGACGGCGGCTGGTTCCCGCTGGCCATGGGCCTCTTGCTGTTCGGCATGATGAGCACCTGGGCACGCGGACGCGAGCTGGTGCTGCAAAGCATACGCGCCGACGGCCTGGCCCTGGGCGACTTCATCGCCGCGCTGGAGCCCCGCAGCCTGCACCGCGCACAGCGCACCGCCGTGTACGCGGTGGCCGACCCCACCACCGTGCCACAAGC
>CAYUAH010000422.1:0-2510 GCA_964442375.1 uncultured Hydrogenophaga sp. | reverse complement strand
GGCTTGAAAAACGGGGGATGGCCCCCACTATGATCCGTCCGTTGTTTCCTTTTTTGGAGAATCCATGAAGCGCATCCTGCTGTTTGTCCTGACCAACGTCGCCGTGATGGTGGTGTTGGGCATCACCGCCAGCTTGCTGGGTGTCAACCGCTACCTCACCGCCAATGGCCTGAACATGGGGGCGCTCATGGGCTTCTCGCTGATCATGGGTTTTGGTGGCGCCATCATCTCGCTGCTCATCAGCAAGCCCATGGCCAAGTTCAGCACCGGGGCGCGCGTGATCAACCAGCCGCAGAACGCCGACGAGGCCTGGATCGTGCAGACCGTGCAGCGTTTTGCCGAGAAGGCCGGCATCGGCATGCCCGAGGTCGCCATCTACGACGGTGAGCCCAATGCCTTTGCCACGGGCGCGTTCAAGAACTCGGCCCTGGTGGCGGTGTCCACCGGCCTGTTGCAGAACATGACGCGCGAAGAGGTCGAGGCCGTGATCGGCCACGAGGTGGCACACGTGGCCAACGGCGACATGGTCACGATGACCCTGATCCAGGGTGTGATGAACACCTTCGTGGTGTTCCTCAGCCGGGTCATCGGTTACGCCGTGGACAGCTTCCTGCGCAAGGGCGACAGCCAGAGCTCCGGCCCCGGCATCGGCTACATGATCACCACGGTCGTGCTGGACATCCTGTTGGGCTTTGTGGCCGCCATCATCGTGGCCTGGTTCAGCCGCCAGCGCGAATTCCGTGCCGACGCCGGTGCCGCCCAGCTGATGGGCCGCAAGCAGCCCATGATCAACGCGCTGGCCCGCCTCGGTGGTTTGGTGCCTGGCGAATTGCCCAAGACCATGCAGGCCATGGGCATTGCCGGTGGCCTGGGCAAACTGTTCTCTACCCACCCGCCCATGGAAGAGCGCATTGCGCGCCTGCAGCAGAACACCTGATCTGCCGTCGCCCACAAAAAAACCAGCCGGTGAGCTGGTTTTTTTGTGCCTGAACCGGTGCGGCTTCAGGGGAAATCGCCCGGCTGGCGCCGGTCGCCCGGAGGGATGGGCCTGGGCGCGGGCCGCACAAACCCCGGCGGGTTGTCGCGGCGGTCGTCGCGATTGGCCTGCGGGCGTTCATCGCGCCTGTCATCGCGCCGATCATCTCGGCGATCGCCCCGGCGGTCGTCTCTTCGGTCATCCCGGTGATCGCGGTCAGGCCTTGGCCGGTAGGCCGGCGGCGGGTAGTAGATGCGCGGCGGTGGTGCGTAATAGTAGTCGGGCGAGACGATGATGCGGGTGACCGGCGGTGCGATGTATTGCGGCGCCACGTATTGCGGCACCACGTACGGCGGCGCGTACTGCGGTGCCTGTTGGGGGGCGTACATCGGCGCGGGCTCCGGCATCGCGCCCACCGGGCTGAGCCGCAGTTCCACAAAGGCGCCCGGGTCCTCGGCCAGACGCACGCTGTACTGTTGGCCGCCGTATTCGTAGACCACATCAAACGCAGCGGCGCGGTCCTCGTACACCGTCTGGGTGCTGCATTGGCGCACCACGCGGGTCTGTGTCTGGCCGCCGCCTTCGATTTTGTTGCCCAGCATGGCGCCGCCAATGATGCCAATCGCGGTGGCCGCCGCGCGCCCGCCACCGTCGCCAATGGCGTTGCCGGCGGCACCGCCCGCGATGCCACCCAGCAGCGCCCCTGCGCCGGCGCTGGGGCTGGATTCGGTGATGGCGCGGTCGGAGCAGACCTCGCGCGGGATGGCGACGGTTTGCATCACCGGCGTGCTGCTGATCACGCGCCCGCGTTCCTGGGCGTGGCCTGCCAGCGGAGCGAGCAACGCCAGCGCCAGGGCGGTGGACAGGGTGTTGGGTTTGGCGTTCATGGGGTGTCCTCTCCAGCAAGCATGCTCGGAGTGTGCGCCCGGCATGTCAAGCCACTGTGAAGCCCGCGTCAAGCGGTGTGTAACGGCTCCGCCGCCCGCAGGGCCAGCGCTTCGGCCACGCGTATGCCATCCACGCCGGCCGAGAGGATGCCGCCGGCGTAGCCCGCGCCTTCGCCCGCCGGGTACAGGCCACGCACGTTGGTGCTTTGCAGGTCTTCGCCGCGCGGGATGCGCACCGGCGCCGAGGTGCGGGTTTCCACGCCGGTCAACACGGCATCGAAGCGGTCGAAGCCGGGGATTTTTTTGCCGAAGGCCGGGAAGGCCTCGCGCATCGCCTCGATGGCGTAGGCGGGCAGGGCGCTGTGCAGGCTGCCCAGCGTGACGCCGGGTTTGTAGGACGGCTCGACCTCGCCCAGCTGCTGCGAATCGCGCCCGGCCACGAAGTCGCCCACCAGTTGGCCGGGCGCGTTGTAGTTGCTGCCGCCCAGCACGTAGGCGTGCGATTCGAGGGCTCGTTGCAGCGCGATGCCGGCCAGCGGCCCGCCAGGGAAATCGCGTTCGGGATCGATGCCCACCACGATGCCGGCGTTGGCGTTACGTTCGTTGCGCGAGTACTGGCTCATGCCGTTGGTGACCACGCGCTCGGG
>CAYUAH010000421.1:0-2514 GCA_964442375.1 uncultured Hydrogenophaga sp. | reverse complement strand
CATCGAGTACCACGTGCGCCCGCGCCTGCCGCTGCCGGTGGAGCAGCTCGACGACACGCTGGATGTGGAGCCGCCGGCCCTGATCAAGGGTTACCTGCGCCTGGGTGCCAAGGTGCTGGGCGCACCCGCCTGGGACCCCGATTTCAACGCCGCCGACCTGCCCATGATGATGCGCATCCAGGACTTGCCGGCGCGTTACCGCAAGCATTTCCTGGGTGCGTGAAATGGCCCCCCCTGCCGCGCTTCGCGCGACCCCCCAGGGGGCAGCACTGGCGGCCTGGCAAAGCCAGATCCGCGGTGCCCTGGCTCAACAGGATGCCGCCCAACCGGCCGACAGTGATCGCAACCCTGATGAGGCGGAGCCCCCCCGCTACCGCGCGGTGTTCATCTCCGACCTTCATCTCGGCACGCCGGGTTGCCAGGCCGGGCCGCTGCTGGAGTTTCTCAAGCACCACCCGAGCGAAACCCTGTACCTGGTGGGTGACATCATCGACGGCTGGCAACTGCGCCGGCGCTGGTACTGGCCCCAAAGCCACAACGACGTGGTGCAAAAGCTGCTCAAGCGCGCCCGCAAAGGCTGCCGTGTGGTGTTCGTGCCGGGCAACCACGACGAGTTTGCCCGCCATTTCACCGGCCACCACTTCGGCGGCGTGGAGGTGGTGCAGGACGCGGTGCACACCACCGCCGACGGCAAGCGGCTGTGGGTGGTGCATGGCGACCGCTTCGATGGGGTGATTCAGTGCGCCAAATGGCTGGCCTACCTGGGCGACAACCTGTACGAACTCACGCTGCGGCTGAACCGCCACCTCAATTCGCTGCGCGCGCGCCTGGGTCTGCCCTATTGGTCGCTGTCGCAGTACCTCAAACACAGGGTCAAGCAGGCGCTCAGCTACGTCATGCAGTTCGAAGCCGCCGTGGCAGCCGAGGCGCGCCGCCGTGGGCTGGATGGCGTGGTGTGTGGCCACATCCACCGGCCCGAGATGCGCGACATCGATGGCACGCTGTACTGCAACGACGGCGACTGGGTGGAAAGCCTGAGCGCGCTGGTGGAGCACGCAGACGGCCGGCTGGAGCTGCTGCATTGGGCGCCCCAAGGGCATCAAGGGCTGCAACCCGCTGTGGCGCAGGCGCGTGCGGCGGTGTGACAGGACAGCGACGGCCCCATGACGGTCTGTCGTGACCTTGTCACATAAACGTCATGTGAACGTTAAATAATGAGCTTTGTAACTGCTGCACCGGTTCACGCCAGCCCATGACACAGACCAACGCTACGTCTCACCACAAGATCCCCTTCCTGGACCGTGACCACAGCATTCTGGCCTTCAACCTGCGGGTGCTGGACTGGGCGCGCCGTGCGGAGGTGCCCTTGCTGGAGCGGCTGCGTTACCTGTGCATCGTGTCGTCCAACCTCGACGAGTTTTTCGAGGTGCGTGCCGCCCCCCACCTGAGCGCCTACCAGATCAATGAGCAGCGTGGGCCGGCCACGGCCGCCACCTATCTGGCCATCACCGAGCGGGTGAAACAGCTGGTGGATGAGCAGTACGCCATCTACAACAACGAGGTCTTGCCGCTGCTGGAAAAACGTGGCATCAAACTGGTGTCGTACAGCGAACGCAACCCGCGCCAGCGCCGCTGGGTGCGCGATCTGTTCGTGCGCGAGGTGCAGCCGCTGCTGGTGCCGGTGGGGCTGGACCCCTCGCACCCTTTCCCGCAGGTGGCCAACAAGTCGCTCAACTTCATCGTGCGCCTGTCCGGACGCGATGCCTTCGGGCGCGAAAACGAGATCGCCATCGTCAAGGTGCCACGCGTGCTGGCGCGCTTTTTTCGCATGCCGGCCGTCAAGGGTTCCAAGCAGGCGCATTTCGTCTCCATCTCCAGCGTGGTACGGGCCCACCTGGCCGACCTGTTCCCAGGGCGCCAGGTCACGGAGTTCGCGCAGTTCCGCGTCACCCGCCACTCCGATCTGGCGGTGGACGAGGAGGAGGTGAAGAACCTGCGCACCGCCCTGCGCAAAGGCCTGCAGCAGCGCCACTACGGACAGGCGCTGCGGCTGGAAGTCTCAGCCGGTTGCTCCGAGTTCTTGTCCGACTTTCTGTTACAGCAGTTCGAGCTGCCGCCACAGGCGCTGTACCGTGTGCACGGCCCGGTCAACCTGGTGCGCATGACGCAGCTGATCGACCTCGTGGACGCGCCGGCGCTGCGTTTTGAGCGCTACGCGCCGGGCTGGCCGGTGCAGCTCACGCCGGGTCAGTCCTTTTTTGAGCGTCTGCAGCAGGGCGACGTGCTCATCCACCAGCCCTACGAGGGCTTCGACGCCGTGCTCGCCATGCTGCGCGAGGCGGTGCACGACCCCGACGTGCTGGCCATCAAACAGACCATTTACCGCACCGGCTCCAACTCCGAGTTGATGGAGCTGCTGCGTGAAGCGGTGCGCCGGGGCAAGGAGGTCACCGCGGTGGTGGAGCTCAAGGCCCGCTTCGACGAAGAGGCCAACATCAACTACGCCGAGCGCCT
>CAYUAH010000420.1:0-2514 GCA_964442375.1 uncultured Hydrogenophaga sp. | reverse complement strand
TCGGTGATGTCCATCCGCATGATTCCCATGTCGGTGGTGTTCAGCCGCTTCCCGCGCATGCTGCGCGACCTGGCCAGCAAGCTGGGCAAGAAGGTCGAATTCGTCACCCACGGCGAAGCCACCGAGCTGGACAAGGGCCTGGTGGAAAAGATCACCGACCCACTGACCCACCTCATTCGCAACAGCTGCGACCACGGCATCGAGATGCCCGAGGACCGCATCAAAGCCGGCAAACCCGAGACCGGCACCATCACGCTGTCGGCCTCGCACCAGGGCGGCTCCATCCTGATCGAGGTGCGCGACGACGGCAAGGGCCTGAACCGCCAGAAGCTCATCAACAAAGCGCGTGAGCGTGGCATCGAGGCCTCGGACAGCATGCCCGACAGCGAGGTCTGGCAGCTCATCTTCGCGCCCGGTTTCTCCACCGCCGAGCAGGTGACCGACGTGTCGGGCCGTGGCGTGGGCATGGACGTGGTGAAGAAGAACATTGCCTCGCTCGGTGGCTCGGTGGACATCGACACCTCCGAGGGCTACGGCATGAGCGTGAAGGTGCGCCTGCCGCTGACGCTGGCCATCATGGACGGCATGTCGGTGCGCGTGGGCAACGAGGTCTACATCCTGCCGCTGGCCTCGGTGGTCGAGTCCTTCCAGGTCAAGGCCGGCGACATCAACACCGTGGCCCAGGGCGGCCAGCTGGTGAAGGTGCGCGAGGAATACATGCCGGTGATCGAGATCGACCGCATCTTCCAGGTGCCGCGCGGCGGCGAGGCCAATGGCGCCAACTCGCTGATGGTGGTGGTGGAGTCCGACGGTTCGCGCGTGGCGCTGATGGTGGACGAGCTGCTGGGCCAGCAACAGGTGGTGATCAAGAACCTGGAGTCCAACTACAAGAAGGTGCCCAACATCTCGGGCGCCACCATCCTGGGTGACGGCCGTGTGGCCCTGATCCTGGACACCTCCGGCCTGGTGCGGCGCAACCGCCAGTGAACACCGACATGGTCGCCGCAGCATCGAAAGCACGCCATGTCCGATGACGACAGCGGACCGGTCGCCCAGGGGCGGGAGTTTGCCTGGACCAACCAGGACTTCACCCGCATCAAAGGCCTGATCTACAAACACGCCGGCATCAACCTGCACGACGGCAAACACGCCATGGTGTACAGCCGCGTCTCGCGCCGCCTGCGCGAGACCGGGCACAGCAGCTTCAAGGGCTACCTCGACGCGCTGGAGCAGCAGCACACCGGGCCCGAGTGGCAGGAGTTCGTCAACGCGCTGACGACCAACCTGACCTCCTTCTTCCGCGAAAACCACCACTTCATCGAGCTCGACAAGCTGATCCGCTCCAAGCCCGCCACCCACGAGTGGAAGGTGTGGTGCAGCGCGGCCTCCACCGGTGAGGAGCCCTACTCCATCGCCATCACCCTGGCCGATGCGCTGGGCACCGAGGGGCGTTTCCGCATTTTTGCCAGTGACATCGACACCAAGGTGCTGAGCACCGCGTCGCGCGGGGTGTACAAGCTCGAAGGCATCAAGGGCCTGAGCACCGCCCAGCTGCAGAAGTACTTCCTCAAGGGCAAGGGCGCCAATGCCGGTTATGCGCGTGTCAAGCCCGAGCTGCAGCGCCACATCGACTTCTTCACGCTCAACCTCATCCAGGACAACTGGTCGCTCAAAGAGCAGTTCGACGTGGTGTTCTGCCGCAACGTGATGATCTACTTCGATGCCGCCACCCAGCGCCAGGTGCTGGGTCGCATCCACCGGGTGATGAAGGACCACGGCACGCTGTTTGTGGGCCACGCGGAGAACTTCAGCGACGCCCGCACCCTGTTTGCCTTGCGCGGCAAGACCGTGTACGAAAAAGTCTAGAACCGGGCGCCCCCATGCACAACACCGCAGCCCACCTGCAGACCCTGAAAACCTCGTCGCGCAAAGCCGGCGAGGCGTCCTTCTTTTTCCACGACCACCATTTCAAGGCCAACGCGGTCAAGATCCTGCCGGGCGAATATTTCGTGTCGGACGAAGGCATCGTCATCATGACGGTGCTGGGATCGTGTATTGCCGCCTGCATCTGGGACTCGCAGCGCCGCATCGGTGGCATGAACCATTTCATGTTGCCCGAGGGCACGCCGCTGGACGCCTCGGGGCGCTACGGTTCGTATGCGATGGAGTTGCTGATCAACGAGATGATCAAGATGGGCTCGCGGCGCGAGAACATGCAGGCCAAGGTGTTTGGCGGTGGTCAAGTCATCCACAGTTTCACCACCATGAACGTGGGCGAACGCAACACCAAGTTCGTGATGGACTACCTGCAGACCGAGCGCATCCCCATCGTCTCCAAGGACGTGCTGGACATCTACCCGCGCAAGGTGGTGTTTTTTCCGGTCACGGGCAAAGCCATGGTCAAACGGCTGGCACACTCGCACCCGGACAAACTCGAAACCCAGGAACGCGCCGGCAACGTGGCCAACGTGGTGCAATCCACGGCTGGCGGCTCGGTGGACCTGTTCTGAACCC
>CAYUAH010000419.1:0-2525 GCA_964442375.1 uncultured Hydrogenophaga sp. | reverse complement strand
GCCTGGCCCAGCAAACCGCTGCAGCTCATCGTGCCCTGGCCGGCCGGTGGCGCCACCGACCTGAGCTTGCGCATCCTGTGCGAAGAGGTGGCGCCGCTGCTGGGGCAGCCGGTGGTCGTGGTCAACCGGCCGGGCGCGGCGGGCACGCTGGTGGCCTCACTGCTCAAGGCCGCGCCCGCCGATGGTCACACGCTGGGCCAGGTGCCCATCACGGTGTACCGCCACGCCTTGATGAACACCGTGCCCTGGGACCCGCTGGCCGACCTCAGCCCGGTGATCCAGGTCTCGGGCACCACCTTCGGCTTGCTGGTGCCGGCCAAGAGCGCCTTCCACAGCCTGGCCGACCTGCTGACCTGGGCCCGCGCCCATCCGGGCGAGCTGACCCTGGGCTCCACCGGCATGGGCAGCACGCCGCACCTGGCCATGGAAGACATCCTGCAACAGCACGGCCTGCGCTGCATCCACGTGCCCTACAAGGGCACGACCGAGCAGATGCTGGCGCTGGCCTCTGGGCAGCTCATGGCGGGGGTCAATTCCACCGGCTTCGCTCCCTGGGTGGACCAGGGTGCGCTGCGGCTGCTGGCGGTGTTCGGCGCCACGCGCAGCGCGCGTTGGCCCGACGTGCCCACGCTGCGCGAACTCGGTTACGAGCAATCGGTCTACACCTCGCCCTGGGGCCTGGCCGTGCCGCGCGGTGTGGACGAGGCCGTGGTGGCGGCGCTGCACGATGCCTTTCATCAGGCCCTGTTCCGGCCGCGCCACCTGGCCGAGCTGGCCCGCTACGACCAGCAGGTCGAGTACCTGGGCACGGCGGCCTACCGGCGCGCGGTGCAGGACACCAGCGAACGCGAAGCCCGCCTGCTGCGCCGCCTGAACCTGCTGGCCCCACGTTGAGAGCCCCACCATGAGCGAGACCCTTCTGCGCGCCGAGCGCCTGCACAAGTCCTACGGCGCCAAGCCGGCGCTGCACGACCTCAGCCTGAGCCTGGCGGCCGGCGAGCTGGTGGTGTTGCTGGGCCCCAATGGCGCCGGCAAGTCCACGCTGATGCAGTTGCTCACCGGCCTGTTCAGCCCCGACCAGGGCAGCGTGCGTGTGCTGGGCCACGACATGCGCACCCACGCCAGCCGGGCGCTGGCCGGGCTGGGCGTGGTGTTTCAGCAGCCGGCGCTGGACCAGGACCTGAGCGTGATGGCCAACCTGCTGTTCCACACCGACCTGCATGGCCTGCCGCGCGTGTGGGCGCGCGAACGCATCGCGCAGGGTTTGCAGGCCATGGGTCTGGCCGATCAGGCGCAGGCGCCGGTGCGAAGCCTGTCAGGCGGCACGCGGCGCAAGGTGGAGTTGGTGCGTGCGCTGTTGCACGCGCCGCAGGTGCTGCTGATGGACGAGGCCACCGTGGGCCTGGACCCGGCCTCGTGCCAGCAGATGCTGGCCGTGGTGCGCACGCTCACGCGCGAGCAGGGCGTGGCCGTGTTGTGGGCCACCCACCTCATCGAGGAAATCGAGCAGGCCGACCGCCTGGTGGTGTTGCACCAGGGACGGCTGCGTTTTGACGGCAGCGTGGCCGACTTCAGCGCCCAGTCCCAGGACAACAGCCTGCCCGACCAGGTGCTGCGCCAATACCAGCGCTGATCAGCGGAAGAAAGCCTCGACCGCGCCCTTGAGCTTGATCATCAGCGGCTGGCCCTTGCGGTCCACCGTCTTGCCGGCGGGCACGCGTATCCAGCCTTCGCTGACGCAGTACTCTTCGACGTCGAAGCGCTCCTTGCCGTTGAAGCGGATGCCGATGTCGTGCTCGAACACGGCGGCCACGTGGTGTGGGCTGCGCGGGTCAATGGACAGGTGGTCGGGCAGCGCGGGGCGCTCGGAGGGGATGGCAGCGTTGTCGTTCATGGCGGCGATTGTCGCCGAGGCCGTCACCTCAGTGCTGCGGCAAGGCGGCCCGTGGCGCGGCGCGGGTGGGCGCCGGCACCAGGCGGGCGGCGGGTTCCGGCGCCTGGGTTGGCTGCTGCGCGCGCATCTTGCGCCGCAGGGCCACCGCATCCGGCGCGGCTTCACCGCCGGCTCCGTTGTCGATGCGGAACACCGCCACCGTTTCGGTGGTGTTCTGCGCCAGGCCTTCGAGCGATTGCGCCGAGGCCGCGATCTCCTCCACCAGCGCCGCGTTCTGCTGGGTGATGGTGTCGAGCTGGGCCACGGCCGAATTGATCTGCGAGATGCCGGTGAGCTGTTCGCGGGCCGCGTTGCTGATCTCGTCCACCAGCAGGTTCACGCGGCGCACCCCTTCCACCGCTTCGCTCATGGTCTTGCGCGCGGCCTCCGATTTGAGGTGCCCCGCATCCACCTTGCTGGCCGAATCCTCGATCAGCGTCTTGACCTCCTTGGCCGCCGTGGAGGTGCGCTGTGCCAGTGTGCGCACCTCGCTGGCCACCACCGCAAAGCCGCGCCCTTGCTCGCCGGCACGGGCCGCTTCCACGGCCGCGTTGAGCGCCAGGATGTTGGTCTGGAAGGCGATGCTGTCGAT
>CAYUAH010000418.1:0-2537 GCA_964442375.1 uncultured Hydrogenophaga sp. | reverse complement strand
GCTTCGACCGCCTCTCCAGCGTGTTCATCAGCAACACCAACCACGAAGAGCAGCAACCGGCCCACCTGACGCTCAAGGACGCCGGCGTGCCGGTCAACATCAACCTGAGCAAGTTTGGTGGCCCCGAGAGCCGCTACTGCCCGGCCGGGGTGTACGAGTTCGTCAACAAGGACGGCGCCGACCAGTTGGTGATCAACGCCCAGAACTGCGTGCACTGCAAGACCTGCGACATCAAGGACCCGACGCAGAACATCGTGTGGGTCACACCCGAAGGTGGCGGCGGGCCGAACTACGTGGGGATGTGAGCGGCGCTCGCAGCAATTGCGGCCCAAACAAAAAGGCGAACGGCATGCCGTCCGCCTTTTTTTCTGCGCAACTCAGGCGACTCACACAATGGCCAGCAACGCTTTGATTTTTGCCCTGACGTGGGTCAGCACTGAGGTGGGAGCAACTGCCTTTTTCTTCGCATTCCGAACCTTCCAGTCGAGCGATTTCACCTGATCACACAGCGCTGCACCGGGAACTCCGTCCATTTCAAACACCACTTCAAACGGGTGCCCCTTGACTTTTGTGCTCATGGGACAGCAGACCATCAGCCCAGTCTTACCGTTGTAGCTAGCAGGACTGATGACCAAGGCAGGACGATGCCCTGCCTGCTCATGCCCGGCCTGGGGGTCGAACTCCAGCCAGACAACATCGCCGGCCTCTGGCACATAGCGACGCGACGCCATCAAAGCGCCTCTTTGCCCACTGGATTGCCAAAACTGACTTCGGCGTGCGAATTTTGCGGGGTGATACCAGCGAGCAAATCGTCAAGGCTGTACTCCACATGATCGGATGGCTCGATCACGATACGTCCACGGCTGACGATGATCGTTACCTTTTGCTCCAGACTCAACGCGGCCTCCTTCAGCGCCACTGCAGGCAGCCTCAGGGCTGGGCTGTTGCCCCACTTCCGAATGACAGCTTCCATGATTCAACTCCCAAAAAACGTTTCTACATTGTAGACACAACATTCGCCGTTGTGAACCTGGGCGTTTGCGCGTACTCAGGGCGCATGGAAAGGCGAGAGGATGAACGGACCACCAGAATTCGACACCAACCCAAATATGTCATCTGGGCCATCAGGCGCTGGCCAAGCTCAACCTGGGCGAAGGGTTCCCCGGCTAAGAACTTGTCCGTAAATTAGCCGGGGCCGCGTTGGGACGCAATCGGGATGAGTTGCCCGCCAACACCGCGCGGCATGGGCTGGCGGCCCATGCGAGGGGTTTGGTGGGCAAATCGCCCGATTTCGTCCCAACCCGAAGGGCAAGTGCCTTTTTGGGAGGTCTGCGGCGTTGCAAAGCCTCGACGGGCCACCGGCCCGTCTGTGTTTTGCGCCTTGCAGCCCATCCCAAAAAGGCGCTTGCGCGACCCCGTCTAATTTACGGACAAGTTCTAAGAACGTCAGCCCGGCTCTCGCAGCCAAGCTACCACGTCGCGCTGGCCATGCAGCACCCGCCAGACATCGATGTGATCCTGCTGCTCTGTGTAGAACACAAGCTGCGGGTAGCCCCTGAGCGGCCAGACACGCAGACCAGGCAACTGCAGTTCCTGTGCGTATCGAGGTGAACCTGTGGCTGGGTGACGACCGATGTGCGAGTACGCCTGTTCGAGTGCGTCAATGAAGCCCAAGGCTGCAGGGATGGCACCCTCTTCCAGGTAGTAAGCGATGGCATCGTCCACATCCCGGTTGGCCTGCTCACGCGGCACAACCGCCTTGGCCTTCACTTTGAAGCGCCCGATTTGGCGGCTTGGTGGACGCGCTCGCGCAAACCGTCGAAGTAAGGTGCATCGGCCGGAGCCGCGGCCGCTGAGGCTGCTCCTGCCAACAGCAAAGCACGCAGTTGCAGGCGGTCCTGGTCCCTGCGGATCAACTCGCGAACGTATTCACTGCTGGTGCCATACCCCCGCTGGCTGACCTGCTCGTCCACAAAAGACTTCAGTGCATCGGGGAGTGAGATGTTCATGGTGCTCATGGCGCAAGTGTGTCATTTTGGCAAAATTTGGCAAGATGACCCGCAAGCGAGCACCCCAGGTCGGCCTTGAGCTGCGCCCAGTCGGTGCGCACACCCTGGGTCAGCAAGGACTGAAAAACCGCGCCGTAGGTCAGCACATGCACCGCGCGGGCCAGGCGTTGCAAGGCATCACCCTCGGGCGCGTCACACGCAGAGGCCAAGGCCGTGGCCCAGGCTTCCACGTAGCGCCGGTAGTTTTTGCGGTAGGCCTCGGGCGCTGAGATCTCGCGCTCCAACTGGTAGAGCGCCGCCCAGGTGCGTGCGTCACGCCGCATGGTCTCGATCTGCTGCTCCACCAGCAGAGGCACCAGGCCCGCCAGCGGCAAGCCCACGTGGGCCTGCGCCGTGGCCACCAATTGCTCGCCCAGCGCCCGCACCCGGCGGTGGATGGTCAGCGCGGCCAGGGCCTGCTTGTCGCTCACGTAGTCTACAAGGACTTCCTGCCATGACGCAATAGGAATCCGACCACCATGGATCGAG
>CAYUAH010000417.1:0-2549 GCA_964442375.1 uncultured Hydrogenophaga sp. | reverse complement strand
GCGATGTCCTGGATGACGCCGATCTCGTTGTTCACGAACATGACGGACGCCAGGATGGTGTCGGGCCGGATGGCGGCCTTGAACACGTCCAGGTCCAGCAGGCCATCGGCTTGGACGTCGAGGTAGGTGACCTCAAAGCCCTGGCGCTCCAGCTCGCGCATGGTGTCGAGCACGGCCTTGTGTTCGGTCTTGACGGTGATCAGGTGCTTGCCACGCGTCTTGTAGAAATGCGCCGCGCCTTTGAGGGCCAGGTTGTTGGACTCGGTGGCGCCACTGGTCCAGACGATTTCGCGCGGATCCGCGTTGATGAGTGCTGCCACCTGCTCACGCGCGGTTTCGACGGCCTTTTCGGCCTCCCAGCCCCACGCATGGCTGCGCGAAGCCGGGTTGCCGAAGTGCTCGCGCAGCCAGGGGATCATGGCGTCCACCACCCGCGGGTCGCAGGGGTTGGTGGCGCTGTAGTCCATGTAGATGGGGAAGTGCGGCGTGCTCATGGAAAGGAAGGTTCTTGCGAAAAAAGGGGCATGCGGCAGCGCCCCGAGGGGGCACCGCCACACAGCGTCAGCTCACTTGGACATGGCCGCGCCGAGCGCGAACACCGAGTTGGGCGCGTTCACACGGATGGGCTTGACCACGGGCGCGCTGGAAATGGCGCGCTTGACCGAGGGCGCATTTTCCACCACCACGCCTTTGGCCAGTTGCTCGTCCACCAGCTTTTGCAGGCTGATGGAGTCGAGGAAGTCGACCATCTTGGCGTTGAGCGCGGCCCACAGCTCGTGGGTCATGCAGCGGTTGCCTTCGCCGTGGCAGTTTTCCTTGCCGCCACACTGGGTGGCGTCGATGGGCTCGTCCACCGAGACAATGATGTCGGCCACCGTGATGTCGGCCGCCTTGCGCCCCAGGGTGTAACCGCCGCCGGGTCCACGGGTGGACTCCACCAGTTCGTGGCGACGCAGCTTGCCAAACAGCTGCTCCAGATACGACAGCGAAATGTGCTGGCGCTGGCTGATGGCGGCAAGCGTGACGGGACCGTTGCTCTGGCGCAGGGCCAGATCAATCATGGCGGTGACCGCAAAGCGGCCTTTGGTCGTGAGGCGCATATCAAGCTCCTTAAAGGCTTGAGTTCGTTGATTCTTTGCCCGCACCCTTGCGCGACAAAGCCCTGTTCTCCATCCGCCCCGGCTTTTTGCCTGACTGTTTTAGTCGATTATAGCACAAGACCAACTGGATTACTGGGATATGCGACCAGTCAGTCACAAATCGGACGGTTGCGTCACATTGTCGTGCAGCACCGCGCCGAAGGCCAGTCGCTTGAGCTCAGCCAGCTCGTCGCGCACGCGCGCCGCCTTTTCGAACTCGAGGTCGCGCGCGTGCTCCATCATCAGCTTCTCCAGCCGCTTGATTTCGCGCGCGATGTCCTTCTCCGACATGTCCTCCACACGCGCCTGCTGCGCCGCCGCCTGCTCCAGGCGTTCGGCTTCCTGGCCGGCTTTTTCGCTGTACACGCCATCGATCAAGTCCTTGATGCGCTTGACCACCCCGCGCGGCGTGATGCCGTTGGCCTCGTTGAAGGCCACCTGTTTGGCGCGCCGCCGCTCGGTTTCGCCAATGGCCTTGCGCATGGAGTCGGTGATGCGGTCCGCGTACAGGATGGCGTGGCCGTTGAGGTTGCGCGCCGCGCGGCCAATGGTCTGGATCAGGCTGCGCTCGGAACGCAGGAATCCTTCCTTGTCGGCGTCGAGAATCGCCACCAGCGACACCTCGGGGATGTCCAGGCCTTCGCGCAGCAGGTTGATGCCCACCAGCACATCGAAGGTGCCCAGGCGCAGGTCGCGGATGATTTCCACCCGTTCCACCGTGTCCACGTCGGAGTGCAGGTAACGCACCTTGACGCCGTTTTCCGTCAGGTAGTCGGTCAGCTGCTCGGCCATACGCTTGGTCAGCGTGGTGATCAGAACACGTTCGCTTTTTTCCACCCGGCTGCGGATTTCCTGCAACACGTCGTCCACCTGGTGCACAGCCGGGCGCACCTCCACCAACGGGTCCACCAGGCCGGTGGGCCGCACCAGTTGTTCCACGACCTGCCCCGCGTGGGTCTTTTCGTAGTCGGCCGGCGTGGCGGACACGAACACCACCTGGCGCATCTTGGTCTCGAACTCGTCGAACTTGAGCGGGCGGTTGTCCAGCGCGCTGGGCAGGCGAAAGCCGTACTCCACCAGCGTGGTCTTGCGCGCCCGGTCGCCGTTGTACATGCCGCCGAACTGGCCGATCAGCACGTGGCTTTCGTCCAGGAACATCAGGGCATCACTGGGCAGGTAGTCGGTCAACGTGCTGGGCGGCTCACCGGGTGCGGCGCCACTCAGGTGGCGGCTGTAGTTTTCAATGCCCTTGCAGTGCCCCACCTCGCTGAGCATCTCCAGGTCAAAGCGGGTGCGCTGCTCCAGCCGCTGCGCCTCGACCAGCTTGCCCATGCCCACCAGTTCCTTGAGGCGCTGCACCAGCTCGGCCTTGATGGACTCCACCGCCATCAGCACCTGCTCGCGCGGCGT
>CAYUAH010000416.1:0-2550 GCA_964442375.1 uncultured Hydrogenophaga sp. | reverse complement strand
CGCCGTTGACCATCACGGTCACGGCGGTCTTCCCTGCTTCCACCGGCACCGGCGCGTCGGCGGCTGCGGCCTTCATTTCCATGGCCATGACGCGCGGTGCGGGCCGGTACGCAGGCTGGTCGGCCGAGCTGACAGACACCTCGCGCACGCTGTAGCCACTGAAACCGAAGGCCTTGCTGACCTCGTCGGCCTTGCGCTTGAAGCGTTCGATGGCTTGCGCCTGGGCCTCGGTTTCGAGCTTCAAGGTCGCCTCGCGGCTGAGCCCGAAGTAAGCCTGCGACACCGTCAACGACTGGATTTGCCCCGCCGTGGCGGTGACGCGCGGGATGTCGGTGCCCTCCAGCACCAGCTCGGCCGTGCCCTGCCAGCCGTTGATCTGGCCGTCGCGCCCGTAACGGGGCGTGAGGCCAAAACCACCGGTGCGCACCTCCAGTGCGCCCGCGCGCGCCTGCGGCCGGGCGATGGCCAGCGCCTGCTCCAGCGCCACCTTCAGCTGGTTTTGCACCGTGTTGGCATCCGTCGCCTCGCGCCGCGTGCCCAGGCGCATGGTCAACATGTCCTGCGCCACTTCCACCTGCCCGCTGGCGCTGAGCTGCACCACGTTGGCGGGCACGGACACGCCCTCGTGGGCCTGCGCCCCCAGCGTGCTGGCCAGCAACACACCGGCAGCCCACAGGCGGTGGCTTTGAAATTTTTTCATGGCATTCCCGTCGATTCTGTTGTTGTGACGGTCGCCAGCATAAGCGTCGTGCATGAAGCCCAGGTCACGCCCCGCCTGCGCAAATGCCACGCACCGCAACATGTGTAAACGTTGGAAACAAAAATAAAAAATAAGCTGCGACAAAGACTTAGCGCTGTCAGAATCGCTTTTGTTACAAATGACGGAGCCCGCCATGAGCGCACAAACCGCCCACCGCACCAACAAGATCGTCGTCGTGGACGACGATGCCCGCATCCGCGACCTGCTGCGCCGCTACCTCTCGCAAGAAGGCTTTGAGGTCACGGTGGCCGAAGACGGCCGCGCCCTCAACCGCCTGCTGCTGCGCGATTCGGTCGATCTCATCGTGCTCGACCTCATGATGCCGGGCGAAGACGGCCTGAGCATCTGCCGCCGGCTGCGTGCCGCCAACGACCGCACCCCCATCATCATGCTCACCGCCAAGAGCGAGGACGTGGACCGCATCGTGGGCCTCGAAGTGGGCGCCGACGACTACCTGGGCAAGCCCTTCAACCCGCGCGAGCTGCTGGCGCGCATCCACGCCGTGCTGCGCCGCCGCCCACCGCCCGAGGTGCCCGGCGCGCCCTCGCTGGACCAGCAGCTGGTCAAGTTCGGGCCCTTTGAATTCGACCTCGGCCAGCGCACGCTGCGCAAGAGCGGCGAGGACGTGCCACTGACCACCGGCGAATTCGCCATGCTCAAGGCCCTGGTGCGCCACCCGCGCCAGCCGCTGTCCCGCGAGAAGCTGGCGCAGCTGGCCCGTGGCCGCGAGTTCGAGCCCTTCGACCGCAGCCTGGACGTGCAGATGTCGCGCCTGCGCAAACTCATCGAAACCGACCCGGCCGCCCCGCGCTACCTGCAGACCGTGTGGGGCGTGGGCTACGTGTTCGTGCCCGACGAACAGGCCTGAGCCCTCCAGGAGCGCGCCATGGCCCACCCCAAGCCACACACCGACCGCGGCCCCGACTCGGTGGCCGCTCCGCTGGAGATGCCGCGCCCGCACGGCATCAGCCTGTTCTGGCGCACCTTCTTTTTCCTGTCCCTGCTGCTGCTGGGCTGCATCCTGGCCTGGCTGCAGACCTTTCGCGCGCTGGAGTTCGAGCCACGCACGCTGCAGAGCGCGCAGCAGCTGGGCTCGCTGGTCAACCTGAGCCGCGCGGCGCTCAAGAACGCCGACGCCATCGGCCGCGTGGCCCTGGTCAAGACTCTGGCCGACGAAGAAGGCGTCAAGGTGCTGCCGCGCGAACCCAAGGACCTGTTCAAACCCTACGACCAGGACGCGCTGTCGCGCCGCGTCAGCGAAGAGCTGACCAAGCGCATGGGCCCGGGCACGCTGGTGGCGCGCGAGGTCAACGGCACCGACGGCCTGTGGGTGGGCTTCAACATCGACGCCGACCGCTACTGGCTGCAGGCCGACCCGGCACGCATCAGCGTGGTGGCCGGCACCACCTGGCTGGTCTGGTTGTCGATTGCTGTGCTGCTCTCGCTGGCGGGCGCTGCGCTGATCGCGCGGCTCATCAACCGGCCGCTGAAGAACCTGTCGTTCGCCGCCAGCCGCGTGCGCGAGGGCGACTTCGGCGCCAGCCACCTCGATGAAGGCGTGGCCACCAGCGAGATCCGCGAAGTCAACATCGGCTTCAACCGCATGGCCCAGCGGCTGAGCAAGGTGGAACAGGAGCGCGCCCTGATGCTGGCCGGCATCTCGCACGACCTGCGCACGCCGCTGGCTCGCCTGCGCCTGGAAACCGAGATGAGCGTGGCCGACGAACAGGCCAAGACCCACATGGCGGCCGACATCGAACAGGTCAACGCCATCATCGACAAATTCCTCG
>CAYUAH010000415.1:0-2556 GCA_964442375.1 uncultured Hydrogenophaga sp. | reverse complement strand
GTGATTGCCGACCTGGTGGACATCACCCGCCTGCACACCGCCGACCCGCAGCACCGTGTGCCGCACCTGGCCTTCCAGCCCAGCGCCATCAGCAACGAGGTGGTGCTGCCCATGAGCGAGGTGGTGACCAGCTACTACCTGCGCCTGCGCGTGGCCGACGAGGCCGGCGTGCTGGCCCAGGTCACCGGCATCCTGGCCGGCGCCGGTATCAGCATCGATGCCGTGCTGCAGCGCGAGGCCGATGAGGTGGGCGGCGAGGGATCGACCCAGACCGACCTCATCATACTGACCCACGACACCCGCGAGGGCACCATGAACGACGCCATGGCCCAGATGCAGGCCTTGCCCACCGTACTGGCGCCGATCACGCGCATCCGCAAGGAAGAGCTGGCCTGATTCGGCTAGAATTATGGCCAGAATGTCCTGAATAGGAGGCTACCATGAACGCTGTCTGGCAAGTGCAGGAAGCGAAGAATCGCTTCAGCGAAGTCATTGACCGGGCTCTGCACGAAGGGCCGCAGACCGTCACGCGCCACGGCCGGCCGGTGGTGCGCGTGGTGGCGGTGGCTGATGAGCGCGAGCGCAAGGGACCACATGCCGGGGACGGGTTTGTCGAGTTTCTGCTGAGTGCACCCAAGATAGAAGGCGGCTTGCCAGAGATGCCGCGTGATCGCAGCGAGGGGCGCGCGCCCCTGTTTGGCGAAGATTGAGCGGCATGCGCTGGTTGCTCGACACCTGCACGCTGTCCGAATCCACCTACCTGCGGCCGCATCCCGGTGTTCAGGATTGGCTGACGCGCCACGGTGACGATTGTGCGGTGTCGGCCGCCTCCTTCGGTGAAATCCAATATGGCGTCGCCTGTCTGCCTCCCAGCTCGAAACGCAACCAGTTGCAAGCATGGGCGCTGGCGCTGGCGCAACGCTTTGAAGGGCGCGTGCTCACCACCGACGAGGCCGTTTGGCGCCAGTTTGGTGATCTCAAGGCCTCGCTGCGTGCCATCGGCCGCATGCAGGACGCGCTGGACATGGTCATTGCCGCCACAGCGCTCCACCACGGCCTGACACTGGTCACCCGCAACACCCGCCATTTCGTAGACACGGGCATCCGGCTCGTCAACCCCTGGGCCGATGAACCCTCGGCATGAAAACCTTATGAACTACCTCTCGACCCGCGGCGACCGCACGCCGCGCCGCTTCTGCGACATCCTGCTCGAAGGCCTGGCGCCCGACGGCGGCCTCTACCTGCCCGAACGCTACCCACAGGTGGACGCGGCCACCCTGGCGCGCTGGCGCAAGGTCTATCACGAGCAGAGCTACGCCGACCTCGCCTTTGAGGTGCTGTCGCTCTACATCGACGACATCCCCGCCGACGACCTGCGCGCCATCTGCCGCAAGACCTACACGGTCGAGGTGTTTGGTACCGGCGAGATCGTGCCGCTGCGCCATGTGGAAGATGGCCTGTGGCTGGAAGCCTTGTCCAACGGCCCCACGTTGGCTTTCAAAGACATGGCCATGCAGTTGCTGGGCCACCTGTTCGAGTACGAGCTGGGACGCCGGGGCGAGCAGCTCAACATCCTGGGCGCGACTTCCGGTGACACCGGCAGTGCGGCCGAATACGCCATGCGCGGCAAAGCCGGCGTGCGTGTGTTCATGACCAGCCCTAACGGCCGCATGAGCCCCTTCCAGCAGGCCCAGATGTTCAGCCTGCAGGACGCCAACATCCACAACATCGCCATCGAAGGCGTGTTCGACGACTGCCAGGACATCGTCAAAGCGGTCAGCAACGACCTCGAGTTCAAGCGCAAATACAAGATTGGGACGGTCAACTCCATCAACTGGGCGCGTTTGCTGGCGCAAGTCGTCTACTACTTCGCCGGTTATTTCCAGGCAACCACGGCCGACGACCAGAAGGTGTCCTTCACCGTGCCCAGTGGCAATTTCGGCAACGTCTGCGCCGGTCACGTGGCCCGCATGATGGGCCTGCCCATCGCGCAACTGGTGGTGGCCACCAACGAAAACGACGTGCTCGACGAGTTCTTCCGCACCGGCGTCTATCGCGTGCGCGGCAGCTCCGACACGCACGAGACGTCCAGCCCCTCGATGGACATCTCCAAGGCCAGCAACTTCGAGCGCTTCGTGTTCGACCTGCTGGGCCGCGACGCCGCGCGCACGGCCGAGCTGTTTGGCCCGCAACTGGCCCAAAACGGTCGCTTCGACCTGAGTGCCGACCCGCTGTTTGCCCAGTCCGCCAGCCGCTACGGCTTCTTGAGTGGCAAAAGCACCCATGCCGACCGCCTGGCCACCATCCGCGATTGCTGGAGCCGCCACGGCCTGATGATCGACACCCACACCGCCGACGGTGTGAAGGTGGCGCGCGAGCACCTGCAAGCCGGCGTGCCCATGGTGGTGCTGGAAACGGCCTTGCCCATCAAGTTCGCCGGCACCATCGTCGAAGCCCTGGGCCGCGAGCCGGAGCGTCCGGCCAAGTTCGTGGGCATCGAGGACCTGCCCAAGCGGGTGCTGGTCATGCCCGCGCAGGCCGATCAGGTCAAGGCCT
>CAYUAH010000414.1:0-2592 GCA_964442375.1 uncultured Hydrogenophaga sp. | reverse complement strand
GCGATCATGCGCACGTTCATGTGCACGGTGGGCACATAGGGGTTGCGCGGGTGGAACACCAGCGACACACCCATGGCCTCGAAGGGCGCACCGGCAAGCTCGGGCCGGTGCTGAGTGGCCGAAGGCGGCAGCCTGGGACCGGTGACGTGCGAGAAGCCGCAGCCGGCGCGCTCGAACACGCTGCCGTTTTCGAGGATGCGGGTGATGCCCTGCCCTTGCAGCGTTTCGCCGGGTGGTTTGGCCCAGACGTCGCTGACGAAGGCCTGGCCGTCGATCGCGCCGACGGCGGTGGTGATGTGATCCTGCAAACCGGTCAGGTAGTCGCGCACCACCTGGGTAGACGCCTGCGTCATGGCTTGAGCGCGCGGCTGCCGATGTCGCGCCGGTACTGCATGCCGTCAAAGTGGATGCCACGGGTCACGTCGTAGGCGCGCTGCTGCCCGACCTTGACCGAATCGGCCAGCACGGTCACACACAACACGCGCCCGCCGTTGACCTTGACCACGTCGCCATCCAGCTGTGTGCCGGCGTGGAAGACCACGGCGTCGTCGGCATCGGCCGGCAGGCCGGTGATGGCGTCGCCCTTGCGCGGGTTCAGCGGGTAGCCGTGCGCGGCCAGCACCACACCCAGCGCGGTGCGGCGGTCCCACTCCAGCTCGGTCTTGTCCAGTTCACCCGAAGTGGCGGCCAGCATCACGTCCACCAGGTCGGACTTGAGCCGCATCATGATGGGCTGGGTCTCGGGGTCGCCCATGCGGCAGTTGAACTCCAGCGTCTTGACCGCGCCTTCGGGCGAAATCATGAGGCCGGCGTACAGAAAGCCGGTGTAGGTGATGCCGTCTTTTTCCATGCCACGGATGGTGGGCAGGATGATCTCGCGCATGGCGCGCGCGTGCACGTCGGGTGTGACCACCGGTGCCGGCGAGTAGGCGCCCATGCCGCCGGTATTGGGCCCCTGGTCGCCGTCCTGCAGGCGCTTGTGGTCTTGCGAAGTGGCCAGGGCCAGCACGTTCTTGACGTCGCACAGCACGATGAAGCTGGCTTCCTCGCCCTGCAAAAATTCTTCGATGACCACCCGCGCGCCGCCCGCGTTGTGGCTCACGCCCAGGGTGTTGTCCACCAGCATGAAGTCCACCGCTTCGTGGGCTTCGGCCAGGCTCATGGCCACCACCACGCCCTTGCCGGCCGCCAGGCCATCGGCCTTGACGACGATGGGCGCACCCATGCGGTCGATGTAGGCGTGCGCGGCTGCCGGGTCGGTGAAGCTTTCGTAAGCTGCGGTGGGAATGCCGTGGCGCAGCATGAAGGCCTTGGAGAAGGCCTTGGAACTTTCCAGTTGCGCTGCGGCCTGGGTGGGGCCGAAGACGCGCAGGCCATGGGCGCGGAATTCGTCGACCACACCGGCCGCCAGCGGTGCCTCGGGGCCCACCACGGTCAGGCCGATGGCGTTGGCCTGCGCCCATTCGCGCAGCGCCACCACATCGGTGATGGGCACGTTCTTGAGGCAGGTGTCGCGCGCCGTGCCGGCGTTGCCCGGTGCCACAAACACCTGGGTCGTCTTGGGCGACTGCTTGAGTTTCCAGGCCAGAGCGTGTTCACGGCCCCCGCCGCCAATGACAAGAATTTTCATCAGAATTTACAGCTCAGCGTTGTGGTAAACGGCTTGTACATCATCCAGGTCCTCGATCACGTCGAGCAGCTTCTGCATGCGTGTGGCGTCGTCGCCCGCCAGTTCGATGGTGTTCTCGGCCCGCATCGTGACCTCGGCCACCTCGGGCTTGAGCCCGGCGGCTTCCAGCGCGTCGCGCACGGCCTCGAACTCGAAGGGATCGGTCAGCACCTCGATGGCGCCGTCGTCATCGGTCAGCACATCCTCGGCTCCGGCCTCCAGGGCCACTTCCATCACCTTGTCTTCGGAGGTGCCGGGCGCAAACACCAGCTGCCCGCAGTGTTTGAACTGGAAGGCCACCGAGCCTTCGGTGCCCAGGTTGCCGCCGTACTTGCTGAAAGCGTGGCGCACCTCGGCCACGGTGCGCACGCGGTTGTCGGTCATGGTGTCGATGATGACGGCCGCGCCACCAATGCCATAACCCTCGTAGCGGATTTCCTCGTAGTTCACCCCTTCGAGGTTGCCCGAGGCCTTGTCGATGTTGTACTTGATGCGATCGGCCGGCATGTTGGCGGCCTTGGCCTTGTCCACCGCCAGGCGCAGGCGCGGGTTGGCGCTGAGGTCGCCGCCACCGGCGCGCGCGGCCACCGTGATTTCACGGATGATGCGGGTCCAGATCTTGCCGCGCTTCTCGTCCTGCCGGCCCTTGCGGTGCTGGATGTTGGCCCACTTGGAATGTCCTGCCATGAAAACCTCGTCTGGTCCGGCGCAACAGGCCGGGTTGGGCGCGGCACGCGGGCCGCTTGAAGATAACCTGATATTCTACTTTTTGGCTGCTGACACCCCTTTGCCCGTCTGGCGGCGCACACAGGAGAGGTTTGAACATGTCGAGTTCCATTGCCCCGCTGCACATCGCCCAGAACGCCCACACCCAGTGCCACCTGCTGCCCGGCCTGGCCAACCGCCACGGCCTGATCACCGGC
>CAYUAH010000413.1:0-2601 GCA_964442375.1 uncultured Hydrogenophaga sp. | reverse complement strand
AGTCGGTCAGCGCCAGGCCGATGTGCGACAGGAAGGAGCCCATCAGCACGTCCACGCGCTCACGGGCCATCAGCTCCTCGGCGGCGCGCACCGCGTCACCGGGGTTGGCGTTGTCGTCGCGGGTGATCAGCTCGACCTTGCGGCCCAGCACCCCACCGGCGGCGTTGGTCTCGTCCACCGCGAGCTGCATGCCCTTCTTGTAGGGCTCCAGGAAGGCGGGTTGTGCCTTGTAGCTGTTGATCTCACCGATTTTCAACACGCTTTGTGCCTGGGCACCCAAGGCCATCAGCAGACCGGCCACACCGGTCAGCAGCGGGCGCATTTTTGCTACGTCATTCAACTTGAACATGGTCATTCCTTTTCACGGGTTTAGTACTAACACGCTTCAACCTGGCCGCAGCCACTCACCTCAAACCGTCTTCGCCTTTGATCTCGCCGACCTGCAGGCCACCGATGCGCGGCAGCGGGCGCCCGCTGTCGGTCACGGCCACCGCCACCACGATCTCGTTGGCGCGTGGTGCGTCGCTCACACGTGCCTCGATCGCATCAAAGTGGCTGCGCACAAAGGCTGCGTCCTTGTGACCCAGCGGCACGTCGATGGCGGTGCCCATGCCGCCGCGCTTCTTGCTCGACGGCACCAGCGCAGCGCCCTTCTCCACCGCCTTGCGCAGCGGCGCGCCCAGCTTGGGGTGCAGGATGGCGGCGGCGTGCTCCAGCTCGCCGGCCTCACCCACGATGGCGGCCTTGCCGTAGCTCTCGGCCTCGCCTGGGGCAATGCCCAGCGCCGCCACACACTTCTCACCCAGCAGCGCGCCCAGCTCTTCGCCGATGGCGATCAGCGCGTCGAGGTTCTGCTCGTAGCGGCCCGCGTAGGGGTTCTCGATCACGGCCATGGCCACGGCGCGGCGCGTGGGCGGGTTGATAGTCTGGCCCATTTCGATGCGGGTCTCGTCCACCTGGACAAGCAGTTTTCGGATCTTGGCTGTCATGGTTTTCCTTGCTTCATCAAAGTCACAACGGGCCGCGGCTCAGCGCAGGCCATCCCATTTGGCGATGTCGGCGGCTTTGAGGCCGCCCACCCGGGCATGCACGCGCGGCCCGGTGGCCATGGCCAGCACGTAGACCACCTCGTCCGGCAGCGGCGCGCCGGGGACCCGCGCCTCGATGGCGTCGAAGTGGCTGCGCACGTAGCTGGCGTTGATGTGGGTCAGGGGCACGTCCAGCGTGCAGCCGGGCGGACCCACTTTTTTGGTGGAAGGCACGATGGACAAGGCGTTGCCCGGTTGGCCTGTCTTGTCTTCACCCTTGCCGGCCATGTAGGCCGCGCGGTCGCCGCCCCAGCCCAGCAGCTCGCGCATGGCGTAGCCGCCGGGCACGTGCCACAAGGCCCCGTGTTCCAGCTCGCCGGCGGCGCCGATGATGGCGCCCTTGCCGTAGCTCTCGATCTGCTCACGCTGCACCGCCATGGCCAACAGCAGCTGGTGGGCCATCTGGGTGCCAACGGCATTGAGCGCCTCCATCATGGGCAGGATGTCCGCCTCGTAACGCCCCGCGAACGGGTTGGTCAGCACGGCGGCGACGAAACCACGGCGCAGCGGTTGTGCAGCCACCGGACCGAACTCGTGAAAGATGTCTTCGACGTGGGTGTGGGTTCTTCGGATCTCGATCATGGGTGATGCTCCAGCGCACGGGCCGGGCGGTCTGGCACGTCCGTGTGTTGCGGGGAATGGAGGGGCAGCGGCACGTCGCCGCTGGTTTCGGTGGACAGGGTCCAGCCCTGGCAGGTGATGAAGCAGGCCTGGATGTGGCCGGCCGCACGCAAGGCCAGGGCGTGTTCGCGACCCGCCTTCAGGGCCTCGGCCACCTGCCAAGGCGTGAGTTCGGGCACGTCCAGCGTGACGGGTATGTCGCCCAGGTCGCTGTCGTCCTTCAGGTGTTGGGCTGGCACCCGCACGATGCCGGGGGCGTCCACATTGACGGCGTTGCCGATCAGGGAAGCGGCGGCATCGGCTTCGGCTGCCGTGGCGGCCAGCACGGTCACGCTGTCGGCAATGCCGAGCGAGAAGCTGCGCCCGCGCCAACCGCTGGTGGCCACGCCACGCACCGCACTGCCGTGAGCCACCTCGAAGGCGCCGTCCACCAACAAGCCATGCGCCGCATCCAGGCGCGCCAGGCGCTCGATCTGGGCGTACAGGCCAATGCGGAACGACGCGCCCGGCGTGAGGTGCAGCGCGATATCGCCACCGTTGTTGATCCATGCGCGGGTGATGCCCGGCCGGTCGTAGGCCAACAGCAGCTCCTGCGCCACCGCACCGGCCACCGCCACCATGGGCGTGACAAACGCCGGGCGGTGCACCTCCGCAGCCGCCCACATGCGGCGCGTCACCGGACCGCGCAAGGTGCAGACGCCGTCCACCGGGGCACGCAGCGTGGGCAGCTCGTCCACCAGCTCCTGCAGCAGGCCACGGAAGCGCTCCCAGGCCTGGGTGTGCGCCTGCCGCACCGCAGCGGCGTCGCCCTCGGCACCGAGGACGATGTCCATCGGCCCGTGCTGGAAGTGGAGCCGCCCGTCACCGAGCGACCGACATTGCGCCAACATGT
>CAYUAH010000412.1:0-2603 GCA_964442375.1 uncultured Hydrogenophaga sp. | reverse complement strand
ATGACGTAGCGCGATTCGCGGTTGATCTGGGTCAGGTCGGGCGGCACTTCCAGGGTGGAGGCCCGCTTGGCACTTTTGTAGTCGATCTTGTCCGTCTCCAGCACGCTGCAGCCGCTGGCCAGCAGGGCGGCCAGGGCCAGCACGCCCAGGCGTGCGCTGTGTTGGAACGGGCGGGGAGCGGCGTGGCGGCGTGCAGGCATGGTGGACCCAGAAATGGCAGGAAACGACAAAGAAGAGAAGGCTCAGCCCAGCAGGCCGGCGTCACGCAGGGCTTGCTCGACCACGGGCTGCGCGCCCGCTGACAGCGGCGTCATGGGCAGGCGCATGGTGCCGCCACACAAGCCCATGCGCTCCACGGCCCACTTGACCGGGATGGGATTGGCCTCGACGAAGAGGTGCTTGTGCACCGGCAGCAGTTGCAGCTGGATCTGCATGGCGCGGGTGCGGTCGCCGGCGATGGCGGCCACGCACAGCTCATGCATCAGGCGCGGCGCCACGTTGGCGGTCACGCTCACGTTGCCCTGGCCGCCGCACAGCATCAGCGCCACGGCGGTGGCGTCGTCACCCGAATAGACGGCGAATTCGGCCGGCGTGTCCTTGATCAGCCACTGCGCGCGCTCGATGTTGCCGGTGGCTTCCTTGATGCCGACGATGCCCGGCACCTGGGCCAGGCGCAGCACGGTGTCGTGCAACATGTCGGCCACGCTGCGACCGGGCACGTTGTAGAGCACCATGGGCAGGTCGCCCACGGCTTCGGCGATGGCCTTGAAGTGCTGGTACTGGCCTTCCTGCGTGGGCCGGTTGTAGTAGGGCACGACCTGCAGCTGGCAGTCGGCGCCGACCTTCTTGGCGAAGCGGGCCAGCTCGATGGCCTCGGCGGTGGAGTTGGCGCCGCAGCCGGCCATGATGGGCACGCGGCCCTTGGCCTGTTCCACCGAGACGCGGATGATTTCGCAGTGTTCGTCCACGTTGACCGTGGGCGATTCGCCGGTGGTGCCCACCACGCCGATGCAGTCGGTGCCTTCGGCGATGTGCCAGTCGATCAGCTTGCGCAGGGCGGGGTAGTCGACGCTGCCGTCCGGGTGAAAGGGTGTAACGAGGGCAACGATGCTGCCGGTGATGGGGGTCATAGCTCGAATCCGTGTCAGTGAGCGGCGCCAGAGGCGCAATCGCCACATTCTACCCAGAGGCCGATGCCTTACCCCAGGGGATAGCGGTGCGGCGTGTCGCCACCCGGCGTGGTGTCGCGCACGGCACAGATGCGCTGCACAAAACGGTCGGGGGCGGCACAAAAGCCATCTTCGTAGGCGATCACGCGCAAACCCTGGCAACGCTGGAGCAATTCACCGGGCTGGAGCAGGAAGTCGGGTCGCGAGGGCTTGCCCACACTGGCGTTGCCATGGGCAAAGGTTTCATAAAGCAGCACCCCGCCTGGGGCCAAGCTGTCCAGCAGCGTGGGCCACAGCGGGCGCCAGAGGTAGTTGGTGACGACCACGGCGTCGAAGCGCTCGCCGGGCAAGGGCCAGGGGCCGCTTTCGATGTCGGCGCACAGCACGCGGGCCATGGCATCCAGGCCGACCAGGGCGTCGGCGTTGCGGTCCACCGCCGTGAGCCGGTGCCCCTGTGCCGCCAGCCAGCGGGTGTGGCGGCCCGCACCACAAGCGAGGTCCAGCACCTGGGCGCCTGGTGTCAGCAGGTGGGCCCAGCGTGTGATCCAGCCGGAAGGCGCCTCGGCGCCATGGGACAGGGCGCTCATCAGAAGCAGGCCCAGAGCTGGTCGGCCAGCAGCACCAGAAAGTCGGGCCGGGTGTACAGGGCAAACACCCCCAGCAGCCCGGCGGCACCGAGCAGGGCCAGGGCGGCCTGGCGCGGCGCGCTCACGCGGCGGCTCCGGCGGGGACGCGCCGGATGGGTGTTTCGCGCACCGGCAGGTTGACCAGCCCGGCAAATACCCCCAGCGCGATGGACAGCAGCCAGACCACGTCGTAGCTGCCGGTGCGGTCGTACAGCAGACCGCCCAGCCACACCCCCATGAAGCTGCCGATCTGGTGGCTGAAGAAGACGAAGCCGCTGAGCATGGAGAGGTGGGCGACACCAAAGATCTGTGCCAGCACCGCGTTGGTGGGGGGCACCGTGGACAGCCACAACATGCCAATCACTGCCGCGAACACGTAAACGCTGGCCGGCGTCAGCGGCGCCAGCAGGAAGAGGGTGATGGCCACCGAGCGTGCGAAATAGATGAAGGCGAGGATCTTGGGGCGGGAGAGGCGCTGGCCCAGCACGCCCACGGCGTAGGTGCCCACCACGTTGAACAAGCCGATGATGGCCAGCGCATAACTGGCCACCTGAGGTGAGAGCCCGTTGTCCTTGAGGTAGCTGGGCATGTGCACGCCAATGAACACCACCTGGAAGCCACACACGAAGTAGCCCGCCATCAGCAATTGGAAGCTGCGGTAGCGGAAGGCCTCGCGCAAGGCGTGGGCGATGGATTGTTCGCGCTTGGCTGGCGCACCGGCCGCAAAGCCCGGCTCGCGCAGACCCATGGCCAGCGGGGCGATCAGCAGCACCGCCGCGCCCAGCACCAACAGCGCGTCTTGCCAGCC
>CAYUAH010000411.1:0-2624 GCA_964442375.1 uncultured Hydrogenophaga sp. | reverse complement strand
CGATGGTGATGGCCATCGCAGGGCAGACGGCTTCGCACAGCTTGCAAGCGATGCAGCGCTCTTCGCCGTTCTCGTAGCGGCGCTGTGCGTGCAGGCCGCGGAAACGCGGCGACAGCGGCGTTTTTTCCTCGGGAAACTGCACCGTCACCTTGCGGCGGAACATGTACTTGCCGGTCAGCGCCATGCCCTTGAAGAGCTCGGCCAGCATGAAGGAGGACACGAAGTCCTTGATGGAAGCAGCGGTCATTGTCTGGCTACCTCGCTCACTTAAAGATGTTCCACGGCGACACCATCCAGCCGCCGATCAACAGCAGCCACACCAGGGTGACGGGGATGAAAATCTTCCAGCCCAGACGCATGATCTGGTCGTAGCGGAAGCGCGGGAAGGTGGCGCGTATCCAGATGAACATGGACACCACCAGGAAGGTCTTCAGCCCCAACCAAATCCAGCCCGGAATCCAGTTGAACAGCGCGCTGTCGATGGGGGGCAGCCAGCCGCCCAGGAACATCAGCGCGGCCAGGATGGAGACCAGCCACATGCTGGCGTATTCGGCCAGGAAGAAGATGGCGAAGCCCATGCCCGAGTACTCGACCATGTGGCCGGCGACGATCTCGGCCTCGCCCTCGACCACGTCGAAGGGGTGGCGGTTGGTTTCGGCCACGCCCGAGATCAGGTAGACCATGAAGATGGGCAGCAGGGGCAGCCAGTTCCAGGACAGGAAGGTCAAGCCCGCATTGGCCGCCATGCCACGGCCTTGTGCCGCCACGATCTCACCCAGGTGCAGGCTGCCCGACACCATGATGACCACCACCAGGCAAAAGCCCATGGCGATCTCGTAGCTCACCATCTGTGCCGAGGCGCGCAGCGCGCCCAGGAAGGCGTACTTGGAGTTGGACGCCCAACCGGCAATGATCACACCGTACACCTCGATGGAGGTGATGGCCATGATCAGCAGCAGGCCGGCGTTGACGTTGGCCAGGATGGCATCGGGACCGAAGGGGATGGCCACCCAGGCGGCGAGCGCCGGCATGATGGCCATGATGGGCCCCAGGCGGAACAAGCCTTTCGAGGCGGCCGTCGGCTGGATCAATTCTTTGGTCAGCAGCTTGAGGGCGTCGGCAATGGGCTGCAGCAAGCCCATGGGGCCCACGCGGTTGGGACCGTGGCGGACCTGGATCCAGCCCAGCAGCTTGCGCTCCCACAGCGTGAGGTAGGCCACAGCGCCCATCAGAGGTGCGAGCACGGCCACGATCTTGATCAGCGCCCAGAGCACCGGCCAGACGATGCCCGTCCACCAGTAGGCGGCGAACAGGCCGAGGCCGCCGTTGTACATCGCGTCGATCATGCCAGGGCCTCCTGCGCGGCACGCGCGTCAGCGGTGAGTTGCAGCGAGGGCGCGCGGCGCACCGTGCCATCGAGCTGGTAGATGCTGGCTTGCGCCGGCTGGCCTTGCACAGGCGACAGGTCGGCGGCCACCGAAGTGGTGTTGCTCAGCGCGGCTGCGGGCAGCTGCAGCGGTGTCTTCTGGCCGGCCAGACCACGCTGGGCCAGCACCTCGGCCAGCACGTCCTGCGCGGTTTCCTGGTTGAAGCTGGGCAGGGCCAGCAGGTTGCCCAGCACACGCAGCACCTTCCAGGCGGGGCGGGTATCACCCAGCGGGCGCGCCACGGCGTAGAAGCTTTGCAGCAGGCCTTCGGCATTGACGAAGCTGCCCGGGGTCTCGGTCCAGGGCGCAATGGGCAGCAGCACGTCGGCCACGTCCATGTTGGCCTTGAAGGGGCTGAAGCTCACCACCATTTCGGCGCTCTTCAAACCGTCGGCGCCCACAGCGCTGTCGAACGCGGGTTCGTTGTTGAGCAGCAGCACGGCCTTGAGGCCACCGGCCAGCATCTGGCCCGCGTTTTTGCCTTGGGCACCGGGCAGCGCGCCCACCCATTGCGCGCCCACGGTGTTGGCGGCTTCGGTGAGGTAGCCCACCGACGCGCCGGTCTGTTCGCCAATCCACTGCGCCACAGCCAGCAGGCTGGCCGCAAAGGCGTGGTGCGCGGCGGCGTTGCCCAGCAGCACGGCCTTGCGTTCGCCACCCAGCAGCGAACGCGCGATGGCATCGGATTCAACGTGGGTAGCGACGTTCCAGGGGGATGCGATGCCCTTCTCGCGGGCGACGGAGGCGGCCACCTGGGCCAGCGCCTGCACCCACACACCGCTGTCAGCCACCAGGGTGTTGGCCACGGGCATGGCCCAGTCGTGGACGCGGCTGTTGACCGCATTCACTTGCGCGCCCTTGCGCGCCGCCTGGCGGATGCGCTGGGCAAACAGCGGGTGGTCCTTGCGGAGGTTGGAGCCCACCACCAGCACGCGCTGCAGGTTGGACAGCGCGGCGATGGACGTGCCCAGCCAACGGACACCGCTGCTGTTGCCGAAGTCGGCGTGGCGCAGGCGGTGGTCGATGTTCTGGCTGCCCAGGCCACGCACCAGCGCGCCGGCCAAAGCCAGCTCTTCCACCGTGCTGTGCGGGCTGGCCAAGAGGCCAATGCTGGATGCACCGAAGTCGTTCTTGATCTGCTTCAGGCCGTTGGCCACGTATTCCAGCGCGGTCTGCCAGTCCACCGTCTTCCATTCG
>CAYUAH010000410.1:0-2635 GCA_964442375.1 uncultured Hydrogenophaga sp. | reverse complement strand
GACCTGCCCAAGCGGGTGCTGGTCATGCCCGCGCAGGCCGATCAGGTCAAGGCCTACATCGCCCAGCACTGCGCATGAGCGCGACGCCAAGCCCCCGCCCTGGCCTGCGTCCGCTGGAGGACGCACTGGCCGACCTGTTGAACGACACGGTCGCCCTGGCCGGTGTCCACAGCGTCCCCACCTTCGAGGCCGATGGCCGCGTGCTGGCGCAGGACCTGGTCAGTGCGTTGGACGTGCCTGGCCACGACAACACCTCGATGGACGGTTACGCGGTGCGCGTGGCCGATCTGGCGCAGGCGGGCGGAGCGCCTTTGGTGGTGTCGCAGCGCATCCCGGCGGGCCACTTCGGCGGTCCGCTGCTGCCCGGCACGGTGGCCCGCATCTTCACGGGGGCGCCCGTGCCCGCAGGTGCGGACGCGGTGGTGATGCAGGAAGAAGCGCAGCCGCAAGCCGATGGCCGCGTTTCTTTCCAAGGCCACCCAAGCGTTGGGCAGTGGGTACGCCGCCAGGGCGAAGACGTGCGCAAAGGTGCTGTGGTGCTGCACGCCGGCACCCGACTGGGCCCGGCCGAACTGGGCCTGGCCGCCAGCATCGGGTTTGCCCACCTGCCGGTGGCGCCGCGCGTGCGCGTGGCCTTGTTCTCGACCGGGGACGAGTTGGTCATGCCGGGCACGGTGGCCCCGGGCGACATGAAGCCCGGCGCCATCTACAACTCCAACCGCTTCTTTCTCCGGGCATTGCTGCAGCGCCTGGGATGTGAGGTCAGCGATCTGGGCATCGTGCCGGACCAGCGCGAAGCCACCCTGCAGGCCTTGAGCGAGGCGGCACAACACCACGACCTCATCCTCACCAGCGGTGGGGTTTCGGTGGGCGAGGAAGACCACATCAAGCCGGCGGTGCAGGCCCTGGGGCACCTCGACCTGTGGCAGATCGGCATGAAACCCGGCAAACCGTTTGCCCATGGCCGGGTGGGGAATGCGCATTTCATCGGCTTGCCGGGCAACCCGGTGTCCAGCTTCGTCACCTTCCTGTTGCTGGTACGGCCTTTCCTGTTGCGGCTGCAAGGGGTGGCGGTGGACGCAGCCTCGGCGGTGCCCGCGCCGGTGATGTTGCCCGCGCATTTCGACCTCCCCAAAGGCGACAAGCGTCGCGAGTTCCTGCGTGCCCGGCGCAACGCTCAGGGGGGGGTGGATGTTTTTCCCAACCAGAGCTCGGGTGTGCTGACCTCGGCCGTCTGGGCCGACGGCCTGATCGACAACCCGCCTGGCAACGCGATTGCCCGTGGCGATCTGGTGCGTTTCATTGCCTTGGCGGACTTGCTCACATGAAGATCCAACTCAAGTACTTTGCTTCCATCCGCGAGGCGCTGGGGCACGGCGGAGAAACCCTGGACGTGGCGGCCACCACGGTGGGTGCGTTGCGCGACGAGCTGATCGCTTTTGGCGGCGCCTACGCGCAAGCCCTCGCGCGTGGCAAGGCGGTGCGCGTGGCGCTCAACCAGGCCATGGTGGCCGACGAAGCCGCCTCCCTCAGCGAGGGCGCCGAGGTGGCATTTTTTCCGCCCGTGACCGGCGGGTGAGCGTCAGCCGATAGCGTCAGCGGTCTGCGCGGCGAGGGTGAGCAGGCGCTCTTGGCCGGCCAGACTCATAGGCGTCATCGGTGGTCGCAACGCGTTCCCCACCAGGCGCTGGTGTGCCAGCCAAGCCTTGACGGGCGCTGGGTTGGGTTCCGAAAACAAGGCCTCCACCAGCGGCACCAAGGGATGCCACAACCGCCGTGCGCTCGCCACGTCGCCCCTTCGCAGCGCGGCCACCAGTGCCACCCAATGCGCCGTGTGCACGTGGGCGCTGGCCGCAATGGCCCCGGCGCCTCCCAAAGCCAGTGTGCTGAACACCTGAAGGTCTTCGCCCGCGAGCACCTGCAGGCGGCCGTCGCGCAGCAAGGCCATGGTCTTGGCGGCGTCGCCTCCACAGTCCTTGATGGCCTGGACGTTGGGGTGGTCGGCCAGGGCCAGCAGCGTGTCCCGCTCCAAAGTCGCGCCGGTTCGGTAGGGGATGTCGTACAGCACCAGTGGTGCCGATGAGGCGTCTGCTAAAGCGGTAAACCATTGCCGCAGGCCGGCTTGTGACGGCCGTATGTAGCCGGGCGCCGACACGAGCACGCCGTGCAGACGCGGAAGGTTCAGTTTTGCGCCAGCGTTGACCGTGCGCAGCCAGGACAGGGTGCTTGGCTGGTTGCTGCCGCCCACGCCCATCACGAGTGGGCAGGCGGGCGCATGGCGTGCCACCGTGCGCAACACCGCCAACTGCTCCTCGGCCGTCAAGGCAGCCGCTTCGCCCGTGCTTCCGCAGACCACCAGGCCAGAAACGCCTGCGTCCACCAAGTGTTTCACCAGCCTGCCCAGCGCCTCGTGGTCAACGGCATGCCCCACAAAGGGGGTGATGAGGGGCACCCAGAGTCCCGAGAAATCGGTTGGCGGGCGAAAAGATGCGGACGCGTTCATGTTCAAAGCCTTTCAATGGCGACCGGACAAAGGGCGTCACAGGGCGAACGCGGAAAAGGGAAGTCGGGACTGCACCTGGGTTCCGTCGCTCATCCGACGACGGAACCGCAGCCCCGGTCAGATGAGCTGTGG
>CAYUAH010000409.1:0-2659 GCA_964442375.1 uncultured Hydrogenophaga sp. | reverse complement strand
AGGTGTGGGTCGGGTCGATGGCGTAGTCGGCGGCGTGGGCCATGCCGGCGGACAAAGAAGCCAGAGCGGCCAGGGCGATGAGGGCTTTGCGCATGAAGAAGAACTCCTGAGGGTTGAAAAGGAAAAAACTCACAACTTGCCGACACCAGAAAGGGCCAGCTTGAACTTGACTTGCACGTCGTCGGCCACCATGGAGGTGTCGGCCCACTCGTTTTCGCCGATCTTGAAGGCCAGGCGCTTGAGCGGCAGGGTGCCGGTGGCGGTGGTCACGGTGCCGCTTTGGGTCAGCGCCACCGGCACCACCACCTCGCGGGCCGTGCCTTTGATGGTCAGCTGACCGGCCACCTCGAACCTGCCGCCGCCCAGCGCCTTGACGCTGCTGGACTGAAAGCTGGCCTGCGGAAACTTGGGCACGTTGAACCAGGGCGCCTTGGGCAATTCGGCATCGGTCTCGCGCGAGCCCAGCGTGGCGCTGCCCACGTCCACCGTGAAGGCGATCTTGCTGGTCTGCGGCTTGGCCACATCAAAGCTGACCTGCGCATCGAACTTGCGGAACTTGCCTTCCAGCGGCACACCCATCTGCCGCGCCACAAAGGCGATCTCGCTTTGTTCGGGCAGCAACTTTTGTTGCGCCAGCGCGGGCAGGGACATCAGGGCCAAGGCGGCCACCGACAGCGAAATGCGTGCAAAAGACATGGGGGTTCTCCGAAAAATTCAGGCGCGGCCGGGCAACATGCGGGTCAGCAAGCCGTCGCGGTCCAGCCACTGGTGCTTGAGCGCGGCGCCAATGTGCATCAGCACCAGGGCGGCCATGGCAAAGGCGCTGAACTTGTGCAAAGGCTTGAGCACCTCGGCCAGCGATTCGCTCACGGGCACGAAGTCGGGCAACTGCACCGCGCCAAACCACACGATGGGGAAACCAGCGGCCGAGCTGTAGGCCCAGCCCAGCAGGGGAACGGCAAAAAACAGCAGGTACAGCGCGTGGTGGGTGGCGTGGTGGGCCCAACGCTGCCACGCCGGCATGCGGCCGGCCACGGCCTCAGGCAGCTCAGGCGGGCGGTGCGTGAGGCGCCAGGCCAGGCGCAGTGCGGACAACAGCAGGATGCTCACCCCGGCCCACTTGTGCCAGTTGTAGAGCTTGAGACGCTGAGGTGAAAACGGCAGGTCGGCCATGTACAGGCCCATGCCAAAGATGGCGATCAACGCGAAGCCCAGCACCCAGTGCAGCAGCACGGCAACTCGGCTATAACGGACGGGCGGACGATCGGTGGACATGGGCACTCCCTGTGGAACACGGTTGCGGCGCAGCAACCTGGGTGCAGTCTAGGGATTTCACCGTCAAAGCATTTCAATGCTCTTGTCGTTTTCATTCAAATTTTTTGAGGAACTTTGCTGCGCGACCATGACCACCCTGATCGCCACCTACCCCGCCCTGGCCACGCTGGCCGACACGCTGCAAGGCTTGCCGCTGCACGAGGTGCCGGCCGGCACCACGTTGTTCCGCGAACACGAAGCCTGCGCGGGTTTTCCGTTGCTGCTGTCGGGTGAGGTGCGCATCTCGCGCAGCACCTCGCAGGGCCGGGCGCTGGAGCTGTACCGCGTGGTGCCCGGCGAGTTGTGTCTGGTGTCGTCCTCGGCCCTGTTTGCGCAGTCGGCCTTGTCGGCACACGGCGTGACCACGCGCGACACCCAACTGGCCTTGTTGCCCCCGGCCGCCTTCCGCGCCGCCCTGGCCGACACGACCTTTCGCGACTTCGTGCTGGGCCTGTTCGCCGAACGCATGGCCGACCTCACCGCGCTGATCGAGGCGGTGGCCTTCCAGCGGCTGGACCAGCGCCTGGCCGCCGCCCTGCTCGGCCACGGCAGCCCCATCAAGACCACCCACCAGGCCCTGGCCGACGAGCTGGGCACGGTGCGCGAAATCGTCACCCGGCTGTTGCGCCGCTTCGAGCGCGAGGGCTGGCTGGCGCTCTCGCGCGAAAGCATCAGCGTGCTCGACGCGGCCGCACTGCGCACCTTGGCCGACACCACGGCCGGCGCTGGGTGACCGCAGTCACAGACACATCCCGCCATCTGCGCTGAAATCCCCCTGTTCTCAACCCAAGGAGTGATAGACATGACCAAGAACGTTGGCGGCATCGACCGCATCCTGCGCATCGTCGCCGGCCTGGCCCTGATCGCCGCCGCCGCCACCGGCACGGTGGGCCTGTGGGGCTACATCGGCCTGGTGCCGCTGGCCACGGGCTTGATGGGCTGGTGCCCGCCCTATGCGATGTTTGGCTTCAATACTTGTTCGGTGAAGAAGGCCGACTGAAGGCCTGCGCTGTCCTGGCAGCGACAGCGCGCGCACAACTGGCTGGCGCACCATCGGCGTTTTGACAACGCCCGGTGGTCGCCATGCACGTTCCCTCCCTCAAAGAACTGGTCGGTGCCGAAGAGTGGGCACTGCGCTGCGATCTCGCCGCCTGCTACCGCCTGGTGGCCGCCTACGGTTGGAGCGACCTGGTCTTCACCCACATCAGCGCCAAGCTGCCCGACAGCGTCACTGGCGGCGAACACCAGTTCCTGATCAACCCCTATGGGCTGATGTTCGACGAGATCACGGCCAGCAGCCTGGTCAAGGTGGACATGGCGTGCAACAAGCTGCACGACTCCCCTT
>CAYUAH010000408.1:0-2667 GCA_964442375.1 uncultured Hydrogenophaga sp. | reverse complement strand
CCAGGATGTTGCGCAGCGTGCGGTCCACCAGCCAGGGCGGCATGTCCTGGCCGTGTATGCCCCGGTTCTTTTCAATCTGGTTGAGGGCGATCTCCAGCTCATAGAGCTGGTCGTTGCGCGCCTCGTCCACCCGCGGCGCCTGGCTGGTGGGGCCGATGAAAAGGCCGCTGAACAAATAGCTCAGCGAAGGGTGGTTGTGCCAGTAGGCTACTAGGCTGCCCAGCAGCTCAGGCTTGCGCAGGAAGGGCGAATCGGCCGGTGTGGCGCCGCCCATGACGAAGTGGTTGCCGCCGCCGGTGCCGGTGTGGCGGCCGTCGGTCATGAACTTCTCGGCGCACATGTGGGTCTGGTGTGCGGCCTCGTACAGGAACTCGGTGTGCTCCACCAGCTCGCCCCAGTTGTGGGCCGGGTGGATGTTGACTTCGACGACGCCCGGGTCAGGCGTGACCTGCAGCATTTTGAGGCGCGGGTCGCGCGGCGGAGGATAGCCTTCCAGCACCACCTGCACGCCCAGTTTCTCTGCCGTGGCCTCGATGGCGGCGAGCAGGTCCAGGTAATCCTCCAGGCGTGCCAGCGGCGGCATGAAGATGTAGAGGTGGCTGCTTTTGCCGCCTTCCGTGGCCTCGGCCTTGGGGCCATTGGCGCGCTGTGGGTTGCGGGCTTCCACGCACAACGCGGTGCGGGTCAGCCAGGCGGCCGATTCGCCGCGCGCCGGGTAGCGCGTGCTCATGGGCTGGGCAGGCGCGGCGCCGGGCACGCCCTGGCCGCTGGGGTCACCCTGCCAGGCCGGGGTGCCGTCGTCGCCGTGGAGGCCGAATTCGGCGTTCTGCATGGACACCACACCACCCTCGGCAAAACCGCCGCCCACCTGGTGGGGCGCGTACTGGCGCTTGAAGGCACTGCCCTCGGGCAGGGCGTCGCGCTGGCCCAGCGGGTCTTGTTCGATCAGGTAGGGGTAGTCGGCCTTGCTGACCCAGGGCAGCGAATCCAGCGGCAGGCGGTAGCCCATGGGCGAGTCGCCGGGCATGAGGTACATGCGCTCGTCGCGGAAGAACCAGGGGCCGGTGGTCCAGCGGGTGCCGCCCAGGCCCAGCGTGCGCACGCCCTTGGTGGCGTTGGGGCCGGGCACGGCGTGGGCCTGCAGCGGCAGCACGTAGCCCACCACCGCGTCCAGGCCCTGGCCGAACACGCGGCGCAGGCGTTGGCGCTCCATTTCGTCGTCCAGCTTGGCGTCGAAGGGATCGACGTTGACCGGCAGCCGGCGTTCGCGCCAGAGGTAATAGAAGGTGTCCTCGTAGCCGGCCGTGATGTGCTGGGTGGACAGGCCCAGCTTGCGCGCCAGCGCCTGGCTGAAGCGGCGGGCGTCGTCGGCGGTGTAGCTGGCGGGCTCGCGTTCGTCGGCAAACAGCGCCGGGTTGTGCCAGGTGGGCTCGCCATCGGCACGCCAGAACAGCGACAGCGCCCAGCGCGGCAGCTGTTCGCCCGGGTACCACTTGCCCTGGCCCAGGTGCAGGAAGCCACCGTCGCCGTACTGCAGGCGCAGGCGGTGCAGCAGCTCGGTGGCGTAGTTGCGTTTGGTGGGGCCCAGGGCGTCGGTGTTCCACTCGGCGGCGTCGCGGTCGCGGGTGGCAACGAAGGTGGGCTCGCCGCCCATGGTCAGGCGCACGTCGCCGGCCACCAGCTCCTTGTCCACCTGTTGGCCCAGGGCGTCGATGGCGGCCCATTGCTCGTCGGTGTAGGGCTTGGTCACGCGCGGCGACTCGTATACGCGGGTCACGCCCATGTGGTGGCTGAAGCTGACTTCGCACTCGTCCAGCGCGCCTTCGATGGGCGCGGCGCTGCTGGGCTGCGGCGTGCAGGCCAGCGGGATGTGGCCTTCGCCGGCCAGCAGGCCCGAGGTCGGGTCCAGACCTATCCAGCCGGCGCCGGGCAGGAAAACCTCGCACCAGGCGTGCAGGTCGGTGAAGTCGACCTCGGGCCCGCTGGGGCCGTCCACCGCCTTCACGTCGGGCGCGAGCTGGATCAGGTAGCCCGAGACGAAACGCGCGGCCAGGCCCATGTGGCGCAGCAGCTGCACCAGCAGCCAGCCCGAGTCGCGGCACGAGCCACTGGCCTTGGTCAGCGTCTCCTCCGGCGTCTGCACGCCGGGCTCCATGCGGATCAGGTAGCCGATGTCGCCTTGCAGTTTCTGGTTGATGCCGACCAGGAAGTCGATGGTGCGCTGCTTCTTGTTGTCAACGCTGTCGAGGTAGGCCTTGAAGGCGGGCGTGAGTTCGCCCTTGGCCAGGTAGGGCTGCAGTTCCTTGAGCTGGTCGGCGGAGTAGGCGAAGGGGAATTCCTCGGCGTGCGGTTCGAGGAAGAAGTCGAAGGGGTTGTAGACCGCCATCTCGACCACCAGATCCACCGTGACCTTGAATTCACGCGTCGGTTCGGGGAACACCAGGCGCGCCTGGTAGTTGGCAAAGGGATCCTGCTGCCAGTTGATGAAGTGCTGGGCCGGCTCGACCCGCTGCGAGTAGGACAGCACCTTGGTGCGGCTGTGTGGCGCGGGACGCAGGCGCACGACCTGGGGGCCCAGTTTGATCGGGCGGTCGTAGCGGTAGTGGGTGACGTGGTTCAGGGCAACGTGGATGGCCATGCGGTAAGCTTTCGTCAGGGAGAACAGCA
>CAYUAH010000407.1:0-2675 GCA_964442375.1 uncultured Hydrogenophaga sp. | reverse complement strand
CAGGTTCATGCCCAGCACCCACTGCTCCACCAGTTCCTGCCCACCCAGCAGCGCGAAGGCGGCCGAGAAGATGGCCGAACCCACGAACAACCAGCACACCATGGCGCTGGTTTTGGCGGTGAGGAACACGCTCTCCTTGACCACGTTGAAGGTGAGCTGCCGGTAGGCCGCTGCCAGTACAAAGCCGCCCAGCGCGCCGATGGCTGCGGCCTCGGTGGGTGTGGCCAGGCCAAACACGATGGAACCCAGCACCGCCAGGATCATGATGAGCAGCGGGAAGAAGCTGGACAGCAGCATCTTGAACACCTCCAGCCGTGTGTAGCTGAGGATGCCGTAGAACACCGCCAGCGCCAGCGCGCCCACACCCAATCCGATCCAGTAGCCTTGGGGCGCTGCCTGGCTGGTCGGGGTTTCGCCCGCGTTGGCCGGTGCAGGTGCTGCGCCGGGAGGCAGGGCCACGCTGTCGGCCGGGGCCGGGGTTTGGGCGCTGGCATCGGGCTCGCTGCCGGGTGGGGCGGCCAGGGTGTCGGTGGCCTCCGATGGCGGTTCGCTCAAACCGCCATTTTCTTCCTGGCCGGGTTCGGCCAGATCGCCCGACGAGCTGCTGCTGTCCGAGCCGATCTCGTTCATGCTGGTCAGGCCGGCCGTGTCGTCCACCTTGACCGTGGTCACGCTCTGGTAGCTGGCGATGGCCACCGCCGCAAACAGCAACGCGGGCAAGAGCGCGATGCCCAGCTGGCGCAGGATGTAGCCCGTGGCCACGCCCTGGTTGTTTTGGCCCTTGAGCGCCTTGAGCAAGCCGGCCAGGGCCGACGCGCCACCGGTGGCGCCCAGCTTGAGCAGTTCGGCCGGAAGTGGCACAAAACGTTGCTCGGCGGTGAGCGGCGGCGCCCAGGCAGGTTTGATCTTGGCCACGATGATGGCGTAGACGATGTAGAGGCCCGCCAGCATGATGCCGGGGAAAAACGCGCCCGCGTACAACTGCACGACCGACACGCCGGCGGTGGCGCCGTAGACGATGAGCAGCACCGATGGCGGGATCAGGATGCCCAGGCAGCCGCCAGCGGTGATGACGCCGGCGGTCAGGCGCACGTCGTAGCCGGCCTTGAGCATCTGCGGCATGGCCAGCAGGCCCATGAGTGTGACCACCGCGCCCACGATGCCGGTGGCGGTGGCGAACACCGCGCAGGTCACCAGCGTGGCCACCGCCAGCGAGCCCGGCACGCGGGCCAGCGCCAGGTGCAGGCTGGTGAACAGTTTGGCAATCAGGTTGGCCCGTTCCACCAGGTAGCCCATGAACACGAACAGCGGGATGGAGATCAGCACGTCGTTGCTCATCACCGAGAAGGCGCGCTGCACCATCAGGTCCAGTGTCTGCTTCAGCGCGCCGGCGGCCGACTGATCGCCGGAGTGGTAGGCGAAGAAGGCAAACAAAATGCCCATGCCCATGAGGGTGAAGGCGGTGGGAAAGCCCAGCATGATGGCCACCACCACCAGCGACAGCATGAGTAGGCCGTAGTGGCCGTTGGTCATCACATCGACCTTGAGCACCATGACCAGCACGGCGGCCAGGATCAGCGCCATCAGGCTGAAGCCAAACCAGAGTTCCTTGCGTATCTTCATCACTGACCGCCTTTCTGCGTCACGTAGCGGTCCAGGTTTTCGATGTCCTTGTCGGTCACGTGCACCATGTCCTTGAGTTTGTCCACGTCCACTTCTTCCACGTCCTCCTCGCGCGATGGCCATTCACCGGTTTGCAGGCACATGACGCAGCGGATGATTTCGACCAAGCCCTGCAGCAGCAGGAAGGCGCCCGCGATGGGCACCACAAATTTGAACGGGTAGACCGGCAGCGGGTCGGCGTTGAAGGTCTGCTCGCGTATGGCCAGCGATTCGTTGGCAAAGGTCCAACCGGCCCAGGTCAGCGCCACGATACCGGGCAGGAAAAACAGGATGTAGAGCGACAGGTCGATGGCGGCCTGGGTGCGCGGCTTGAAAAAACCGTAGAGCACGTCGCCGCGCACGTGGCCGTTTTTCGACAAGGTGTAGGCACCCGCTGCCATGAACAGCAGGCCGTACATCATGATCTGCGCGTCCAGCACCCAGGCGTGTGGGGTGTTGAGCGCGTAGCGTGAAAAAACTTCCCAGCTGATCAGCAGGGTGAGTGCCACCACGGCCCAGGCGCAGAGCTTGCCGAACCAGGTGGAGAGGCGGTCCACCGCCAGTAAAAGTGATTGCATGTGGTGTCCTCTTGCGAACAAACAGAAAAGGGCGCCCACGGGCGCCCCCCGTCGGTCCGAGGTGTTTCAGCTCTTTTTGGCGTTGCGGCCGAAGTAGTGGTTGTAGGCCATCTTGAAGTCGACCATGTAGTCGTTCTGCCACTGGCCGGCGCGCTGGGCAAAGGCCTTTTGCGAATCCAGGATCTTCTTGAACATCGGGTTTTCGGCACCCTTTTTCGCCATGATCTTGTCCCACGAGGCGAGCTGCGCGCGCAACACGGCGTCGGGCGTCTTGTAGAACTTGATGCCCTGCTTTTTCAGGTCGATGTAGTCGGTCGAGTTGCGCTCGATGGCCTTCCAGCTCATGTCAGCGCTGGCGGCCTGCACCGCGTAGTCGATGATGGCCTTGAGCTCGGCCGGCAGCGCGGTGAGTTTTGCCTTGTTGAACAGAATCTC
>CAYUAH010000406.1:0-2680 GCA_964442375.1 uncultured Hydrogenophaga sp. | reverse complement strand
ACATCACCCAGGAAGAGGCCTTTGCCCACGCCAACGACGTGCTCAAGAACGCCGTGGGTGGCATTGCCGAAATCATCAACGTGCCCGGCCACGTGAACGTGGACTTCGAAGACGTGCGCACCGTGATGGGCGAGCCCGGCAAGGCCATGATGGGCACGGCCACGTCCAGCGGCCCGGACCGCGCCCGCATTGCGGCCGAGCAGGCCGTGGCCTGCCCGCTGCTCGAAGGCGTGGACCTGTCGGGCGCCAAGGGCGTGCTGGTGCTGATCTCGGCGTCCAAGGGCTCGCTGAAACTCAGCGAATCCAAGCTGGCCATGACCACCATCCGCGCCTTCGCTTCGCCCGACGCGCACATCATCTACGGCACCGCCTACGACGAAAACCTGGGCGATGCCATCCGCGTGACCGTGGTGGCCACCGGCCTGAGCCGCCAGAACGCCCGCCGCCAGGCGCCGCCGCTGCAGGTGCTGCGCACCGGCACGGACAACGTGCCGTTTGCGGTGGGTGGCGGCGCCGCCAGCGCCATGGGCGGCTCGGCCTTGGGCGGTGCTGCAGCCCAGCAGAACGACTACAGCGGCATGGCCGTGCCCAGCGTGTGGCGCACCAACCGCACCCAGGCAGCGGCCAAGGTCGACGCGCTGTCGTCGGGTGGCATGGACGACTTCGAGATCCCGGCCTTCCTGCGCAAGCAGGCGGATTGAGCGGTCTAGCACGTTTTGTCCAAAATGGACAAAATGTGCTAGATTGGACGCATGCAGCACATGACGTCCAGCCAGGCCAAGCAAAACTTCGGCGAGTTGCTCGAGGCCGCTGCACAAGCTCCGGTGGCGATTGAGCGGCACCGCAAGGTCAAGGCCATTGTGTGTTCGCCAGAGGCCTTTCACGCCCGGGCGAACAGCGACAGCCGTTTGGCAGAGCGCCGTGCCGCGCGCGCCGATCAGGCCCTGGTCGAAAAGGACCGCCTCATCAAACATCAGGCGCAGGCCATACAACTTTTGTTGATGCCTGCGGCCGACAGTCAGGCGCTTGTCGCACGCGCCCGGCAGGAGGTCGCGCGGTGGCGCCGCGAGCGCCTGTGCAGCCTGGACTACATCGAGCGCTGGGAGGCTTTGCTCAAGCTGCCGGTCAACGAGCTTGCCCAGGTCATGGGGTCTGAAGCGCTGGAGTGGGGTACAGCTTTGCGGCAGAACTCACCCTGGCACGTGGTGATGGGGTGAATCGCAGTCACCTGTTTCGCTTGTTCGCGGCGGCCCACCGCCTCACCGGCCACCGCGACTACGTGGTGATCGGCAGCCTGTCCATCCTCGGCGCCGGGGACGAGCGCGACATTCCGGCCGACATGTCCATGTCCATCGACATCGACTGCTACACCAAGGCCGATCCGGGCCGCATTGCGGATGTCCGAAGCGCGCTCGGCGAAGGCTCTGAATTTCACAGAACCAACGGCTATTACCTCGACCCTGTGTCCCCCAGTTTGCCCAGCCTTCCCGATGGCTGGGAAAGCCGAATGGGTCATGCCGAGCAGGATGGCATTCGCATCTGGTTTCTCGATCCCGATGACGCCGCCATTTCCAAGTACGCACGCAGTCAGCCGAACGACTTGCGCTGGATTCGCGCCGGACTGCTGTCTGGCCACATCTCACTGCCCAGGGTGAAGTCCCGCTTGCCTGCGACGCTGTTTCTGGATGAGGACGAGGCCTCACGGGTGAAAACCCAGATAGAAGCCGACAGCGTTTGGTTCGACGCCATCAAGGCGGATAGGGCTCGCCGGCACAAGCAGATCAAGCCCTGATCTTTGGCCATCAGGCCGGCAAGTCCTCTTTCGCCACCACCTCCGCCCGCAGCGAATGCGGCTGCGCCGAGGTGATGCGCACGTCCACCATCTGCCCGATGAGCCGCGCCGGTTGGGGGCCGCCTGGGAAGTTGACGATGCGGTTGCACTCGGTGCGGCCCATCAGTTCGCTGGCGTCCTTGCGCGAAGGCCCTTCGACCAGGATGCGCTGCACCCGGCCTTCCAGGCTGGCGCTGATGCGGCGCACGTTCTCTTCGATCGTGGCCTGCAAGTGCTGCAGGCGTTTGAGCTTGACCTCGTGTGGCGTGTCGTCGGGCAGGTTGGCCGCCGGGGTGCCGGGGCGCGGGCTGAAGATGAAGCTGAAGGACGCGTCGAAGCCCACGTCGGCGATGAGCTTCATCATCTTGGCGAAGTCCTCGTCGGTCTCGCCAGGGAAGCCGACGATGAAATCGCTGGAGAGCGAGAGGTCGGGCCGGATGGCGCGCAGCTTGCGCACCGTGCTCTTGTATTCCATCAAAATGCGGTCGCTGCCGTGTTGCACCGGCAGGTGCAGGTGGTTCACCAGTTTTGGGATTTTGGCGTAGGCCTCGATCAGGCGTGGCGTGAATTCGTTGGGGTGGCTGGTCACGTAGCGTATGCGCTCGATGCCGGGCATGTCGGCCACATACTCCAGCAGCAGGGCGAAGTCGGCGATGTCCGTGGTGTCGCCCATCTTGCCCCGGTAGGCGTTCACGTTCTGGCCCAGCAGCGTGATTTCCTTCACGCCCTGGTCGGCCAGCCCGGCCACCTCCACCAGCACGTCCTCGAAGGGGCGGCTCACTTCTTCGCCACGGGTGTAGGGCACCACGCAGTAGCTGCAGTATTTGCTGCAGCCTTCCATGATGCTCA
>CAYUAH010000405.1:0-2718 GCA_964442375.1 uncultured Hydrogenophaga sp. | reverse complement strand
ATGGCTGGCTGCCGCGCCTGGCCAACGCGGTGGGGGCCTTCGATCGCACACAGCCGCCGGCCGAAGGCAGCACCGCCTACCGCCAGATGATGGAACGCTTTGAGAGCCACAGCCTGAGCGCCATGGGTTTTGTGTGGTTGAGCACGCCGTTTGGGCGCGATACCGTCGCCGGCACCACCCGCCATGCCGAGGTGTTGGCCGGGCGCGCCTACATGCGCCAGCAGCTCAAGGCCACCGAACTCGGTCTGCAAATGCACCCCATGAGCCAGGCACCGCAGGAGTTCGAGGAAATGCGGCCACACCGCGAGCGCCTGCAAACCCTGCTGCTCGGCCGCCCGGCCGACGACGAGGTGGTGCAGATGGTCAGCCGCGTGGGCCACTGCGCGCCGCAGCCGCACACGCCGCGCCGCGCCCTCGATGGCTTTGTGCGTTCGGCCTGATCAGGCCCGCGTGATCAGCCCAGCCGCGCCAGCAGCCCCGCCAAAGCATGCCGCACGGTGGCAGCGCGCACCGCTGCGCGGTCGCCGTCAAAACGCTGGCGTTCGCTGTGCGTGACGCCGTTCACGCACCAGCCAAACCACACCGTGCCCACAGGTTTGTCGGCGCTGCCGCCGGTGGGGCCGGCCACGCCGGTCACGGCCACCGCCAACTGCGCACGCGAGTGCGCCACCGCGCCCTCGGCCATGGCGCGCGCCACCGGCTCGCTCACCGCACCATGGGCCTCGATCAGTGCGGCCGGCACACCCAGCAGCTCGGTTTTGGCGGCGTTGGAGTAGGTGACAAAGCCCCGTTCAAACCAGTCGCTCGACCCGCTCAGGTCGGTGCAGGCGCCGGCGATCAGGCCCCCGGTGCAGCTCTCGGCCGTGGCCAGCATGAGGCCGCGCGCGCGCAGCGCGTCGGCCAGCCGGATGCACAGGTGAGGGGTGTCGTCGTCCATCAGAAGCGCCACACTGCGATCACCAGCAGCGTGCAAAAAGCCGCCACCAGGTCGTCGAACATGATGCCCCAGGCGCCGCGCGCGCCGAAGCCCTTGAACAGCTGGTCGGCCCAGCGCACGGGCTGGGGTTTGGCGGCGTCGAAAAAGCGGAACAGGGCAAAGGCCACCACCTGGCCCCACAAGCCCATGGGCATGGCCAGCCACAGCACCAGCCAGATGGCCACGATTTCGTCGATGACGATGTGGCCCGGATCGGCAATGCCCATGTGCAGGGCCGTGACCTCGGCCGCCCACCAGCCGGCCAGCACCGTCAGGCCCAGGGTGGCGGCCCACTGGATGTCGCTGGGTTGCCACAGGGCCTGCAACAACAGAAAGGCGGCCCAACCCCAGAGCGTTCCCACCGTGCCGGGCGCCTTGCGGCTGAGGCCCGAGCCCGCACCCAGGGCGATGAAATGCGCCGGGTGCGCCAGCAGAAAGCGCAGGTCGGGGCGCACGATGGGGGGGAAGGCGGGCGTCATAGGCCTGGATTATCGGCGCCGCGCTGGGCCTCGCCCGAGAGCCAGCGCGCCCAGTGTTCGGTGCAGGCGCGCACTTTGGGCAGGCGGTGGCGCTCGGCCAGCATGACGGCGTAGATGGGCACGCGGCTGCGGTCGAACCAGCCGTCCAGCAGCGGCACCAGTTCGCCGCGCGCGATGTGGCCGCTGGTGTAGATGTCGTTGAGCCGGCCAATGCCCACACCGGCCAGCGTGAGCGAGAGCAGCATGGCCGAGTTGTCGGTGCGGGTGTGCCCCTGCGCCAGGTAGGCCGGTGAACCATCGGGCGAACGGCCCGCCGCCCAGGGCCAGCGGTTCATGACCGGGCTGGCGCTGTTGGTGATGAGGCGGTGCCGCGCCAAGTCGTCCGGGTGCTGTGGCATGCCGAACCGCGCAAGGTAGGCCGGCGCCGCACACAACTGCCGGCCATGCTGCGCGATGGGGCGCGCCACCAGGTTGTCGCCGTGAACGTTGCCGGTGCGGATGGCGATGTCCACGCCCTCGCGCGCCATGTCCACGATGCGGTCGTCGGCCAGCACCTCCACCTGCAGTTGTGGGTGGGCTTGGTACAGCGAGGGCAGGCTGGGCACGATCACGCTCTGCGCCAGCCCCGGGCTCACGCTCAGGCGCACCCAGCCGCTGGGACCGGCGCGCTTGTGGCGGAACGCGGCCGCCAGCTCGTCGCGCGTGTCCAGCAGGCGGCGGGCGTGGGCGGCAAAGGTGTCGCCCTCATCGGTGAGGCTCAGGCCATGCGTCGTGCGGTGCATGAGCCGCACCTGCGACTGCGCCTCCAGCCGCGCCAGGCACCGCGACACCAGACTCACCGGCGCGTGCCGCTCGCGCGCGGCCGCGGACAGGCTGCCCAGTTCGGCCACCCGCAGAAACAAGGCCACGTCGTCCAGGTCGAAATTCATGGCGCCCATTGTGCTCGGTATTGGCTCTTGTTTTGCAGTTTCGGCAAAACCATTCTGCGATTGGCACGGTTTCCGACCCGCAATCAATTCAATAAAGTGCAAACCACACCCTCATTGGAGCTTGCAATGTTCACCACACCGCGCCACGAACCCGACTTCCACGCCATGGCCCGCCAGCGTGCCCAACAACTGCGGCGCGAGGCCATGGCCCACGCCTGGGGCCTCCTCGCCCGCCTGTTGCGCCGCGCCTTGCCCCACCACTGAGCCCACCGGAGCCGTCATGCCCTACCTGCACCTCACCCTCAGCCACCACCCAGGCGCCGAGCGCATGGCT
>CAYUAH010000404.1:0-2728 GCA_964442375.1 uncultured Hydrogenophaga sp. | reverse complement strand
TGGTGGTCATGGGCAAGGCGTCGATGAACTCGATTTCCTTGGGGTATTCGTAGGGCGCCAACTGCCCCTTCACATGCTGTTGCAGCTCCGCCACCAAGGCCTGCGAACGCTCGAAGCCAGCGGCCAGCACCACATACGCCTTCACCAAGGCCCCCCGCTCCGCATCGGGCTTGGGCACCACAGCCGCATTGGCCACGGCCGGGTGTTTGACCAGGCAGTTCTCGATCTCGCTGGGGCCAATGCGGTAACCCGACGACTTGAAGACGTCGTCGGCGCGGCCCTGGTACCAGAGGTAACCGTCGGCGTCGCGGGTGGCCATGTCGCCGGTGCGGCACCAGCTGCTGGCCGGGTCGCCGGTGTACTTGGCGCGGGTGGCGGCTTCGTTTTTCCAGTAGCCCAAAAAGAAGATCGGGTCCGGCTGGCCGTGCACGTCCAGGCGGTGCACCGCCACGTCGCCCGGCACACCCACCGGGCACTCGTTGCCATCGTCGTCGATCACCGCCACCCGGTGGCCGGGGTAGCCCTTGCCCATGCTGCCGGGCTTGGCCGGCCACAGGCGGCTGCAGTTGCCCACGATGTAGTTGATCTCGGTCTGGCCAAACATCTCGTTGACCGTCACGCCCAGTTGCTCGCGGCAGTAGGCAAACACCGCGTCGCCCACGGCCTCGCCCGCACTCATCAGGGCTTGCAACTTCAGGCGATAGCGACTCCGAGGTTTGGGCACCGCCTTCATCATGGCCTTGAGCGCGGTGGGAAACAGAAAGCTGTGCGTCACGCCATGGCGCTGCATCAGCTCAAACGCCACCTCGGGGGTGAAGCGGCCGTTGTAGCCGACGATGGGCCGGCCGAAGTAGAGGCTGGGCAACAAGGCGTCCATCAGGCCGCCGGTCCAGGCCCAGTCGGCGGGCGACCAGAACACCGCCTGGCTTTGCACGCTGGCGTCCCACGGGTCGAAGCCGAACCAGTTCTGGCTGCAGACAAAACCCGTGAGGTTGCCGATCAGCGCGCGGTGCGGAATCAGCGCGCCCTTGGGGTTGCCGGTGGTGCCGCTGGTGTAGATCAGCACCGCCGGCTCATCGGCCCCGGTGGGCACCAGCTCGAAGCGGCCCTGCACCTTGGCCAGGGCCGCATCGAAGCCGATGTCGGCCTCTGACGCGGCGGCGCCCACGCCCAGCACCTGCCGCAGGGCCGGGCACTGTTCGCGCACCGCCAGCACATTGGGCAGTGTGAGCTCATCGCAGATGGCGACCACCGCCTCGCTGTCCTGCAAACGAAAGGCCAGCGCTTCGGGGCCGAAGAGTTGCGACAGGGGCATGCCCACCGCCCCAAGCTGCAACACCGCCATGTAGGCCACGGCGGTCTCGAAGCGCTGGGGCAGAACGATGGCCACGCGGTCACCGCGTTGCACACCCAGCCCACGCAAGACGTTGGACAGGCGGTTGGCGGCATCGGCGAGCTCGGCGCGGCTGTGGTGGCGTGCGGAGGCTCCGGGGCCATCGGCGATCAGCGCCGTCTCGCGCGCCAGGGCCGGATCGACGGCCCAGCGGCGGCAGCACACCTCGGCCATGTTGAACTGCGCGGGCACCTGCCAGCGGAAGTTCGCGTGAAGGTGGGCATGGTGGTCGGCGGGCTTGTCTCGGCCTGGACTGCGGGGCATGGGGTGTCTCCGTAAGATGGCGAAAATGTACCAAGCCCAACGCCCCTCCCGCTCCGAATTTGTGCCGCTGCGGCACATGCGCTACCACCTGCGCCATTGGGGCCAGCCACAGGCCGGCGTGCCGCCGCTGGTGCTGGTGCATGGCTGGATGGACGTGTCGGCGTCTTTCCAGTTTGTGGTGGATGCGCTGCAAGCCGAGCGCTGGATCATCGCCCCCGACTGGCGCGGCTACGGCCTGACCGAAGGCCCGCCCACCGACAACTACTGGTTCCCCGACTACCTGGCCGACCTCGACCACATCGTGGACCACGTCGCAGGCGGGCAACCCATCGACCTGCTGGGCCACAGCATGGGCGGCAATGTGGCCATGATGTACGCGGGCGTGCGCCCGGAACGCGTGCGCCGGCTGATCAACCTGGAGGGCTTCGGCATGCCGGCCACCCGCCCCGCGCAGGCGCCGGGCCGCTATGCACAGTGGATGGACCAGCTCAAGGGCCTGGCGCGCGGCGAGTTGGCGATGGGCACCTACGACGACGCCTCCGGCGTTGCGGCGCGCCTGATGAAAACCAACCCGCGCCTGGGCGCAGACAAGGCCGAGTGGCTGGCACGGCATTGGGCCGCGCCGCAAGCCGATGGGCGCTGGGCCGTGTTGGGTGTCGCCGCGCACAAGATCGTCAACGCCCAGCTCTACCGGGTGGACGAGGTACAAGCCATTTTTCAGCGCATCAGCGCGCCGGTGCTGGCGGTGGAGTCCAGCGACAAACACTTCGACGTCTGGTGGAAAGGCCGCTACACACTGGACGAGTACCACGAACGGCTCAAGGCCGTGCCCCAGGTGCGCATCGCCCACGTGAACGACGCCGGCCACATGCTGCACCACGACCAGCCTCAGGCACTGGCCCACCTGATCGAGGATTTTCTGGCTTGACGGCAGGGGCCGGCCTGCCATGAGAAAATCCGGGGTTTCGCCAGCCGCCACGCGCCCTGGCCGCCCCGAATCCCCTCTCGAAAGTTGCCCCCATGGAAGCCGAACGCCTGAACAGCCTCAAGAACCAACTGGCCGACCTCACC
>CAYUAH010000403.1:0-2731 GCA_964442375.1 uncultured Hydrogenophaga sp. | reverse complement strand
AGATGATCGTCTACGAGAAGCCGGGCGAGCGCTTCATGTGCCTGCTGTCGGCGGGCAACCTGAGCATCTCGCAGTCGGTGCGCGAGATCCTGCAGGTCGAGCAGCTCAAGGACCCGGAAACCGACGAGAGCATTACCATCTGGAACGCCAAGAGCATGTTCGACGCCGCGCGGGTGCTGGGCGCGGCCGTGCGCCACGTGTACGAACGCGACGGCGAATCGCTCAAGCGCGCCGGCGTGGACTTCAACGTTTCCATGATCTTTGGTGGCCAGGTGGCCGGTGAAGGCATGCGCCTGTTCCAGGTTTATTCGGCCGGCAACTTCATCGAGGCCACGGCCGAGACGCCCTTCTTCCAGATCGGTGAATCCAAGTACGGCAAGCCGGTGCTGGACCGCGTGATCACGCCCGACACGCCGCTGGACGAGGCCGCCAAGTGTGTCCTGGTGTCCATGGACTCGACGCTCAAATCCAACCTCTCGGTGGGCCTGCCGCTGGACATGGTGGTCTATGAGGCCGACCAGCTCAAGACCGACCGCATCGTCTGCATCGACGACAACAACCCCTACTTCCGCATGCTGCACAACAGCTGGGGCCAGAAGCTGCGCGAGGTGTTCGACAGCATCGAAGACCCAACCTGGGACGGCAGCCACACCCACGTGCCCCTGATGGCCGGCAACAGCCGGCGCACGCTGAAAAAGATCACCACGCCCAAGGACAAGCTGATCTGAACCCGATGCCGCACAGCCAGACCCCGCTGATCGTTTTTGCCCACGCCAACAGCTTCCCCGCCGCCACCTACAACCTGATGTTCCGTTCGCTGCGAGCGCGCGGCTTCGCGGTCAAGGCGGTGGACAAGTTCGGTCACGACCCGCGCTACCCTGTCAGCAGCAACTGGCCGCACCTGGTGCAGCAACTGGCCGACTTCGCCGGCCCCGAGATCGAAAAACACCGGGGCCCGGCCTTTCTGGTGGGGCATTCGCTGGGCGGTTTTCTGAGCGTGATGTGTGCGGCCCAGCACCCTCAACTCGGCGGCCAAGGGGTGCAGGGTGTGCTGTTGCTGGACTCGCCTCTGCTGGGCGGCTGGCGTGCCCGCACGCTGGCGCTGATCAAGGGCGTGCAACTGGTGGGATCGGTGTCGCCTGGCAAGGTGAGCCGGCGCCGGCGCCACCAGTGGCCCAGCGTGGACGATGCGCTGGCGCACTTCCAGCACAAGCGCGCCTTTGCCCGCTGGCACCCGCAAGTGCTGCGCGACTACGTGACCCACTGCACCCACGACCAGCCCACGCCCGAGGGTGTGCGCCGGGCGCTGGATTTTGACCGCGACATCGAAACCGCCATCTACAACACCCTGCCCCACCACCTGGACCGGCTGCTGCGCCGCCACCCGCTGCGTTGCCCGGTGGCCTTCATCGGCGGCACCCAGTCCCTGGAGATGCAGCAGGTGGGCATGGCCATGACCCATAGAGTGGTGGGCAATCAGCACCCCGAACGTCTGCGTTGGGTCGATGGCAGCCACCTGTTCCCGATGGAGCAACCCCAGGAAACGGCCGCCGTGATCGACCAGGTGCTGACCGACCTGCGGCACGGCCCGCATGCGGCACACCAGAAAGCGGCGTAACATATTGTGAACAGGATGTGACTGAGAAATAGTTGGTCACAATTGAGTTGCCCCATCCCTTCGGACGGGGAGAGCTTCACAGACACCATGACCCAGATCCGGCGCGCCAGCGCCTCGCCACGGCAGGCCACACCGGTGGTGCCCTCATCACTCGACACCGGGTTCGAGTTGGTGCGGCTGCGCAACGCGCTCGACTGCACCCTGGCGGGCCTGTGGGACTGGCACACCCTCACCCAGGGGCTGCAGTTGGACCCGCGCGCGCGGACGCTGATCGGCTTGGCAGACGACAAGATCACGCACAGCAGCCTGGCTGCGGTCGAACTGCTGCTGCACCCCCAAGACCTGGACCCCTGGCGCGCCGCCTGGCAGGCGGCACTGGCAGGCAGCAGCAACCGGCTGGACTGCGAAGTGCGCCTGGCACGCGGCCCCGGCCGCTGGGCATGGCGCCAGTGGCGCGGACAGGTGTTGTCGCGCGACGGGCAAGGACAGGCCGAATCCGTTTCCGGCATCGTCATGGACATCGAGCCACTCAAACAGGCGGAGGCACAGGTCGGGGTCATGGCCCAGCGCGACCCTTTGACCGACCTGCCCAACCGTGCGCTGCTGGCCGACCGGCTTTCACACGCGCTGGCAAGCGCACGGCGCAACCGCAGCGCCTTTGTGGTGATGGAGGTGCAGCTCGAGGGCGTGTCGCCCATCAACGAGGCCCTGGGCTTTGAGATGGGCAACCACGTGATCCGCCAGGCCGCCCGGCGCATGGCCACCTGCACACGGGCATCCGACTCGGTGGCCCGCACCGGCAACGACGAATTCGTGCTGCTGCTGGAAAACGTGGAAGGCACCGAAGACGCACTCGCCGTGGCCGACAAGCTGCGCCACCACATCAACGAGCCGCTGGTGGTGGACGGCCACTGGCTTCAGGTCTCGGCCAGCATAGGCCTGGCCATGTACCCGACCCACGGCGACAACGTGGGCGACCTGCAGGCCCATGCCGCGCTGGCCCGTGCCGAGGCTTCACGCACCGGCGGCGACCGGGTGGCTGTGTTCAGCCCACCCAGCGAATCCAGCCCGCCCACGCCGACAGCAGGATGAAGCCGCCGAACACGATGCGGT
>CAYUAH010000402.1:0-2778 GCA_964442375.1 uncultured Hydrogenophaga sp. | reverse complement strand
TTCACGTCGGGTTCGGCACCGGCCCACCACACGCCGTAGATCTTGTCGCGCGGGTAACCGGTGGCTTGGGCCTCTTTCACCAGGGTCGAGTTCATCACGCCCCAGCCCCAGTTGACCACGTAGTCGGGGCGGTCACGGCGGATCTGCAGCCAGGTGGCCTTTTGCTCCACGCCGGGGTGGGCCACGGGCAGCAGGCTCAGCTGGAAGCCGTGCATGGACGCACGCTCCTGCAGGGGGGGAATGGCTTCCTTGCCAAAGGGGCTGTCGTGGTAGACCAGCGCGATCTTCTTGCCTTTGAGCTTGTCCAGGCCGCCTTCTTTTTTGCCGATGTGCTGGACGATCACGTCGGCCGCCTGCCAGTAGGTGCCGGCGATGGGAAAGTTCCACTTGAACACGCCGCCATCGGCCGACTCGCTGCGGCCATAACCGGCGGTGATCAGCGGGATTTTGTCGCCCGGGGCTTTTTCGGTCAGTGCGAAGGTGATGCCGGTGGACAGCGGCTGGAACACCGTGGCGCCACCGTTTTTACCTTTCAGGCGCTCGTAGCATTCCACACCGCGGTCGGTGGCGTAGCCGGTTTCGCACTCCTCATACGACACCTTGACGCCGTTGATGCCACCGCGCGCGTTGGTCAGCTTGAGGTAGTCGGCGTAGCCGTTGGCGAAGGGCACACCGTTGGGCGCGTAGGCGCCGGTGCGGTAGACCAGCGAGGGGAAGAACTGTTCCTTGGCCTGAGCGAACGCGTTGGTCGCGACCAGGGCGCTGGACAGCGTGGCGGTGGTGATGGCGGCAGCCAGGGCGAGTTGACGTAGCTTCATGGAATGTCTCCTGTGGGTGGTGGTTGAAGCAGGCGGGGAAAAATCAGTGCGGAATCAATGAGGGAAAGGCCAAAGGCGAAGCTTTTGCTTGGCAATGCTCCACAGCTTGGCCAGGCCGTGGGGTTCGACGATCAGGAACCACACGATGAGCGCGCCAAACACCATGAACTCGGTGTGCGAGACGGTGGCTGTGGAGACCTCGATGCCCACCAGACTGCCGGCAAAGGGCAGGAACTGGTTCAGGAAAATGGGCAACACCACGATGAAGGCGGCACCGAAGAAGCTGCCCATGATGGAACCCATGCCACCGATGATGACCATGAACAGCAGCTGGAAGGATCGGTCCACCGAGAAGGCTGCCGGCTCCCATGAGCCCAGGTGCACAAAGCCCCACAGGCCACCGGCCACGCCGATGATGAAGGAGCTGACCGCAAACGCGCTGAGCTTGGCGTACATGGGTCGGATACCGATCACCGAGGCGGCCACGTCCATGTCGCGGATGGACATCCACTCGCGGCCGATGGCGCTGCGCACCAGGTTCTTGGCCAGCAGCGCGAACACCACCAGAAAGCCCAGGCAGAACAGGTACTTTTCGACCGGGGTGTCGATCTTCCAGCCCAGCACCTGCAGGTTGGACACCGAGACCGAACCCGAGGCGTTGTTGTTGGTGAACCAGCCGATGCGCAGGAACATCCAGTCGCAGAAGAACTGCGCGGCCAGCGTGGCCACCGCCAGGTACAGGCCCTTGACGCGCAGGCTGGGGATGCCGAAGAACATGCCCACCAGCGTGGCAAAGAAGCCGCCGGAGAGCAGGGCCACGATCAGCGGCATGCCCTCGATGCGGATGAAGGTGTTGTAGGCCATGTAGGCGCCCACCGCCATGAAGGCGCCCGAACCCAGCGAAATCTGGCCGCAGTAGCCCACCAGGATGTTCACCCCCACGGCGGCCAGCGCCAGGATCAGGAAGGGGATGAAGATGGCGCGGAACAGGTACTCGTCGGCCAGCAGTGGCACGCCGATGGCGGCGAAGGCGATGAGCGCCAGGATGGCCCAGCGGTCCTGCGCGATCGGGAAGATCTGCTGGTCGGCCGAGTAGGAGGTCTTGAACTGACCGTTTTCTCTGTAGAACATGTCTCAATCCCTCAAACGCGGTCGATGATTTTTTCTCCAAAGAGCCCTTGGGGCCTGAAGAGAAGGAAGACGAGGGCCAGCACGTAGGCAAACCAGATCTCGATGCCGCCGCCCACCATGGGGCCGATGTAGACCTCGGAGAGCTTTTCGCCCACGCCGATGATCAGACCGCCGATGATGGCGCCGGGCACGGACGTGAGGCCCCCCAGGATGATGACGGGCAGGGCGCGCAGGGCCACGGTGGTGAGCGAGAACTGCACGCCCAGCTTGGAGCCCCAGATCATGCCGGCCACCAGGGCCACGACACCGGCCACACACCACACGATCACCCAGATGCGGTTGAGCGGGATGCCTATGCTTTGTGCGGCCTGGTGGTCGTCGGCCACGGCGCGCAGGGCACGGCCGGTGCTGGTTTTCTGGAAGAACACCGACAGCAGGATCACCAGCACGGCGGCAATCACGGCGGCGTACAGGTCTTCCTTGTTGATCAGGATGCCGCCCTCGAACAAGCCGTCCAGCACGAAGATCGGGTCCTTGGGCATGCCGATGTTGATGCGGTAGATGTCGCTGCCGAAAACGGTCTGGCCGGCACCATCGAGGAAGTAGGTGATGCCCAGCGTGGCCATCAGCAGCGTGGCCGCTTCCTGGTTGACCAGGTGGCGCAGCACCAGCCGCTCGATCAGCCAGGCCACCACAAACATGCAGGCGCCGGCCACGATGAAGGCCAGCACATTGGCCAGCAACTGGCTCTCGAAGCCAAACCATTGCGGCAGCCACTCGGCAAACCGCGCCATCGCCAGCGCCGCGAACAGCACCATGGCGCCCTGCG
>CAYUAH010000401.1:0-2789 GCA_964442375.1 uncultured Hydrogenophaga sp. | reverse complement strand
TTTCAAGACCGGTGCAATCGACCACTCTGCCACGCTTCCTGGGTCACGCTGTTGCCAGCGGCGCTGATTGTACCGGTCTGGGCTCAGGCTTTTTCCGCCTCGAGCATGCCGCGCTGTTCGATGAAGCGCACCACTTCGTTCACCCCGCTCAGTGTCTTGAGGTTGGTCATGACCCAGGGGCGGCGGCCGCTGTCGGGGCGCATGCGGGCGGTGTCGGCCTTCATCACCTCCAGGTCGGCGCCCACGTGGGGGGCGAGGTCGGTTTTGTTGATGACGAAGAGGTCGCTTTTGGTGATGCCGGGGCCGCCCTTGCGCGGGATTTTTTCGCCGGCCGCCACGTCGATGACGTAGATGGTGAGGTCGCTCAGTTCGGGGCTGAAGGTGGCGGCCAGGTTGTCGCCGCCGCTCTCGATGAAGACGACGTCGGCGTTCGGAAAGTCGCGCAGCATGCGGTCGATGGCCTCCAGGTTGATGGAGGCGTCTTCGCGGATGGCGGTGTGAGGGCAGCCGCCGGTTTCCACGCCCAGGATGCGCTCGGCCGGCAGCGCGCCGCTGACGGTGAGCAGGCGCTGGTCTTCCTTGGTGTAGATGTCGTTGGTGATGGCGATGAGGTCGTACTGTTGGCGCATGGCCTTGCACAACATTTCCAGCAGGGTGGTCTTGCCGGAGCCGACGGGGCCGCCAATGCCCACGCGCAGTGGGGGCAGGTGTTTGGTGCGGCCAGGGATCTGGTGCAGGGCAGGTGTGTTCATGAGCGGAACAGGCGTGAGTACTGGGTTTCGTGCCGGGCCGAGAGGATGGCCAGCATGGGGCAGAAGGATTGGCGTTCACTGTCGCGCACGGTCAGCGCGGTGTCCACCACGGCGGGGATGTCGGCCATGAGGCGCGCCAGCATCCGTTGGCCGGCGGCCTGGCCCAGGGGCACGGCCTTGATGGCGGCCTGCACCATGTTCTCGGCCCAGCCGAAGGCGAAGGCCAGCAGGCTGTCGCGCACGGGTGTGATGGCGGGGGTGTGCAGGGCCAGCGCCAGGCCGAAGGCGACGGGGTAGGTGGGGGCGTGCAGCGCGGCAGGGGCTTGTTGGGCGGCCAGCGCCTCGGGTTGCACGGTCTTGAGCCACTCGATCAAAGAGCGGCCCATCTGCTCGGTTTGCAGCCGCATCTCGGCGGTCTCGCGGGTCTGGCGCACCCAGTCGTCGAGTTCACTCAGACGGTCCCAGTCGCGGCGGCGCCAGGCGGGCAGGGCGCGGGCCAGCACCGGCAGGTCGGCGCGCGCCAGGCTCAGGTGGAGCTGGTCGTTGACCCAGGCGGTGGCGCTGGCCTCGTCGTGCACCAGGCCGGCGTCCACCGCCGCTTCCAGGCCTTCAGAGTAAGAGAAGCCGCCGATGGGCAGGGCCGGTGAGGCCAGCCAGATCAGGGGCAGCAGGCTGGCGGGGCCGGGCTCGCGGGGCGGGGCCGACCGGCGGATTCGCTGCAGGCGGCGCATCAGTGGTCGTGGTGGTCGTGGTGACCGTGAGCTTGCGCATGTGCGTGGCTGTGGCCGTGGCCATGCCCGCCTTGCGCGTAGGCCCCGCTTTCGGGCTCGAAGGGCTCGTGTACCTCGTTCACGATCAGGTGCATGTGGCGCAGCATGTCGGCCAGCACGTGGTCGGGCTCGATCTTGAGGTGGTCGGGCTGCAGCTCGATGGGCACGTGGCGGTTGCCCAGGTGGTAGGCCGCACGCGTCAGGTCGAAGGGGCTGCCGTGCTGGGTGCAGGCGGTGATGCGCAGCACGTCCTGCGGCGCGGCCAGCACGCGGATGAAGCCGCCGTCCTGCGTCAGCAGCACGTCGCCGCCGCGCACCACGGTGCCACGTGGCAGGAACACGCCCACCCGCTGGCCGTCGCTGGTCTCGGTGTCGAAGCGGCTTTTCTGGCGCAGATCCCAGTCCAGGGTGACGCTGGGCGCTCGGCGCAGCAGCACCTCGGCCAGGCCCTGGCCTTGTGGAATGAGTTTGGAGGCTTGCAGCATGGGCTTGTGTGAGATTGGACGAGGGCCGAGTCCGTTATAACGTCGGCAGGGAGAGAGCCAATGATTTCAATCAAACTGATCGAGGTGGGTGAATCCTTGTGCCTGATACTGCCTGAAGAGGTTCTTACTCGCATGGGCGTCGGCGTAGGAGACAGCTTGGACGCCATTGAGCTGGCTTCCGGTGGGTACAAACTGGTACCCGTAGAAGGGGGCCATCGGGACGAGCCACTTCCCGCTGATCAGAACAAAAAATAGCGCTGCGCCAGCGGCAGCCGCGTGGCGGGCTCGCAGGTCAGCAGCACGCCGTCGGCGCGCACGGTGTAGCGCTGCGGGTCGATTTCCATCACCGGCAGGTGGCTGTTGTGCACCATGCTGGCCTTGGTGGTGCTGCGGCAGCCTTTGACCGCCACCAGCTGTTTGGCCAGGCCGTAGCGCTGGGCTACGCCGGCGTCCAGCGCGGCCTGCGACACAAAGCTGAGGCTGCCGCGCGCCAGCGCGCCACCGAAGGCGCCGAACTGCGGGCGGTAGTGCACCGGCTGCGGCGTGGGGATGGAGGCGTTGGGGTCGCCCATGGCGGCCAGGGCGATGCTGCCGCCCTTGAGCACCAGCGCGGGTTTGACGCCGAAGAAGGCCGGTTTCCAGATCACCAGGTCGGCCCACTTGCCGGGCTCCACCGAACCGACGATGTGCGAAATGCCGTGGGCAATGGCCGGGTTGATGGTGTATTTGGCAATAAAGCGCTTGACGCGGAAGTTGTCATTCCTGCTGCTGTCTTCGGGCAG
>CAYUAH010000400.1:0-2796 GCA_964442375.1 uncultured Hydrogenophaga sp. | reverse complement strand
GTAGAAGGCCACCACCACCAGCGTGCCCGAGGCCGCGAACATGCGGATGGGCGTCTGGCTGAAGCGGAAGGCGGCGACGTCGGCGAAGGTGAACTTGCCGAGGTTGCGCAGGCGCTCGGCCATCAGGAAGGTGACCACGGGCCAGCCCACCAGGAAGCCGATGGAGTAGATCAGGCCGTCAAAACCCGAGGCCATCACGGCGGCGGAAATACCCAGGAAGGAAGCGGCCGACATGTAGTCGCCGGCAATCGCCAGGCCGTTCTGGAAACCGGTGATGCCACCACCGCCGGTGTAGAAGTCGGCGGCCGAGCGCGTCTTAGCGGCGGCCCACTTGGTGATGAACATCGTGGCGGCCACGAAGGCGCCGAACATGCCGATGGCGGTCCAGTTGGTGGCCTGTTTTTCGGCCTGGCCGAGGTCGGCGCCGGCGGCCAGGGCTGCACCGGTGGCGCACAGCAGCGCGAGCAGCGCCAGCGTTCGTTTGAACATGGGATTCATCACTGCACCGCCTTCTTGATTTCTTCTGTCAGATCGTCGAATTCGCTGTTGGCGCGACGCACGTAGATGCCGGTGATGACGATGGTGAAGATGATCACCCCCAGACCGATGGGCATGCCCAGGGTCATGACGCCGCTGCCCAGCTTCTGCAGCAGAAAGGGCTTGTTGAAGGCCACCAGCAGGATGAAGCCGTAGTACACGATCATCATCAGGACGGTGAGCGTCCAGCCGAAGCTGGAGCGCTTGGCCTTGAGTTCCCGGTATTTCGGGTGGGCGGCGATTTTGTCCGCCAGCGTGGTTTCCATGAGTGTTCTCCCCTCAGACAGATGGATGGTGTCCGTCGCAGGCGGGGCCTGGCGGGCAGGGAGAATGTAGGCGTCGGTGATTACCCGGTACTGACGCCAAACTGCATGGAAACTGACAATCTCAGGCGCCCAGCAGGTATTCCAGTTCTTCGGTGCTGAAGCCCGCTTGCCGACGTGCCGCTTCGTTGAAGGGTGGGCGCAGTCGGGGCGCTTCGTGGCGGCGCACCAGCACGCGGTAGTGGGCGATGGCGTCGATTCCTTGCTGCGCGCACAGCCAGCCGTACCAGCGGTTGCCGATGGCCACGTGGCCAATTTCGTCGCGCAGGATGACGTCCAGGATGTCCACCGCCTTCAAGGCGTCTGGCGTGCCGGCCTTGCGCAGCTTGGCCTGTATCTGCGGCGTGGCGTCCAGCCCGCGTGCTTCCAGGGTACGGGGCACCAGGGCCATGCGGGCGGTGATGTCGTCCTGCGTTTTCACGCACATGGTCCACAGGCCGTCGTGGGCATCGAAATCGCCGTATTCAAAGCCCAGGCTCAGCAGGTGGTCGTGCAGCAGGCCGAAGTGGGTGGCCTCCTCGTCGGCCACGCGCAGCCAGTCGCGGTAGAAATCGGCCGGCATGCCGGGAAACCGCCACACCGCGTCCAGCGCGAGGTTGATGGCGTTGAACTCGATGTGGGTGATGGCGTGCAGCAGCGCCGCCAGGCCTTCGGGCGTGAAGGGACTGCGCGTGGGCACCTGCATGGGGGGCAGCAGCGAGGGGCGGGCGGGGCGGCCGGGCAGGGCGGCAACGGGTGTCAGCGTGGCGGACGTGTCAAGAGGCGCCTGGGGCAGGGCCAGCCACAGCGCATGCACCGCATCGACTTTGTTCGTGGGGTCGTTTTCGCACAGGGCGTCCAGGGCACGCTGGCGGATGTCGGCGGGGGCACTCATCCCTACAATTCTAGGTTTTCACCCGCACAGACAAGGGACAGCGATGGCGATTTACGAACTCGATGGTGTGGCTCCACAGGTGGCCGATTCGGCCTGGGTGGCCGACAGTGCGCAGGTGATGGGCGCGGTGACGCTGGGCGAGGGCAGCAGCGTGTGGTTTGGCGCGGTGATCCGTGGCGACACCGAGACCATCACCCTGGGCGCGGGCAGCAACATCCAGGACGCGAGCGTGCTGCACGCCGACCACGGTTTTCCACTGGTGATTGGCGAGCGCGTGACGGTGGGCCACCAGGTCATGCTGCACGGCTGCACGATTGGCGACGAATCGCTGATCGGCATTGGTGCGGTGGTGCTCAACGGCGCAAAGATAGGCAAACATTGCCTGGTGGGCGCCGGTGCGTTGGTGACCGAAGGCAAGGTCTTCCCCGACGGCTCCATGATCATTGGCAGCCCCGCCAAGGCGGTGCGTCAACTGACGCCCGAGCAGATCGAGGGTCTCAAGCGCAGCGCCCAGCATTACACCGAGAACGCCGATCGTTACCGCAATGGCTTGAAGAAGCTGGGTTGAACCCCATTTGCCACCCTTTGCGAAAGAAGGCCCACGCGTGTCAGAACTCCACAAATTCATCTTCGACAGCATGCCGGTGCGTGGCATGCTGGTGCGTCTGGACGACGCCTGGCGCGACATCCTGCAACGCCGCAAACAAAGCGGTGCCTACCCACCGGCGGTCACCGAACTGCTGGGCGAGATGACCGCTGCGGCCGTGCTGATGCAGGCCAACATCAAGTTCAACGGCGCGTTGGTGCTGCAGGTGCATGGCGATGGCCCGGTCAAGCTGGCCGTGGTGGAGGTGCAGTCGGACCTGCGCCTGCGCGCGACCGCCACCGTCGATGGCGAGGTGGCGGCTGACGCGCCACTGTCGCACATGGTCAACGTCAACAACCAGGGCCGCTGCGCCATCACCCTGGACCCGCAGGACCGCCAGCCCGGCCAGCAGCCCTACCAGGGCGTGGTGCCGCTGCACGGCGACCGCAAGGAAAAGCTGGAGAAGGTCAGCGAGG
>CAYUAH010000399.1:0-2797 GCA_964442375.1 uncultured Hydrogenophaga sp. | reverse complement strand
ATGGCAAGTTCGACTTCGTGGTGAGCGACATCAACATGCCCAACATGAACGGCTTCCAGCTGCTCAATGAAATCAAGGGCGACGAAAAGCTCAAGCACCTGCCGGTGCTGATGGTGACCGCCGAGGCCCGCAAGGAAGACATCGTGATGGCCGCCCAAGGGGGCGCCGCCGGTTACATCGTCAAGCCTTTCACCAAGGCCACACTGGAAGACAAGCTGGCCAATATCTTCAAGAAAATGGGCTGGTCTTAAACGTTCACCGAACAGGACGCCGCGCATGGACAACGCACAGACCAGCGAGGAAGGCAAAGTCACCGAGGTCTACCATCGGCTGGGCGCGATCACGCGCCAGTTGCACGATGCGCTGAACGAACTCGGTTATGCCGACAAGCTCAAGGGCACGGCTGAAGAGCTGCCCGACGCCCAGAGCCGCCTGCAGTACATCGCCCGCCTCACGGGGGAGGCGGCCGAAAAGGTGCTCAACCACGTGGACGAGGCCAAGGCCGAACAGGGCAAGCTCAGCGACATGAGCCGCGAGCTGGCCGACACCATCCGGCGTGTGCCCGGCCTCAACGCCGCCATGCCCGAGCTGGTGCAGATGGCCGAGAAAATCCAGGCCAGCAGCGAGAAGTCCGACCACCACCTGACCGAAATCATGATGGCGCAGGACTTCCACGACCTGACGGGCCAGGTCATCAAGAAAGTGGTGTCGCTGGCCGCCACCATCGAAGAACAACTGGTCAAGATGCTGCTGGCCACAGCACCCCCCGAGGTGGCCGAGCAGGCGCAGCACTTGCAGCAAGCTCAGGCCGCGCCCAAGGCCATGCCCGCGTTGTCGGGCCCGGTGGTTGATGCCGATGGCCGCACCGACGTGGTGACCGACCAGTCGCAGGTGGACGACCTGCTGGCCAGCCTGGGGTTCTGACGCCCCCTGGGTGCCTGTCCGTCCCGTGGGGCGGGGCACCTGAAATTAGGCCGTATTTCCCGGCCCTTATCGCCCTTTAGAAACGGGCCCCGCGCCAGACAATGCGATCCAAGCCCCCGTTGGATCGCACATGGACTCGTCAACCCAGGACCGCAACCTACCTGCCTCCGAGCAGCGCCTCAGAAAGGCGCGCGAGGACGGCCAGGTGCCGCGTTCGCGCGATCTCATCCACCTGGTGGTGCTGGGCGGCGGGCTGCTGCTGCTGTCGCTGCTGTTTCCCTGGGGATACGAGCGTTTGCGCGCGGCGATGCAGGCCCAGTTCCGCTTCACGCGCGCAGCGCTGGAGCACCCCGGACACATGTTGCGTGTGCTGAACGACACCACGGCCGAAGGTCTGATGTTTTTTCTGCCCCTGGGCGGCGTGTTGTTGCTCGCCATTTTGCTGGCTGCCGTGGCCACCGGCTCGTTTGCCTACAGCACCAAATCGCTGATGCCCGAGCTGTCCAAGATTGGCCTGCTCAGCGGCTTTGGCCGCCTGTTCTCGCGCCAGCAGTTTTTTGAGGTCCTCAAGCTCGTGGCCTACACCGCCGTGCTGGCCGCGTTGGGTGGCATGTTTCTGCAGGCGCACATGTTCGAGTTCAGCACCCTGCTGCTGCGCCCGCTCGAATCGGCCATGGCCCAGCTCGGCATGTGGATGACGGCTGGCATCACCACCTTGCTGGCCGTGGTGGCATTGGTGGCGGCCATCGACGTGCCTTTGCAGCGCCACCTGCACAAGCACCGCCTGCGCATGTCCATGCAGGAGGTCAAGCAGGAGCACAAGGAAAACGATGGCGATCCCCACGTCAAGGGCAAGCGGCGCCAGATCCAGCGCGAAATGGCCCAGCGCAACAGCATCGGCCGTGTGCCCGCCGCCGACCTGGTGGTGATGAACCCCACCCACTACGCCGTGGCCCTGAAGTACGACGACGCGTCCATGGCCGCGCCGCGCGTGATCGCCAAGGGTGCCGACCTGAACGCGCTGCGCATACGCGACGTGGCGCGCGAGTCGCAGGTGCCGGTGCTGGAGTCGCCCATGCTGGCGCGTGCGCTGTACGCCCACACCGAAATCGACCAGGAGATCCCCTCGGCCTTGTTCACCGCCGTGGCGCAGGTGCTGGCCTACGTGTACCAGCTGCGCGCCGCGCTGCGCGGCCAGGGCCCCATGCCCGCCGTGCCCCAGCCCAGCGTGCCGCCTGAGCTCGATCCCCACCACAAGCGCCACACCGAGGAGGCCGCGGCATGAACGCCCTGATGCAACGCGTGAACACCTGGCTGGGCCCCAACCACGGCCTGGGCGGCGCCATGGGTGCGCCCGTGCTGGTGATGCTGGTGCTGTCCATGATGGTGCTGCCGCTGCCGGCCTGGATGCTGGACGCATTCTTCACCCTCAACATCGCGCTGGCGCTGTCGGTGATGATGGTGGCGTCCTACATGAAGCGGGCGCTGGACTTCGCGGTCTTCCCCACCGTGTTGCTGCTCACCACGCTGCTGCGCCTGTCGCTCAACGTCGCGTCCACCCGGGTGGTGCTGATGGAAGGCCACACCGGCACCGACGCCGCCGGCCACGTGATCGAAGCCTTCGGCAACGTGCTGATCGGCGGCAACTTTGCGGTCGGTCTGATCGTGTTTGCCATTCTGGTGGTGATCAACTTTGTCGTGATCACCAAGGGCTCCGAGCGCATTGCCGAAGTGGGGGCGCGCTTCACCCTGGACGCCATGCCCGGCAAGCAGATGGCCATCGACGCCGACCTCAACGCCGGCCTGATCAACGAAAAAGAAGCCAAGAAGCGCCGCGCCGAAGTGGGCGAAGAAGCCGACTTCTTTGGCTCCA
>CAYUAH010000398.1:0-2807 GCA_964442375.1 uncultured Hydrogenophaga sp. | reverse complement strand
GGCTGCCCTTCATGATCCTGCCCATCCAGGCGGCCATCGAGCGCATCCCCGGCTCGCTGCTCGAAGCGTCCAGCGATCTGGGGGCCCAAGGCAGCACCACCTTCTGGAAGGTGATCTTCCCGCTGGCCATGCCGGGCATCGCGGCGGGTTCCATCTTCACTTTTTCGCTCACGCTGGGCGACTACATCATCCCGCAGGTGATTGGCGATTCCACACTCTTCATCGGCCAGGTGGTCTACCGCCAGCAGGGCGTGGCCGGCAACATCCCGTTCGCGGCGGCCTTCTCGCTGGTGCCCATCGTGGTGATTGGTGTGTACCTGTGGATTGCCAAAAGGCTGGGAGCATTCGATGCGCTCTGACCCATCCCAAGCCGGCTGGGGCCTCAAAGCCGCCACCTGGGCCGGTGTGCTGTTCCTGCACATCCCGCTGGCGCTCATCGTCCTGTATGCCTTCAGCGGCGAGGACAAAAGCTACGTCTTCCCCCCGCCGGGCCTGACCACGCAGTGGTTTGCCGCCGCCTGGGCACGCGAGGACGTGTGGACCGCCATCGGCCTGTCCTTCCGCGTGGCGCTGATCGCCACGGCGGTGGCCATGGTGCTGGGCACGCTGGCGGCGGCCGGGCTGGCACGCACCCGCTTCTTCGGGCGCGACGCGGTGTCGCTGCTGCTCATCCTGCCCATCGCGCTGCCCGGCATCATCACCGGCATCGCGCTGCGCACGGCCTACCACACGATGGAAATCCCGTTCAGCTTCTGGACCATCGTCATCGGCCACGCCACCTTCTGCGTGGTGGTGGTCTACAACAACGCGGTGGCGCGGCTGCGGCGCACCTCACCCTCGCTGATCGAGGCGTCCATGGACCTGGGCGCCGACACCTTCCAGACCATCCGTTACGTCATCCTGCCGCAGCTGGGTTCGGCCCTGCTCGCGGGTGGCCTGCTGGCCTTTGCGCTGAGCTTCGACGAGGTCATCGTGACCACCTTCACCGCCGGCCAGCAGACCACGCTGCCCATCTGGATGCTGCAAGAGCTGATCCGCCCGCGCCAGCGCCCGGTCACCAACGTGGTGGCGGTGGTCGTGATCGCGCTGACCTTCATCCCCATCCTGGCTGCGTATTACCTCACGCGGTCCGACGAACAACCCAGCAGCCGTTAAGGAGCACCCCATGGGCAAGACCCCCGATTTGCAGAACGTCATCCACACCGAGCTTTTCATCGACGGGCAGTTCGTGGCCGGCGAGGGCGAGGCCGAGCGCGTGCTCAACCCGGCCACCGGCGAGGTCATCGCCAGCGTGCCCGAGGCCTCGTACGAGCAAATCCACCGCGCCGTGCTGGGTGCCAACCGCGCCTTCGACAGCTGGAGCGAGGCCACGCCGGGCGAGCGTTCGCGGCTGCTGCTGAAAATCGCCGACGCCATCGAGGCCAACGCCGAGGCCTTCGCGCGGCTCGAATCGCTCAACTGCGGCAAGCCGTATGTCCGCGCACTTGAAGACGAGATTCCCGCCATCGCCGACTGCTTCCGCTTCTTTGCGGGCGCGGCGCGCACCATGAACGGCCCGGTGGCGGGCGAGTACCTGGGCGGGCACACCAGCCTGATCCGGCGCGACCCGGTGGGCGTGGTCGGCTCCATCGCCCCGTGGAACTACCCGCTGATGATGGCCGCGTGGAAGGCCGCGCCGGCCCTGGCCGCCGGCAACACCGTGGTGCTCAAGCCCAGCGAGCAGACGCCGCTGACCACGCTGCTGCTGGCGCGTGTGGTCGCCGACATCCTGCCCAAGGGCGTGTTCAACGTGGTCTGCGGGCGCGGCCAGAGCGTGGGCCAGCCGCTGGTGGAGCACCCCATCGTGCGCATGGTCTCGCTCACCGGCGACGTGTCCACCGGCCGCAAAATTCTGCAGGCCGCCACCGGCACCTTGAAGCGCACCCACCTGGAGCTGGGCGGCAAGGCGCCGGTCATCGTGTTCGACGACGCCGACGTGGACGCGGTGGTGGAAGGCGTGCGCACCTTCGGCTACTACAACGCCGGCCAGGACTGCACGGCGGCCTGCCGCATCTACGCCGGCGCCAAGGTCTACGACCGCCTGGTGGCCGACCTCAGCGCCGCCGTGAAAACCATCAAGCTCGGCACCCAGGACGAAGACGGCGTGGAGATGGGCCCGCTGATCACCGACCGCCAGCGCGACCGCGTGGCCAGCTTTGTGGAGCGCGCGCAGATGCTGGGCCACATGGAGGTGACGGCGGGCGGCAAGATGCGCGCGGGCAACGGCTTCTTCTACGAACCCACGGTGATTGCCGGCGCGCGCCAGGACGACGAGATCGTGCGCCGCGAGGTCTTCGGGCCGGTGGTGTCGGTCACCCGTTTCACCGACCCCGACGAGGCCATCACCTGGGCCAACGACTCCGACTACGGCCTGGCTTCATCGGTGTGGACCCAGGACGTGGGCCGCGCCATGCGGGTGGCGCGCAAGCTGCAGTACGGCTGCACCTGGATCAACACCCACTTCATGCTGGTCAATGAAATGCCCCACGGCGGCTTGAAGTCCAGTGGCTATGGCAAGGACATGTCGATGTATGCACTCGAGGACTACACCGTCGCCAGACACGTGATGGTGAAATTGTGACCCCCCTGCGCCGCGCCTAGGGGCGCGTCACCCCCCAGGGGGCGACACCGGCAGACCGGCAGAGCCGGATCTGCGGTGTCACTGGGCAAGACACCTCACGCCGGTGGAGTGGCATAAACTCAGGCGCTGTTTTTCTCACCCGGAACCAGCGCCATGAATCTTGTTTCCCTGGGTCACAGCGACCTGC
>CAYUAH010000397.1:0-2834 GCA_964442375.1 uncultured Hydrogenophaga sp. | reverse complement strand
CCATCGTCGGCCGCAGCGGCTGCGGCAAAAGCACGCTGCTGCGCCTGGTGGCCGGCTTGGAACAGGCCACTGGCGGCAGCCTGCTGCTCGACGGCCAGCCTGTGCAAGGCCTGCACGAAGACACCCGCATCATGTTCCAGGACGCGCGCCTGCTGCCCTGGAAACGGGTGGCCGACAACGTGGCCCTGGGCCTGCCTTCGGCCCGGCGAAAAGACGCCTAAGCGGTGCTGGGCCAGGTGGGCCTGGGCGACCGCCTGCAGGACTGGCCCGCCCGCCTTTCGGGCGGCCAGCGCCAGCGCGTCTCGCTGGCCCGCGCCCTGGTGCACCAGCCCCAACTGCTGCTGCTCGACGAGCCCCTGGGTGCGCTCGATGCGCTGACCCGCATCGAAATGCACGAACTCATAGCGGGCCTGTGGAAACGCCACGGCTTCACCGCGTTGCTGGTCACCCACGACGTACAAGAGGCCGTGGCCCTGGCCGACCGCGTGATCCTGATCGAAGACGGCGCCATCGCGCTGGACGAACGCATCGCCCTGCCCCGCCCACGGTCGCGCGGCGACGCGGCCTTTGCCGCCATCGAAAAACGCATCCTCGACCGCGTGCTGCAGATCCCGGAAACCGACACACCGTCGTCCGACACATCATGGACGGGCATCCCGGCCAGCGGACTGCGCTGGGCCATCTGATCGCTGTTCCATGGCGGGCGGCCGGTTTGCCTCGTTGGGAGTTTGGTGTATTCTTACCAAAATCCCATCGATACCAAAAAGGTAGAAGGATGCCCGCCACCGCCACCCTTTCGAGCAAATACCAGATCTCCATCCCCAAGGCCGTGCGCGAAGAACAGCGCTGGCAAGCCGGGCAGGAGCTGATGTTCATCCCCAAGGGCCAGGGCGTGCTGGTGATTCCGGTACCCGAACTGTCCCAATTGGCCGGCATCGCCAAAGGTGCGCGCAAAGACGGCTACCGCGACCGCAAGGACCGCTACTGATGGCCGCCCCACCGATCGTGGTCGACACCTCGGCCTGGATCGAGTGGCTTACCGGCAGCGCCTCGGGCAAGGCCCTGGGCAAGCAATTCCCCGATCAATCGCGCTGCATCGTCCCCACCATCGTGCAGCTTGAACTCGCCAAGTGGCTGCTGCGCGAAGTCGGCGAAGAACGCGCCGACCAGGTGATTGCCTACACACAGAGCTGCACCGTCATGCCCCTGGACACGGCGATGGCGCTGCGGGCCGCAGACCTCCATCGCCAGCACCGGCTGGCCACCGCCGATGCCATTGTGTACGCCACGGCACAGCACCAACGCGCCACGCTGATGACCTGTGACGCCCATTTCCAGGGACTGCAGGGCGTGCTGTTTTTCCCCAAGTCCGCTTGAGATCGAGCGGGGCAAGCGCCCCGGCCAAGACCTCTGTCGACAAAACCCCACAGCGTATTCCAGCCCCTGCGCGCCGGGCCTGCCCCGTGCATTGATTCGACAGGCTTTTCTTCACAGCTCTTTTGGTTATGAGCAAGTGAAAACGTATTGGTTTTCTATCTTTGAAGTCTCAAGGAGGATGGCGTCATCGATCCACCACTTCAAAGGAAACCCATGTCCATCCAAGCCATCAACGTCCGCAACCAGTTCAAAGGCCAGGTCAAGGAAATCATCCGTGGCGACGTCGTATCCGAGGTCGATGTCGAAACCCCATGGGGCATCGTCACCTCCGTCATCACCACACGCTCGGTCGATGACCTCGGGCTGAAGGTCGGCTCCGAAGTCGTGGCGCTGGTCAAGTCCACCGAAGTGTCGATCGCCAAGCTGTGATGCCCCGCCGGAGCCATATGCCCCGGCGCCATGAGCAAACAACAAAGGAATCGTTCGTGTTTGTCGGTTCGCCGACCAGAATTTCTTTTTTCTCGCACAAGTCCCACATGCCCACACGCCGATTCACCGACACCACTTTCGTCATCGTGCCCGGCTGGAAAGGCTCGGGCCCTGGGCACTGGCAAAGCCTGTGGGCGCAGCAGCTGGAAGGCGCGGTGCGCGTGGAGCAGGACGACTGGGCCATGCCCAACCGGCGCGACTGGGTGCAGCGCCTGGCCGACACCATCCTGGCCCAGCCGGGGCCGGTGGTGATTGCCGCCCACAGCCTGGGCTGCATCACCACCGTGCACCTGCCACCGGCCGCGCTGGCCCGCGTGGCGGGTGCCCTGCTGGTGGCCCCTGCCGACCCCGAACGCCGAGGTGTGCTGGCCGACTTTGCGCCCGTGCCCTACCAGCCGCTGCCGTTGCGCAGCGTGCTGGTGGCCAGCGACAACGACCCCTATTGCCCGGTGCGCCTGGCGGGCGCCTATGCGCGTGCCTGGGGCAGCGATTTTGTGCGCCTGCCCAACGCCGGCCACATCAACATCGAATCCGGCCACGGCGACTGGCCCCTGGGCCTGGCGCTGTTGCGCTCGCTGCTGCCGGTGGCGCAACCGGCCTAATCTTTATTCGCTTTTCGACATAAAGAAACAAAAACAAAGTCGTTTGCGTTTGGGAGGTCGGTCCTCAGAATCGCGCCCATCCCCGAAATTCCCTGGAGAGTGTTCCCATGAAAGCTGTTTCGCTGCGCACCGCACTGGCCACCCTGGTCCTGTCCGCGTCCTCGCTGGCCGGCGCCCAGACCACCCTGCTCAACGTCTCCTACGACGTGGCGCGCGAGTTCTACAAGGACCTCAACGTCGCCTTCGTGGCGCAGCAGAAAAAAGCCACCGGCAAGGACATCAAGGTGGACCAGTCGCACGCGGGCTCCAGCGCCCAGGCGCGTGCCGTGGCCGATGGCCTGGAGGCCGACGTGGTGACCTTCAACA
>CAYUAH010000396.1:0-2847 GCA_964442375.1 uncultured Hydrogenophaga sp. | reverse complement strand
TCCATCTTCATGGCCTCGATCACGGCCACGCGTTCACCGGCCTGCACCTTCTGGCCCGGCTGCACCGCCACCTCGACCAGCAGGCCGGGCATGGGCGAGAGCACGTACTTGCTCATGTCGGGCGGTGCCTTGAAGGGCATGAGTTCGTGCAACTGCGCCATGCGCGGCGAGACAACCATGGTCTCCAGCTTGGTGCCGTTGTGCTGGATCACCAGCGCCAGCGGATTGCGCGCGGTGCCACGCTCGATCTGCGCGACGAAGGGGTTGCCGTTGCACATGCCTTCGATGCGCACGTCGTTCAGGCGCGAGTTGCAGGTGATCTTGTAGCGCTTGCCGTTGACGGTGACCGAGGCGTAGCCGGTCTCGCCCACGAACTCGTCCACGTGCACCGGGGTGTAGGCGTGTTCGCCGTCGGCCAACAACGACACCACCATGTAGTCCTTGCCCACCTTGACGCCGTAGCCCGGCAACTGGCCACTCAGCCCACTGGCGCGCTCGCGCGACTTGCGGCGCACGAAGGCGGCGATGGCGCGCAGGAAATCGGTGTCGTCGTGTGGCACGTCCTCGGCGCGGAAACCGTTGGCGTAGTGGTGTGCAATGAAGCCGGTGTTGAAGTTGCCCGACACAAAATCGGGGTGGGCCAGCAGTGCCGCCTGGAAGGGGATGTTGCTGTTGATGCCACGGATGACGAAGCCGTTGAGCGCCTCGCGCATCTTGGCAATCGCGTCATTGCGGTCCTTGCCGTGCACGATGAGCTTGGCGATCATCGAGTCGTAGTACATCGGGATCTCGCCACCGTCGTACACGCCGGTGTCCACCCGCACACCGTAGCGGTGCGCGGTGTCGGCCTGCCACATGGTTTCATGCGGCGGGTTGAAGCGCACCAGGCGGCCGGTGGAGGGCAGGAAGTTGCGGAAGGGGTCTTCGGCGTTGATGCGGCACTCGATGGCCCAGCCTTCGCGCTTCACCTCGGCCTGGGTCAGCGGCAGCTTTTCGCCGGCAGCCACGCGGATCATCAGCTCCACCAGGTCCAGGCCGGTGATGCACTCGGTCACCGGGTGCTCCACCTGCAAGCGGGTGTTCATTTCCAGGAAGTAGAAGTCCTGGTTCTTGCCGACCACGAACTCCACCGTGCCCGCGCTCTGGTACTTCACCGCCTTGGCCAGCGCCACCGCCTGCTCGCCCATCGCCTTGCGCGTGGCGTCGCTGATGAACGGCGATGGCGCCTCCTCGATCACCTTCTGGTGACGGCGCTGGATCGAGCACTCGCGCTCGTGCAGGTAGACGACGTTGCCGTGGGCGTCGCCCAGCACCTGGATCTCGATGTGGCGCGGCTGCTCGACGAACTTCTCGATGAAGATGCGGTCGTCACCGAAGCTGTTGCGGGCCTCATTGCGGCAGGAGCTGAAGCCTTCGAGCGCTTCCTTGTCGTTGAAGGCCACGCGCAGGCCTTTGCCACCGCCGCCGGCGGAGGCTTTGATCATCACCGGGTAGCCGATGTCGCGGGCGATTTCCACCGCGCGCTCGGGGGATTCGATGGCGTCGTTCCAGCCGGGGATGGTGTTGACCTTGGCTTCGTTGGCCAGTTTCTTGGAGGCGATCTTGTCGCCCATGGCGGCGATGGAGTGGGCACGTGGCCCGACAAAGGCAATGCCTTCGTCTTCGCAGCGTTTGGCAAAGGCTTCGTTTTCACTCAGGAAGCCGTAGCCGGGGTGGATGGCCTGGGCGCCGGTCTGTTTGGCGGCGGCAATGATGCGGTCGGCCAGCAGGTAGCTCTCGCGGCTGGGCGCGGCGCCGATGTGCACGGCCTCGTCGGCCAGCTTGACGTGGCGGGCTTCTTTGTCCGCGTCGGAGTACACCGCCACGGTGGCGATGCCCATCTTTTTGGCCGTCGCAATCACGCGGCAGGCGATTTCGCCACGGTTGGCGATCAGGATTTTGGTGAACATGGGAATTTCTCCTCTTCAGGAATCTTGGTGTTGGGCTGGCCGGTTTGCTGTACTTGCTGTCTTGGCTGAGCCCGCAACGGGCATGCCGTGTCCGCCTCCGCTCATGTCCCCCGCCGGCCTGTGGCCGGCTCCTCCTTTACTTCGCTGCGACGGACACGGCATACCCGTTGCTGCGAAGTGGAGGTGTTTCAAGGCGGCGGCGCGCCACGTACCCTGGAGTGGGTGGGCTGGGCGTTTTGCGCAGGTAAAGGAGGAGCGCGAAGCGCGGGGGACACGGAGCAAAACGCGCAGCCCATCCACTCCAGCGCCAGCAACAGAAACCGACGCAAACATCACAGCGGAATGTTCCCGTGCTTGCGCCACGGGTTCTCCAGCTTCTTGTCCTTGAGCATCACCAGCGAGCGGCAGATGCGCTTGCGGGTTTCGTGCGGCAGGATCACGTCGTCGATGAAGCCCCGGGCACCGGCCACAAACGGGTTGGCGAAACGGGCCTTGTACTCGGCCTCGCGCTCGGCCAGCTTGGCCGGGTCCTTCTTGTCCTCGCGGAAGATGATTTCCACCGCGCCCTTGGCACCCATCACCGCAATCTCCGCGTTGGGCCAGGCCAGGTTCACGTCACCTCGCAGGTGCTTGGACGCCATCACGTCGTAAGCACCGCCATAGGCCTTGCGCGTGATGACCGTGATCTTGGGCACCGTGCATTCGGCGTAGGCGTAGAGCAGCTTGGCGCCGTGTTTGATGATGCCACCGTACTCCTGCGAGGTGCCGGGCATGAAGCCGGGCACGTCCACGAAGGTGACGACCGGGATGTTGAAGGCATCGCAGAAGCGCACGAAGCGCGCGGCCTTGATGCTGCTCTTGATGTCCAGGCAGCCGGCCAGCACCAGCGGCTGGTTGG
>CAYUAH010000395.1:0-2861 GCA_964442375.1 uncultured Hydrogenophaga sp. | reverse complement strand
TTCTTCATGCGGCCGGCCGAGTAGGCGATCAGCTCGTGGCCGTTGTCCAGCGTGACGCGAAAACGGGTGTCGGGCAGGACTTCGGTGACCTTGCCGCTCATTTCGATGTGTTCTTCCTTGGCCATGTGGCTCCTTCAAAGCTTGTTCCGTGGGGATGTCTTGGGCACTGAGCGAAACAGGTCTCAGCGCTGCGTGTGGGGCAGGCCACCGTTGGCGCGGCGGTGGTGTCTTGGTGTCGGCCCGGTGTCGGCATCCTGGGCGGGAAGCGGAGGCGGGCCGGCCTTGCAGATAACCGTGCATTATAGCGTGGCACCCGAAATTTGCCTCAGACAGGCTTCAAGGGCGCCGCCCCAGCTTGCGGTACACCGTGGCGCGGCTGATGCCCAAGGCGCGGGCGGCCTCCATCACGTTGCCACGTGCGTCCTGCACCGCCTGTTTGATCAGGGCGGCTTCCATGTCCTTGAGGCCGGCACCGCGTCCGCTGGTGTCCTCGCCGTTGAGGCTGGCCAGCACCTGCAGCCGCAGGCCCGACCACAGGGGTTGCTCGGTGGCCGCGCGCCTAGCCTGCGCGGCGTCAAACAGGTGTTCCCACGGAAGGGCAAACAGGTCGCCGCAGTGCGGGCGCAAGCCGTCCTGCGGCAGGGCCAGCATGTCGCTGGCCGCGCGGTTGCGGCCCACCACAAAGCCATCGCCATCCACACACAGCAGGCCATCGCTGTCTTCGCCCAGGTGCTGTCCCGGCCAGTTCAGGCGCAGCAACAGGGCGTGGGGCTGCGCCAGCACCAGGGCGTTTTCGATGCTGCGCGCCGACTGGGTGACCAGGTGTTTGAGGGCAGGGCGTTCGGCCACGTCCACGCCCGTCAGGTCCAGCATGCCCACACATTCGCCCTGCGGGCCCCACAGCGGCGCCCCAGCGCAGCTGTAGTGGCTGTTGGTGTCGAAGAAATGTTCGCCCCGGTGCAGCCAGACCGGTTGCAACTCCGCCAGGGCCGCGCCGATGGCGGTGGTGCCCACCGAGCGCTCCGATAGGTCCACCCCCACGCGGGCAATGGTGCTGGCGCGCGGGTTGGCCGGGTCGATGGGGCCGTCCACCGTGACGACCACGCCCTGGGCGTTGGTGAGGATGGCGAAATAGCGTGTGTCGGCCATCGCCCGCGCCAGCTTGTGCAGGGTGGGTTGCGCGGCGCGGATCAGGGGCTGGTTGTGTTCGATGATGCGCCGGGCCTCAGTGGCGCTCACGGCATCAAACGCGATCGCTTCGTCCGGACGCCGCCCCTGGGTCAGACAGCGTTGCCACGAGCGCTGAATCCATGCTTCGATGCCGGCGCTGTGGTGCCCGTCCAGCATCACGTCGCGCCGGGCGGAGGCAATGCGGCGCAGGCGTTCGTGTTCAGTGGGCGTGGCGGGCAGGGCGTGGTTCATGGTGCGGCAGTCGTTCTTGTCGATTGTCTGCCCATGTGCATGCCCGATCAAGGCGCTCGGGCGTTGTCTCAGATTGAGAATTTCTGCGCCTGCCGAGGTCGTTTTCGGGTTTACCCCTAAGTCTTGTGGGGTCGGGGTTTTTTACAGTGCTTGTGCAACTCAGTTCATAGGCACAGCGTCGCATACCTCGCGGGCGCTGCCACCCAACCAGGAGACCTCTCATGCAGAAAGTCCTGCACATCAACCCGGACAAATGCACCGGCTGTTTGCAGTGCGAAATGGCGTGTTCCTTCGAGAACTACGGCACCTACGCCACCTCCAAATCGCGCATCAAGGTCTTTGACTTCCACCACACCGGCAAGAAGGTGCCCTACACCTGCACCCAGTGCGATGAGGCCTGGTGCCTGCACGCCTGCCCGGTGGAGGCCATCACGGTGGACAAGCTCACCGGCGCCAAGGTGGTGAACGAAACCACCTGCGTGGGCTGCAAGGTCTGCACCATCGCCTGCCCGTTCGGCACGGTGAACTACGTGCAGGAAACCGGCAAGGTGCAGAAGTGCGACCTGTGCGGTGGTGAACCCGCCTGCGCCGACGCCTGCCCCACCGGCGCCATCACCTTCATCGACGCCAACTGGACCGGCATCTCCAAGATGCAGCAGTGGGCCGACAAGCTGGGCAACCAGGCTTCTGCCGCTTAAGGAGAACCATCATGTCTTGGGCTGGAAAAATCCTCCGTGTCAACCTGAGCGCCGGCACCGTGGCCGTGGAGCCGCTGCGCATGGACTGGGCACGCGCCTACATCGGCTCGCGCGGGCTGGGCAGCAAATACCTCATCAGCGAAATCGACCCCAAGGTCGATCCGCTGTCGCCGGACAACAAGATCATCTGGGCCACCGGCCCGCTGACCGGCACCATGGCGTCCACCGGCGGGCGCTACACCGTCATTACCAAGGGGCCGCTGACCGGCGCCATCGCCTGCTCCAACTCGGGCGGCTACTGGGGTGCGGAGCTCAAGATGGCCGGCTGGGACATGATCATCTTTGAGGGCAAGAGCCCGAAGCCGGTCTACCTCTACATCAACGACGACACGGTGGAATTGCGCGACGCCGCCCACCTGTGGGGTCAGAGCGTGTGGAAAACCGAAGAAGCGCTCAAGACCAGCCTGCAAGACCCGTTGCTGCGTGTTTCCAGCATCGGCAAGTCGGGCGAAACGGGCGTGTTGTACGCGGCCGTGGTCAATGACCTGCACCGCGCCGCCGGCCGCTCGGGCGTGGGCGCGGTGATGGGCAGCAAGAACCTCAAGGCCATCGCGGTGCGCGGCACCAAGGGCGTGGGCAACCTGCGAGACCCCAAGGCCTTCATGCAGGTCACCAAGGAAAAGAAGAAGATCCTGGCCGAGAACGCCGTCACCGGCCAGGGCCTGCCCGCTTACGGCACCC
>CAYUAH010000394.1:0-2863 GCA_964442375.1 uncultured Hydrogenophaga sp. | reverse complement strand
CGAAACCGTGCGCTGGCACCAGCTCATCAAGGCGCAGAAGATCACGCTGGACTGACCGACCGCACAAGCCGCGAAAAAAAAGCCGCCCGGCAGCACTGCCGGGCGGCTTTTTCATGTGAAAAACGCGAAATCAGAGGCCGATGGCCGCGATCCCAGCGCGCGCGATCTGCGCGTCTTCGTTGGACTTGACGCCGCTGACGCCCACCGCGCCAATGCACTGGCCATCCTTCATCACGGGCACACCGCCTTCGAGCATGCCGGAAATGGCCGGTGCACTGAGGAAGGAGGTGCGGCCCTGGTTGATCACGTCCTCATAGACCTTGCTCTCGCGGCGGCCCAGCGCGGCGGTGTGCGCCTTGGCCGGGGCGATGTGCGAGGAGATGGCCGGCGCGCCGTCCAGGCGCTGCAGCCACAGCAGGTGGCCCCCGTCGTCAACGATGGCGATGGTGACGGCCCAGTTGTTTTTGAGGGCTTCGGCTTCTGCGGCGGCGGCGATGGCCTTGACGTCGGCCAATTCGAGTACGGCTTTGTTTTTCATGAACTTTTCCTGCAGGAAGGGGTCTTGGGAAGGCAGCAAGCTTAACCGCAGCTGGCAAGCGGTTGCGGCGTCATTGCGGCGATTGAGGTCAATTCACCCATGACCGTCCATCACCCTAGAATGCGCGCTGTACCAGCTTGTTTTTTCGGGCAGCCGCCCCATTTGAACCTCAGGAGCGACACCATGAACCTCAACACACACACCTACGACGGTTTCGGCAGCGCGGTCAGCGTCGAACAACGCAACCGCGTCATGCGCAACACCTACTGGCTGTTGGCCTTGTCCATGCTGCCCACCGTGCTGGGCGCCTGGGTGGGTGTGTCCACCGGCATCACCGCTGGCCTGACCGGCTTCATGGGCCTGATCGTGTTCCTCGGCGGGGCCTTCGGTTTCATGTTCGCGATTGAGAAGACCAAAAATTCCGCTGCCGGCGTGCCGGTGCTGCTGGCTTTCACCTTCTTCATGGGCCTGATGCTCTCGCGCCTGCTGGCGCAGGTGCTGGGCTTCAAGAACGGCAGCGAACTGATCATGACCGCGTTTGGCGGCACGGCCGGCATCTTCTTGGTCATGGCCAGCCTGTCCAGCGCCATCAAGCGCGACCTGTCGGGCATGGGCAAGTGGCTGTTCATCGGTGCCATCGGCATCCTGATCGGCGGCATCATCAACGTTTTCGTCGGCAGCCCCATCGGCATGGCCGTGTTGAGCGTGATGGCCATCATCGTCTTCAGCGGCTTCCTGCTGTACGACCTCAAGCGCATTGTTGACGGCGGCGAAACCAACTACATCAGCGCCACCCTGGGCCTGTACCTCAGCGTGTTCAACATCTTCCAGAGCCTGCTGGCGCTGCTGGGCATTTTTGGCGGCGAACGTGACTGATCTGGCGCAAACAACGCGTCTCAAGGGGCCTGCGGGCCCCTTTTTCATTTGAAAATTCTTTAAGTTTCACGCCGGGTCGGCCGACAATAGACCCATGAGCACCTCTTCGCGTCCGTTTTTTCGCCTGCGCTGGGCCGCCCTGCCCTTGGTGCTGGCGCTGAGCGGCTGCGACATCATGGGCATGCTGGGCATTGAAACCGCCGCCCAGCTGGCCGAGCAGAAAGAGGCCGAAGGCAAGGCCATTGGCAGTGGCTGCCGACATGCCGAGCGCAGCATCGAGGAGTGCTACCAGAACAACACCCGCGCCAGCAAGGCCGCGGTGTTTGCGGGCTGGCGCGAGATGGACGAGTACATGCGCGAGAACAAGATCGCGTCCATGCCGCCCAAACCCAAACCGACCATGATCGACGAAACCGCCGATGGCGAGCCGGTGGGCAAGGGCGGCACACAGAACGCGCGCGCCGGTGGCAGCGCAGCGGCATCGGCCGTGCGCCCCACCGCGGCAGGCAACGGTGCCATTCCGTCCATCAAGCCGGTGTTGCCGGCGCCAGGCGCGGTGTCCACGCCCACGCGACCGGCAAGCGGCAGCGGTGCGAGCGGCACCCGCCCCACCACCACGCCGACTCAGCGCAGCAACTGACGGCCTTTTCAGGCCACCCGTTCGAACACGGCCACGCTCTCGACGTGCGCGGTGTGCGGGAACATGTTGACCGCGCCCGCCGCCGTGCATCGGTAGCCCGCCTGGTGCACCAGCAAACCGGCGTCACGCGCCAGCGTGGCGGGGTTGCAGCTCACGTAGACGATGCGCTGCGGCGGTGTCCAGCCGGCCACATCCACTTCGGTACCCGGCTCGGCCAGGCCCAGCGACTGCTGGTGCAGGTCGGCCAGGGCCTTGGCCAGGGCAAACGCACCCTCGCGTGGCGGGTCCACCAGCCATTTGTCGGCGGCACCGTCGGCCACCAGCATGGCCGGGGTCATCTCGAACAGATTGCGCGCCACAAAACGGGTGGGCGCCCAGTGCTGCTGGGGTGAGGCGGCGCGGTTGCGGGCGGCGTTGTCGGTGGCGCGCTGAACCAGCGTATCGCTGCCCTCGATGCCCAGCACCTCGCCGGCCTGGGTGGCCAGCGGCAGGGTGAAATTGCCCAGGCCACAAAACCAATCGATCACGCGCTCGTTCCGCTGAACATCCAGCAAACGCAGCGCACGGCCCACCAGCACGCGGTTGATGTGCGGGTTGACCTGGGTGAAATCGGTCGGCTTGAAAGGCATGACCACGCCGAACTCGGGCAAGGCGTAGGACAGCTGCCGGCCTTCGGGCGCGGGGTCCAGCAGGTGCACGGTGTCGGGGCCCTTGGGCTGCAGCCACCACTGCAGGCCGTGCTCCGCGTGGGTGGCGGCAAAGTCGCGCAGCTTCTGCACGTCGCCGGCACTCAGCGGCTCCAGGTGGCG